>CALVHG010000021.1 GCA_944327285.1 uncultured Desulfovibrio sp. | reverse complement strand
GATGGCGGCCGCAGGCCGTGCCCGTTGCGACGAAGGAATGGGCATCGACAGCAGAGATGAGGGGTTTCCCTTCCCCCTAAACAACTTACGGATAGTCTTTGTTGACAGGCCCTAGAGGTAACGCGCCTTAACGTTGCGACGGCGCCTGCTTCAGCCAGGGTAGGAGCGTTGCGACATCCGGCGCGCAGAGCAGCGCGTCGGTAGCAAGATCAAACGTTGCCACGATCAACCGCAGGGAAGAATTTTTATAGCGCAGGAGAGGCACGGAATCCGGAAAGGCGGCGTGACCGGGATAGACAAGCAGAACGTCGCCATCCCCGCCCAGCCATTGCTGCCCATAGGCAAAGAGCTGATAGACGTCCTGTATGCGAATACCGTTTTCCGAATCTTCGCAATCAAGGAGCTTCCACTTAGTGTCCAGAATCCACTTCTGCTCACCATAACGTACAAGAATGTCTGGCCGCAGGGCAAAGCGATTCCTTCCCTCCTGCAAGCAGAGGAAACGGCCCCCCGGCTGCGTCTCAAGCCAAGCTCCGGGAACAAGGCGCTCCCGCAGACTGAGCGCCACATAGCGCTCGAACAGGTCGTGCATGGGGAACAGCAGACTGATGCCTGTCTGCTGCCCGGCAATGGCGCGCGGCATGCCGTTGCCGAGCACCAGCTCGCACCACGGTCTGACGGCATCATACGCCACCATAAGCCGATCATGCCGCCAGAGGGCAAAATCCCCCTGAATATCGCGGCTTGGCGGAAT
Source organism: uncultured Desulfovibrio sp. (assembly GCA_944327285.1). Taxonomy (GTDB): domain Bacteria; phylum Desulfobacterota; class Desulfovibrionia; order Desulfovibrionales; family Desulfovibrionaceae; genus Desulfovibrio. The sequence continues at coordinate 40,139 of CALVHG010000021.1, read as the reverse complement.
GCCCGCCAGCAGAGGCCGCGCCGCCGCGGCCAGCCTCCAGTTTTCCGCGTCGCGCACCGTGGCGGCGACAACGCGCAACGCGCTTTGCAACAGCCGGTTTTCCGGCCTGTCCACATTGAACACATCGTGACGGACGTGGAAAAGGTGCCGCCGATGCGGCAACTGACAAACCTGACGCCGCACGTCCAGCTGGCCGCGCAGACAGGTCTGCTCCACCTCGACTCTCTGGTATTCGCAGCGCAAGCCGCGTTGTAACAGACGATGCAGACGCAGAAGAAACTGTCGCGCCACCCATTCCGTCAGCGGCAGGGAAAAAAGGCGGATATCCGCTTCGCCAGTCTCCCGGAACGGCATATCCAGCACTTTCGACAGCATCCGCACAAGCAGCTCGCGACAGTCCTTTGCCGTCGCGGCCTCTAGCTGCGTCTTGGGGACAATCTCCAGTTCCAGCCCGCAGGGCGTCCGCAGCACGCCCACAAAACTTTTCCACTGGAGCGTCGTCTGATTTCGCAACTGTCCCAGTCCCGGCTCCCGTTCACACAAGAGACAGAGCCAGTCAAACGCTGTTGCGGGAATCTGCGCTTCATGCAGGGAAGAGACGACGGGCCTTGTCGTCAACCGCCCGTATTCGCGGATGGTTTGCCGCATCATGGCCGCTATTCCGTCTCTTGCGGCTGATTCTCCCCGTCTTCATCGAGGCTCTCCGCCGCCATTCCAGCATCTACTATTTGCACATAGGCATTCATGTCTTCAAAGGCCGACAGATTCCAGCGCCACGACTCGGCGCTTTCCGGGAGCCGGACATCATCGCCAAACAGCTGCGCCATCCGGCCTTCCTCCCGTATCACAAAGCGAGACGACAAGGTCTTGCGGTGATCATTCAGCACCCACTGAATCTTTTCCCAGTCCGCGAAGAAATATTCTTCCAGCAGGGGCACGATATGCTTCTTAAAGACTTCTGCCAGCTCCGCGACGGGCACGGAATCCCCCAGCCCCATAAAGTACGCGTGGCCGAGACAGTGTTCCTTGTCCAGCAGCACGGCAATACGCCGATTCATACAGTCCAGCATATCACCCAACGTCACAGTCGTGCCCTCAAGACGCCTGTTTTCCAGCAGCTCGGACCGGGGCGCCATTTCCGTAAAGGCAAAACGGCGGCGCAGGGCAATGTCCAATCCCGTCAGGGACTGATCGGCCGTATTCATTGTGCCGATAATATAGATATTTTCCGGCACGCTGAAGAAATCGCGCGAATAGGGGAGACGCACGGTCACCGTGTCCCGCTGATACGAATCTTTATCCAGACTCGCGCGGTGCGAATCCTCCAGCAGCGTAATGAGCTCTCCAAAAATGCGGGAAACATTGCCCCGGTTGATCTCGTCAATAATCAGCACATACGGCAGGGAGTCCTCTTCCTCCGCGCGCTCCACCTGCAACAGACGGGCAAGACTTTCGCGCCTGATGACGGTGTCTGCCAGGCGGTACAGGGTTTTCTGGCTGAAATTCTTGTCCAGCAGCTCCTCGACGGGCCGCGAGGGCGAAAAGGTACACAACCATTTGACATCCCGCCGCTGCCCGTAGGAATCATCTTTGCGAGCCACAGCCAGATAAGCACCGCAGACCTCGCCAATAGCCCGAAATTTATGGTTCCCGTCGGACACAATAACAATATCGCCGGGCTGCATTCCCAGACAGAACTGCGTCACCTGCTGTACGGGATGGCTGCTGTCTTTCAGCTGATCGGGCAATTTTGCCATAAAAAGCTCCTGCACTTTTTCCGGAGTCTGGCAGCTGGAAAAATCCACGCTGCCGCCGTACCCCATGAGCAGACAGTTTTCCCGCAGACACTCCTCATAAATATACGCATCGTCCCCCTGCGTATTGCCAAGCGACATTTTCCAGATAGTCCGTCCCGTCAGATCGACGGACTGCCTGTGCGGACGTTCCGTCCGGCTGCGCGCCGCCGCGCATAGTTCCTTGAAGATGCCGTCCTTCACTTCATAGCTGATTTTGCCGTCGTCATCCGTAGCAGCGCGAATACCCTCCACAAAGTCTTCATAGCAGAAACTCTGATGAAAGGTGACGAAACGGATGTGGCCGTCGCGCATCAGCTTATCAAAGCAACGGCGTCTCTCCGTGTCAGTAGCGCCAATATCCCTCAGGCCAGCCTGCGCAAAAATCTCCAGCGCCTTTTCCACGGTCGCATAGGTCTTGCCGGTGCCGGGAGGGCCGTACAAAATCTGATTGAGCGGAATCTTAGTAGGAGAAACAGGCGCTGAGGAAGCGGACGCGGCGGACGGCTGTGCGGCGTCATAGTTCCTCATTGTCCAGATCTCTTCACTGTAAACATGCAGGTTTTTGCCCGCACGGCGCTCCATGATACGACGATACAACTCTGCTCTGCCCAGATTCGCAGTATTCGGCTCATCTAAGGCAGCAAGGAGCTTTTCGCGTGTAAAAACGAAAACAATCTGCGGATTACTTCTGTCCTGATACAGGAAGGCAATCTTCCAGACCACCATAGGCCACAGGACGCCCAGATTCTGAACACGCTGCACGCCTTCCAGGTCCCTGCTCCGTATCGCATCGATAATGGAGAGGATAGCTCTTTTTACGGTAGCGAAAGCTTCCTCCGGCGTTGCGCCAAGCTTTGTAAGCCAGGCATACACATCTCCGTAGGTATAGCCCTGCCCAGATTGTTTGTTCTCATCCTTGTTGGCCCTCTGGTAAATCCCGAACTTAAAAGCAGTTCCCCCCCCAGATGGACCCTAATTTTCCCGCGCCGCTTTCCAGACAACGCTGAAAACAGCTTGAATCATTTAGCTTATGATACTGCTCCAGCGTCATGGAGCGCACCTTCTCCACGGGCCAGCGAGTAAGAAACTCCGTCCAGACTTTATCCAGCAAGGCAATCTCCGCCATATCCCTTCCCCCTTTTAGGCATAGTCCCAGTAAAACAGCTCCAAAGGCGAGCCAACTCTGGCATATCGCCGCGGCTCGACCGGTTTCGACGCAAGCGACTTTTTTGCAGCGCGGCAATTCAAACAAACTTTACGAATATCATATATTATTGATGTTATATTTTGACGCGCTTCGGGGCAAGCGTAAACAGGGAGAAAAGCCGGGCGGCGCTGTGCCGCCGCCTCGCGTTTCATCTTTTTCAAAGTTGAAACGCTCTAACTACAGACCTCGCCATCAAATAAAAAAGGCAGGGAGCGCAAACACTTCCTGCCCGGCACGCTACGGCAAGGGAAAAATTCTCTTCCGGGAGTTGAATACGTTGTCCCCACGCTGCGCGGCAGAGACGTTTCGCCACTAATCGCAGCAATAGAAAAGGGTCCGCAGGCGTTTGCCTGCGGACCCTTTGGAAATTTGTGGTGAAGAAGGAATACGAGCTAATGCAATAACATATTGAACATAAATAAAAATCAAAATTATAAAAAATTAGCTGCCCCCAAAGTTGCCCCCATTTTTTTTTGCTGCCCCATTTTTGCCCTGTCCGTCTGTCTAATTGGCACAAATTTTGACAGTTTGAAAAAATCCGGCGCACGGAACGCCGCCACACAATGCTTCCGGCAAATGACTTTTTTGCGGATTACGCCCTGTCCCTCCGCAACCTTGAGCAGAGAGAACAGACACAGCCCGGCCCATTTTGCCCTGGCATTGCGTCAGGGTTTTTCGAGGCAGGATGGTAGTTGTGCTACACAACTCCCCCCTGCCAGAGGGAAATCCCTCTGGACTCCCTCATGCTCGGCGCTGCGCTTCTCGCATGAAAAGACCCGTGAGGAGTCTTGCCAATGCTTCCGGCAGTGGATACAAAAAAAGGGCAGGGAGTGCCGTAACACCCCCCGCCCGGCGGGACAGTCCCCCGACGGTATCATCGCATCAGCGAGACACGATCAAGTTTTTGCCCCGGCAAGAGTTCGCACCTCCTGCCGGGGCCGCTTGTTATCTACGTTTCATCAGGTAGACAAACAGAGCCACGATGACGCTGGCCACGACTTGCGCAGCAACGTCCAGCAGGAACTGCTCCATATGGGCATCCTCCTTTACCGGAGGGCTGCCCCACACATTCTTTAGCAGCGTCCAGCACCGGCTGCAAAGGGAAAAAGCCGGGGAAACCCCCGGCTCCATGCTTCGACCGTGCTTCAATCGTGCTTCACTATTGCCAGTTTACCCAGTGCGTGCCAGCAGAAAGCCCCTGCTCTCTGATTTCGGCAAAGGCGCGTTTCTTGAACGCTGTTGCCGATTCTCCGTCCTGCTTCGATATCGTATAGCCTTCACATGTGGCCATAGTTGCGCCCTCCGGCATCTCCCATGAGATAAGGAGCACCCGTGCGCCTGCATTCGTGACGCGCTCCAGCTTCTCGACGCGTTTTTCCAAACCTGTCATTTTTTACCCTCCATTTTCTTTTCTATCTCCGAGAGCCGCTTTTCCAATTCCGCGACCTCGACCGCCTTTACATGGACTCCGGCGAGCTCTGCCAGTTTCTTTCCTTCGTCAGGAGAAATGCGTCCTTCCGCAACTGCCTTTAATATTGCCGCCGTCAGCCTGGGCAAATCGGCGGCGGTCTTCATCTCCGGCAGTTCGGGAAGGCATACTGTTTGCCGGGGCGCATCCCCCACGGTGGCCATGATGGTTTCAAAAGCCTTCACATCTCCGGCCAATGCCTTTTCAAACAGGGCGAGGGCCAGCGCATCGGCCCCGGACATCCCGTCCCGCGTTCCGGCAAGGAGGGCTTCCAGCCGTTCCCGCATATCCCGTTTTTTGCGTCGCGCTACGGCGGAAGCCTTGCCGCCTTTCGTGCCTCGCTCTCGGGCTGCGTCACTGGTGGGCGGCATCAGATTTTCTCCACGTCGTGAAGCCATGCAGCGCCCCTAACACGTCGGAGGCCGCCGAAATACGGCACGGCGCCCATGACAGGCCACAACGTCCTTCTTTGACGCACGATGTACCGCAGCGACGCGGTAACGCCCTGCGCCCATGAGATACCCGAAGAAAAAGACCAGAACCAAGAGTACGAGCGCGAAAATAACTATCATATATCCTCCCCGCAGCTATGCCGCGTCATGCGCCTTGACGATGGACGCCCACCGCCGCCGCGCTCCCTCCAAGTATTGCCGAAGGAATCCCCATGTCATGTACTCCGCCGCCGCGCGGCTTCCGGCAAAGAGAAAAGGCAGACGATACCGCCCGACGAAGGCAAGCACGCTTTGGCAAGCGGCATGGGGGTTGATGCGGCTTCGATAGTTCCCAGACGCCAGATCCGCCCATGAGGCTTCAACCACCACGGCGAAGGCGTCCAGCGCCGCCCCGCGCTGCAACTCCCTCTCGAAACGCTCCCGCTCCCGGCCAAGGCAGGCCACCAGATCGGCAAGCTCCTTGCGTTCTACCGCTACCTTGTCCGTCAGACCGGCAAGGGAATAGTCCCCGACTGCCAGCGTCCCGCCCTCAACCGTTACGCCGTCATAGGGAGCGCCCCGGAAGGAAAAAGGCCGCTGTTCCCGGCTGTCTGCAACTATTTTCATCTTTGCCGCTCCTGAACCTGTTCGCTACTCTCCCCGCGTTCCGCATTCCACGCCGCCACAAGGAAGCGACGGAACAACCGCCGCTTTTCACCTTTCAGCAGGACGTGGGTACTCCATCCCCCATCAACCATAGGCAGGATGGGCACGGGGAACCGTTCGCCCTGCATCTTTTCCGCCGGGATGACGTGGGCATGAGGCACCCCGGCCGGGTCTCTCCATTCCAGCAAGAGCCCGCCGCCCTCCCCCGTGATGACGCTCACCTTGAGCGGCCCGCCAAGCTGCGTTTCCTTTTCCTCGCCTGTCGGCAGCACCTCCACAAAATACAGCCCGGCCCGCGTCCCCTCGTGAATGATGCGGAAAGACTCTTGGCACATATATGTTGTTTCGCGTGCGTCCTGCATCGTCGCTGCTCCTTTTCTGGTTTCGTCCCTGTTTGAGGTTAAAATCATTTTTGGCCGTTTTTTGGTGTAACACGTGTAACATGTGTAACAAGTATTATATTTCAACAGGTTACTGTGTTACACGAAGGTGTTACACTAACAGGCCGAAGGTGTAACGTGTAACAAAAAGGCGCTTTCCCTGTTACACGTTACACCTTTGCCCACCCTGTGTTTTTTTCGTGTAACACCGCAAAGCCTTGAGGCTGTAAGGCTGTACACGTGTTACACCTTGTACACCTAAAAAACGCCTTCCTGCGATTTTATCCTCTCGTCCGGCAACACCACCGCATACACGCGTATTAACCCCATCCCCGAAAATCTCATGGCAACGGAACTTTTGGTGTCCTTCCTGCGCAACCACCCGGCATCACGCAGCACCGCCGCCGCCCGCCGGGGGGAGAACCCCCTGACCACTTCCGCCCGGAAGCTTTCCGGCAAGATGAAATACTCGGTCGTATCGCCCACCTTCCGCCGGAAGCCCACACGATTGATGACGCCGTGCGTCTGTTCCGTATCCATATCCTGAAAGCGGCTTGCCCCGTGCTGCTCGATGAAAAGCCGCACCTGCGCCAGTATGGCGGCATCTTCCGAGGCTCCGGCCCCGCCGCGCTCATTAAGCCACGCCTTGAAGGCGGCATTTACGGACATGGCCACGTCCATAGATTCCGGCAGGACTCCGGCCCGGTCGCGTGCCAGAATGCCCGCCGCCGCGCACAGGGCGAAACGCCGCGCCACGCGCTTAACCTGTCCTCCGGCATCAGGGCAGGCCGTCAGCAGCGAGGCCGTCCACTTTTCGACCAGGGCAAGGGCTTCACGTCTGGACGCTTCCACGTCCCGCGTCAGCCATTCAAGGAAGGCCCGCCCGGCATGGCCGTAATGGGCGGCGGCGATGGTCTTGAGACGGTCAGAGAGGGCGGCGGCGTCCGGCAGACCGTGAAGACTTGCCACGTCCCCGCTTGCCACGGGAACGCCCACAAGCCGCACCTCCTGCCCGGCGCGGGAACGCAGGCCGCATTCATTGAGCTTTTCGGCAAGGCCCACTTCGCCGCTGGAAAGGAACAGCAGCCGCCACGTCAGAGAGCGCCGCAAGGCGGTGTCCTTCCCGGCTCTTGTCTTGCCGGAGCCGTTGGCCAGCATGTAGGCGGCTTCCGCAAGCACCTTGCCGCCAACCTGTCCTATTTCGTCGAGAACAAGCAGCCCGTCATTGTGGAGCGCCGCCACGCCTTCAAGGCCGTTGTCCGTTGCCCGCCATGTGCGGACGTGGACAGGTCCGCCCCAGACCGACGCCGACAGTTGCAGGGCCGTAGTCTTGCCGGAGGAGCTCGCCCCCTCCAGACTGAAGCCGCCGCCCTCGGCGCCCGTCAGACGCAGCAGCGGCCCGGCAAAGGCAAGGCAGAGGGCGAAGGTCAGACGGGAATTGCCCACGGCCAGCGCCGCCGCGTCCCTCCAGCCGTCCAGCGTGCCCGCCGTGCTGTAAAGTTCACTGTTGATGATTGGAGACTGGAAAAGAATTTCTTCCCCGTCTTGCCGTCCGATAGTGACGCCCGGCAATACGAACGCATTGCGGAACCAGCCGACGCGCTGCATGCACCGAACGCGCCGCCCCGGTTTTGCCTCGAAAAGGTAGGCGGCTATCTGCTTCCGCATGGATGGCAGACCGGGCCATCCGGCATCCGCCAGATCGCCCAGCCATTCCCAGCCCTGCGAGTAGAGAACGTTGTCAGGCATTGCCCAGCGGTGGACGTTCCCGTCTTCGTCCTTCCATTCCAGCAGACGGCCCCAACCGCTTGTGGCGGATTCCTCCCTCGTTCTGGCAAGCACCTTGAGCGGCGGGCCGAGGTAGGTACGCTCTCCCTCGTCGCTGACCTTGTACAGACCGGCACGGGGGCCATTTTCCACCAGCTCGAACCCATGAGGAACGGCATTCGCCGGCATCCGCTTCCGTGCCGCCTCCACCGCGTCGCGCACGGCGGAAACGCCCAGGGCGAGATGCAGATCGTTGAAGTCGGCCTTTTCTCCGGCAATGAGCGGGCAGATCGCCAGCTTGCCGCCTGCCGCCTGCGCCGCTCCTGTGGCCGCCTCGACGCCCGGATTGAACGGCGTGCCGTCCGGCTTCCGTCTCCCCTCGTCGTTGTCCGCGCATATGACTATTTCCCTGTCCGGGTACCTGTCCCGCGCCATTTCGGCCACGGTTTCGAGGTTCCCGGCATTGAAGGCAACCAGCACGGCGTGCCCCGTTGCCATGCGCAGACTTGCGGCAGTGGCGTAGCCTTCCGCAATAAGCAGAGGTCCGTCCTTGAGGCCGTCCTTTGCCGGAATGGGGAAATAGCCGCCTTTTGTCTTCCCTCCCTGCAGGAAACGCTTGTCGTCTCCGTCGGCGGGCTTTTCCGGCATGATGAACTGGATGCTCTGCAGCTTGCCGGATTCCTCCATGACGGGAACCACAAGCCGACCGTCGGCGGCCACGCGCAGGCCGAAGGCATAGACGCCCTTGCGGGCAAGATAGGCGTGGGCGTCGGTTCTGCCTTCCGGCAGAGGGACAGATCGTTCCCAGATGGATGCAGCGGCCTTTGCGGCGGCGGCCCGGCGTGCGGCCTGCTCCTTTTCCGCCTCCGCCCTTGCTGCGGCGATGCGTTCCCGCAATGCCTTGCGCTCGGCCCTGTCCATGTCCTTTTCCGGGGTTGTCGTCCGTGTGCCGCTGTCGCCTGTAAGCCAGTTCATCCACCAGATGCAGGCCGGGGCATCCAGATGGATGCGATAGGCCCCGTCCTTGCCGCGTGGTCTGTCCGTGGTGCCGCAGCGGTGCAGTCGTCCATCCGCTTCTACGGTCTCAACCTCAAGACCGGCATCACGCAGCACGTCTGTGAACAGGGGCAAAATATCGCTACTCATCGCCACCCCCTTCTTCCCGCATAACGGCGTCAATGTCCGAGTACGCTTCAAGAACCTGTTCTTGCGCCAGACCTAAAACAGCGGCAAGGCCGTCTTGTCCCGCTTCAGAAAGCGAGAGGGTTGCGGTTCGACCTTCAAATACTTCGCGAAGAAAAGCGAGAATGTCGCCCGTTTTGAGGAGGGAGCCAGAGACAGCCCGCATGGTGGATATACTCTTGCTATGCATGGCCATGACGCACCTCCCTGTTAGGAATGAGGTTGCAGGGAAGGGCCAGAACGACGGGCCGCAGCGCGGCGGTGGTGGTGGGATTCATGAAGGCCTCGTGTGATTTGGGATAAAAAAAGAAGGCAGGGCGCAACGCTCCCCGGCTCACACAAAGCCGCCGCAGCCTCGCGGACATGCGGACGTTGCAACCTGCCAATATGCGAAAGCAGCCCGCCAGACAGACGCCCGGCAGGTACTTTGACGGCAAATGTCGTATATGTTGCGACAAAGATTTTCCCGGCTCTTGGGAAGCCGGAAAGGCGTTTGTCATGCCTTGTGTGATTTGGGGACCCTCACCATGCCCCAACCCACGGCCATGCGTCAAGACGTTAGCGAACATCGGCGGCCCTCCTTGCGCGGAAGTCGGCACAGAAGGCAGGCCACGCGGCCCCGGCAACAACATGCCCGGCCATGCAGCCCACGAGGCCCAGCAGAGCGGCGCGGTTCGTCGGCACAAGGCCGTTGCTGCAGCGGCGGCAGACGAAGCCCTGCCGGATGGGATAAGGGCTTGCGGCGGCTTCCCTTTCCTCAACCCCTCTTCCGGGCTGGAAGTGGGGGCAAGTTCTTCCGGCCGTCCGCAATTTTTCTCCAGACAGCATACACAGCACGCGGCGGCGGCCGGAGGGCAGGGGGATTTCCCGATAAAAGGCGCATTCCGCGCAGGTGTGGCCTTGAGATTCGCGGGCGGTTACGGCAGAATGAGAGCGGAAAAGCCGGTTGCCTTCCGCTTCGTCCCGCCCCCGCCGCCGCCAAGCATCGGGGGCTTTTTTATTGGCCATGCTACGCCCCCTCTCCGGCATCAAGACGGGCGATCAGGGCGCGAATATCCCCAACACGGTAGCCGGATGCGCGCTTGGTCAGCTTCACGGGAGCGGGAAACCGGCCTTCCTTGACGCCTTGATACCAAGCTGTTTTGGCGACGGGGATAATCTTGAGAACATCGGAGAGACGCAGGAAGCCGACTTCCGGCAGGGTGGGGGCGCTGTTCTGGTTTGTTATGGACATAAAAAAACCTCCGGGGATAAAATTTGACTTTCCCGGAGGTTACAAAAGGGGGCAGGCTAGGACACAAGATAGGACAGGAGGTGGACAAATGCTGTCCTACCCAGGACAACTTGCAGCCCTGTCTATGATTGTTTCAGCATCTTACGTACTTCCCTGTCAAAGTCAGAAGTAATCTGTTGAGTCTTGTTGAAGACAGCATATTCTGCTTCGGCTTTAGTAACGGCCTGTTCTCTGGAGATTTTGCCCTTGTCCGGCAAGATTTCGTAACGCCGGAAGGTGAGGAACTCGTTTATGCTGGCCGCAAATTCTTCCATAGTGAACGTGTTTTCCCGCTCTATGAGGTCTTCGATATAATCGAAGTAGCCGGATACCGCCCTCTCAAGCTGCCTGATCTGCTGCTCTGTCAGGTAGTTCTTGGCAATGGTAACGTCTGATTTCAGGATGCGTCCATCTGGGGCATTCTTCCAGGTAGTCAGTCCCATATGCTCCTTGGAACTGTCAGCGCCGGTATAGATGATCTCGGCAGAGGTCTGGCCGGTGATGGCATAGTGGAACTTGTTCTGCACCATGGAATAGAATTGACGCGTCACCTGCGAGTTCCGGTCATAGTCCAGGCTGCACTCTGCAAAAACATCTGTGATCTGCTGCCATATGCGGCGCTCACTGGCCCGGATGGAGCGGACACGCTCCAACAGTTCCCGGAAGTAGTCTTTGCCGAAAGCTGTCCGCCCCTGCTTAAGGCGTTCGTCATCCATGGCAAAGCCCTTGACCATATAATCCTTGAGCACCCCGGTAGCCCAGATACGAAACTGGGTAGCCCGGCGGGAGTTCACCCGATAGCCAACGGATATGATCGCGTCCAGGTTGTAAAATCTGGCTTTTCTTTTGACCTGCCTAGAGCCTTCAGTTTGAACTACCGAGAAATCCTCGGTAGTTGAATTTTCGTCTAACTCGCAGTCAGCAAAGATATTTTTCAAATGTAAAGAAATGTTGTCCGGGGTGCAGCCAAACAATTCGGCCATGCCCTTCTGCGTTAGCCAGATGGTTTCATCACGGATGACGGCATTGATTGAAATATCCTGATCCGCAGCCCGGTACATCAGAAAACGAAACGTATTATCCATGCTGGTTCCTTTTTGGGGTCTGGGAATGTCAGGCCGTGCCCAGGAGACGTTGCCCATGCTTTTGCATGGCATCCTTGGAAACACGCCCTTCCTTGAGGTACAGTAGCGCCCCGATCTGCGCAGCGGAACACCACTTGCCGGCATCGGAGAGGAAGGCCGCAATTTCCTCTTCTGTCTTTCCTTCCTTCCTCATCCTGATGACAAGCGAACAGAGACCGTGCCCATCCGGAGAGGCTGCTCCCTGTCCCCATCGGACTCCCTCCAGAGCGGCCCGAGCTTGTTTCTGCTCCTCTTCCAAGGCCGCGACCTTTTCCCGCAGGGCGGACATTTCCGCCCGCGCCTGTTCAAGCTCCGCATCCTTGGCGGCAAGCGCGGTTTCAAGTTCGGCAATGCGCTTGCTCGTATGCTCGTCGCTTTCCCACGCAAAAGAAATATCCGTGTACTGACCTTTTCCAAGCATTGCAGACTCTCTATTACCGTCAGAAGGCCTTACAGCCTCTGGGAATATCTTTTCAAAATCGAGGTCATTAAGATTCTTCATGACGCGGAACCAAGGGTCACCTGATATGCTTGGTTCGGGATATTCCTTCCGCAGTTGTGGCATTGCCCGGAGCAGTTTCCCACGGTCAAAGCATATCCAATCTCTTTCACTGTGCCCGGCCACAACTTCTTGAATCATGCGCGGCAATACAAGGTTACGTTTATCCGCCGCTATCTCGACAAAGAGCGTCCGGCCATGTACACGCCGCGCCCGAAATACGGGCGTGCCACTGGCAAGAACGGCGTCTAGAACATCGCCTATAACAAGGCGTATTTTCTCTTCCCTGCTTGCCCTTCTTCCCACCTCATTAATCAGCAGTGAAAATATCGCCTTAGAAAGAAAACACTCTACAACTTCCTCACAGGTTACCGGATCAATCTGCACATAGGCCATGCTCCCCCCTTGGCGGGCATCCCTTCGCTATATCCCCGGCAGAGCGGCAAGGGTATCCGCCTTTTCAGCATGGGTAGCTAATCCATGCCTAGCCGGGGAAATTCAATAAAATCACTAAACAAGGCGAAATGCCCAACGGTGACGCCCCATTTTTCCGCCCACCTGCCCACTTTTGAAACAGGCCGTTTTTTGAAGTGGGCGGGCCGCAAAGCCTTGAGGCTCAAGGCTTCGCCCCTCTGCCCACGTTGCCCACCACGAAAACGGCATATATTTCATTCTGGACGAAAAGGAGACCGCTACGCTTTCGCCCCGGCCCGCAGTTCGTCCAGATAATCGGCCCACGCCTGCATCATGCGGCGGCGCTCCGGCAGATATTCAGCATGATTGTAGGCGGCGCGCACGGCGTTCTTTTCGCAGTGGGCAAGCTGGCGCTCTATCCAGTCCCGATTGAATCCTTGTTCATTGAGCAGGGTTGAGGCCATGGAGCGGAATCCGTGAACGGTCATCTCCCCCCTGGCATAGCCCATGCGCCGCAGGGCATTCAGCAGGCCCACGTCAGATATGGGCCGCGTTGCCGATGCAAGACCGGGGAAGACAAGCCGCCCGCCGCCGGAGAGCTGTCTCATGGATGCGAACAGCGCCACCGCCTGCCGGGCCAGCGGCACGACGTGGGGCCGCTTCATCTTCATGCGTTCGGCAGGTATGAGCCATTCCGCTTTATCAAGGTCTACCTCGTCCCATGTCGCGCCGCGCAGCTCGCTTGACCGCACAAAGACGTAGGGCAGAATCCGCAGGGCGTAACAGGTGGACGGTTCGCCCTGGTATTCGTCTATGGCACGCAGCAGACGGCCGATTTTCTCCGGCTCCGTGATGGTGGCGAAATGCTGTGCCGGCCGGGCCGTGAGAGCTTCCGTCAATCCGCTTGCCGCGTCGGCGGCGACGATACCGGCAAGACGGGCGTAGCGCGTTACCTGTCCGCAGATTTGAGCGACGCGACGCGCCGTCTCTATATGTCCGTCGCTTTCCACCTTGTGGAGCATGGCGAGAAAATCAGGCGCGCCCAAGTCAGCAATGGGGCGGGCGCCCAGATCGGGGAAGGCGTGAACCTCCAGCCGCCGCAGGACGTTCCCGGCATGACGGGGCGTCCACTTGCCTATCTGCTTCGTGTGCCACTCCCGCGCCACCTTCTCGAAAGTCTGGGACGCCGCCACGGTTTCAGCCTTTGCCGCCTTGCGTTCGGCGCTGGGGTCTATGCCGCGTGAGAGCTGCGCCTTTGCGGCAAGCGCCCTCAAGCGGGCTTCTTTGAGAGAAACAGCAGGATAAACGCCAAGGGAAATCCGCTTCTCTTTCCCCTCGAAACGGTACTTGAGACGCCACCACTTACCGCCGCCGGGGGCAACCTCAATATAAAGGCCGCCGCCGTCCGCCAGCTTGTAGGATTTCTCTCTGGGCTTCGCCGTGCGAATGGCGGTATCCGTCAACTTCTGGGGCATTGGGGGCAACTCCTTTGCGCGGGGAATGGGGGCAACATGCTTGCCCCTAAAGTTGCCCCCTTTTTTTGCGGATGTCCATGCACTTTGGCGAACGCTGAAAGACCTTAAAAACGGAGAAAGTCCGCTTGGCTCAAGGCTTTGCGGACTTTCTCGAACTTCATTGAATGCTTGTTTGGTGGAGAAGAAGGGATTTGAACCCTCGACCCCCGCCTTGCGAAGGCGATGCTCTCCCAGCTGAGCTACTTCCCCACAGCACATGCGGTGCGTGAGAAATCTTCTAGCGTAAGCGGCACACGGCGTCAAGCTCTTTTTCCACAAAAAAGATTGCCGGGACGACAATAGCGCTGCCGGTTGCCTTCTTTTTCGGCTTGCGGCATGATACCGCTGAAGAAATGCGGGCATTCTGCTTTCCGCAGAGCCGTCATCCCCGGCTGCCCGCTTCGGACACAACCCGCACAGCGCAAGGAGTCCCATGATTTCCATCATCATTCCCATCTACAACGAGCGCGACAATGTGCGCGAACTCCACGCCAGGGTGACGGAAGAAGCGCGCAAGCTGCACACGCCCTACGAACTGCTGCTGATCGACGACGGCAGCAAGGACGGCAGCGCCGAAATCCTTGACGAACTGGCCGCCGGAGACGAGGCGCTTGTAGTTATCCATCTGGCGCGCAACTGCGGCCAGACGGCCGCCCTCATGGCGGGTATCGACAATGCGCGTGGCGAAATCATCGTTCCCATGGACGGCGATCTCCAGAACGACCCCGCCGATATCGGCCGCCTCGTGGCCAAACTGGACGAAGGCTATGACGTTGTTTCCGGCTGGCGCAAGGATCGCAAGGACGCCGAGCTGACCCGCAACCTGCCCAGCCATATTGCCAACCGGCTTATTTCCTTCGTTTCCGGCGTGCGGCTGCACGACTACGGCTGCTCCCTCAAGGCATACCGCCGCGAAGTGCTGGACGGCGTGCGCATCTACGGCGAGATGCACCGCTTCATTCCTATTTACGCCTCCTGGCAGGGCGCCCGCGTGACGGAAATGCCTGTCACGCATCATCCGCGCATGCACGGCAAAAGCAAGTATGGGCTCGAACGCATTTTCAAGGTGATTCTGGATCTCTGCGTGGTCAAGTTCCTCGATCGCCATCTGGTCAAACCCATCTATGTCTTCGGCGGTTTTGGCCTGTTTGCCGTGCTGCTGTCGCTTCTGACCCTGCTCTGGGCGCTGGGGCTCAAATTCTTCGGCGACACGTCCCTGATTCAGACGCCTCTGCCGACCTTCGCGGGTCTTTCCTTCCTGCTCGGCGTCAACTCCATCCTCATGGGCCTGCTGGCGGAAGTCCTGAGCCGGACCTACTTCGAGGCCCAGGACAAGAAGTCCTACAAAATCAGAAATATCATCCGCAACAGGACGCAGGACAAGAACTAATCTACAAAAGCCTTCCGCAACGGTACGGATTCCATCAGGGGCGGGCGCTGCCTGCCGGAGGGCGGCAATAAGCGCCCTCCAGTAACAAGCAACAGGAGTTTTCCTCTCGATGTGCGGCATTGCGGGCGTCTGGCGGCAGGGGGCGGAAGCCGTTCCTGCCATGCTGGAAAGCATACGGCATCGCGGCCCCGACGGCGGCGGCATCTGGCGGCATGAAGCCAGCGGCGTGACGCTGGGACATCGGCGTCTGTCCATCCTCGACCATGCGGGGGGAGCGCAACCTTTTGCGGCGGGCGACGACAGCGACGGCGGCTATGTTCTTGTCTACAACGGGGAACTCTATAATCACCCCGAACTACGGGCCGAGCTGGAAAAGCGCGGCCATGTCTTCCGCAGCAGCCACAGCGATACGGAAACAGTCCTGCATGCCTATATGGAATGGGGGGAGGAGGCTCCGGCCCGCTTCAACGGCATGTTTGCCCTGGCCATATGGGACAAGGCCCGCCGCTGCCTCTTTCTTGCGCGCGACCGCTTCGGCGAAAAGCCCCTGTTCTGGGCCGCCCACAAAGACGGTTTCGCCTTTGCCAGCGAAATTCAGGCTCTTTTTCACTGGCCCTTGTTCTCCGGTCGCCTGCACGCCGCCAATGTGCAGCGCTACCTTGCCTGGGGCTACTGCACGGCGGACAGAACCATCTTTGAAGGCGTGCACAGCCTGCCCGCCGGTTCCAGCCTGACGCTGCATCTGGGCACCGGCCAAAAGGACATTCGCCGCTACTGGCGCTTTGCGCTGGAGCCGGACGAGGCTATCGGCGACGCCGACGAACCTCGTCTCGTGGAAGAGCTGCGCGCCCTGCTGGTGCAGGCCGTGCAGCGCCGCCTGGCCAGCGACGTGCCTCTTGGCGTTTTTCTGTCCGGCGGCGTGGATTCCAGTTCCGTCCTCGCGGCCATGAGCCGTCTGCTGCCCGCAGAACGCATCCATGCCTTTTCCGTAGGCTTTACGGAAAAGAGCTTCGACGAAAGCCCCTATGCGGCCGAAGTCGCCCGCTACTTCGGCGTGCGCCACCATGTCCGCAAACTGGATTTGGACGCCGCGCAGGAGCGCGTCCGGCAGCTGCTGCCCCGCGTGGGCGATCCGCTGGGCGACGCATCCCTCCTGCCCACGGCCCTGCTGGCCGAATTTACGCGGGAGAATGTCACCGTGGCCCTGTCCGGGGACGGCGGCGACGAGCTCTTTGCGGGCTACGATCCGTTCAAGGCGCTGGCCCCGGCCATGTGGTACAGCCGCTGCATGCCCCGCCCTCTGCATCAGCTGCTGCGCCGGTGCATAAATCTGGTGCCCACCTCCGACGCCAATATGAGCCTCGACTTCAAGATCCGTCGCTTCCTGCGCGGGCTCTCCTCCACACGCCCCCTCTGGCTGCCCGTGTGGATGAGTCCCGTCGAGCCCGCGGAAATGGGCGATCTCTTCGCGTCCCCCCTGCCGCCGGAAGAACTGTATGCGGACCAGCTGGCCACCTGGGAACGCAACCGGCACCTCTCCCTGCCGGAGCAGGCGCAGGCCTTTTTCGTGGAGCACTATCTTTCCGGCGACATCCTGGTCAAGACGGATCGCGCGTCCATGCTTTCGTCGCTGGAAAGCCGCGCCGTCTTCCTCGACAACGATATTGCGGATTTCTGCCGCCGCCTTCCCTTCCGCTTCAAAATTCGCGAGGGCGTCACCAAGTATATTCTGAAAAAGGCGCTGGCGGGCTGGCTGCCGGAATCCATCATCAACCGCCCCAAGAAAGGATTCGGCATCCCGCTTAATCTCTGGCTGCGCTCCCTGCCGCTGCCGCCCTTCCCCGAAGAACAGTGCCCGTGGATGCTGCCGGAAGGCATCCGGAAGCGGGCCGACGTCCAGCGGCGGCGACGCGGCGATCACCGCCTCTTCCTCTGGGCATGGCTGGCGCTGGCCGAAAGCGCCTTTTTCCATCGGGAGGCGCGAGGCTGATGAACAACTGGGCGCATCTGGGGCTGCTGCTCTTCTGCGTGGCCTGCAACACCTTCGCCAACATTCTGCTGAAATCAGGAGCGCAGTTGCCGCCGACGCCGTGGTTGCTGCATATCATGTCCTGGCGCTCCTTTCTGGGTTTGGCTGTCTTCGGCATTGGCGGCGTTATCTATGCCGCCGCGCTCCGACATGTCTCGCTGGGCGTGGCGCAGTCCGTTCTGGTGCTCCAATATGTGGGCATCCTGTTCTGCTCGTGGCTCTTCTTCCACGAAGCCTTCAGCCCGCGCCAGCTTGCGGGCTGCGTCCTGATTATCGCGGGCATGTTCCTCATGATTCAACGCAATTGAACCGCTGGCCCCTGCATGCAGGGTCAATTGCCGTCAATTTTCGTCAAAAAAATGTCGTAAAATTTTTCAGACTTTTTTCTAGATGTTTTTTTGACAAGCTCTCGGCAAATTCTTGACAGCATCCCTAAAATCGCCAACACTGGCAACTGAACGGCCTCTCATCCACCATATTCCGGCGGACAAGGATACGCTATGGATCCCAAGAAAATTCTTCAGGCCTACATGGCCCAATTTTACAAGACCGCAGGCGCATGGGCCCGCGAGTCTGAAACCTATGAAAATCGCCATGCCAAGCATAAATTTAATGATGTCATGCGCGAAATGGATCGTTTTGCGCGCCGCTATATGGGCATGAATAATTACGGAGCCTACTACGGGGATCTGCTCCTCTATATGCAGCGCAACGGCCTCATCGTCAGAACCGATACCAACGATTACGACGTTTCTCTGGAAAAGTATATCGAATATCAAACTATGCGCTAAGACCTGCCTTTCACACTTGGCATAGCCATTGCATATACAAAAATAACAATCGCGCTGTCGAAAACGCGACAGCGCCATAAAGAAATGAGAAAAATCACGGATAAAAGCTAGACTTTCTCCACATATTGTATTGATGTTTTGTTGACAACGCCGTACAGAGAAAAAAGCTTTTCCATTTCTCATCCCCATCTCGAACAACATGGCCGCAAGGTCAAGCCTGCATCGGAGGGCGCAATGCAGATTTCAGGTTTGGGAGCTGTCAGTCACACATTTTCTTCACTGACCTCTAAAAAGAATGTCTCCACCCCAGACAGCTACGGCGACGTAGTCAGCTTCAGCCCCGAAGCCCTGGAGAAATCCTCCCAGCTGTCCCCCACGGACGTTCTGGATGTTTCCGAGCGTATGTTCTTCAACGAAGCGTTCGGCATGGACATTCTCAATGCCGCCAAAGGCGCTGTCAGTGAATTTGCCTCTTCCTTCATGAGCCAGCAGGAAATCAATTTCTTCGAGCAGTTCCAGTCTCATGATTCCGCCCGCACGCTGGGCGTCAGCCTCAGCGTCTAGGCAGCCCGACTTCGGGTAAAAATTTCCCCGCCGCAAAAGACGTATCGGCAAGCGTCGCGGCAGGAAATTGCGACAGACGGCACTGTCGCACAAATCGGGGAGGGTCTGTCGGCATCATCTCGGCACGCGGGCCACATACGGCAAAACAGGCGCGCATGCCTCCCGGCAATGATGCGGACATGACTATTTCGACAAGAGACGCACCGAGCAGTTCCGGCGCGTCTCTTTGTTTTTTCTCATCCCGCTGCCCGCGATGGCAGATGAACAGAAAAGCAATCTTTCCCCAGCGACTCCGCCCGCGACGCGGCACGAATGCCGGGCGGAGCACTGCGTTTCGCCGGAATGCCGACGACGCTTCCGGCCCCGCGGCGTCGAACGCTCATGGACACTCAACAGGAATTTCGCCCATGCAACGCAAAGGCATCATCCTCGCAGGCGGCTCCGGCACCCGGCTCCATCCGCTCACCTGCAGCATCAGCAAGCAGCTCATGCCCGTGTACGACAAGCCCATGATCTACTATCCGCTCAGCGTGCTGCTGCTGGCGGGCATACGGGAAATCGCCGTCATCACGACGCCGGAGCACGGCCCTCTCTTTCAGACGCAATTGGGAGACGGCAGTCAGTGGGGCTGCCGCCTGACCTACATAGAGCAGCCGCGCCCCGAAGGTCTGGCGCAGGCATTTCTGCTGGCGGAAGATTTTCTGGCGGGAGCTCCATCCTGCCTGATTCTCGGCGACAATATCTTTTTCGGGCAGGGGCTGGCGGAGCTGCTGGCCAGAGCCGACGCGCGCGAGCAGGGCGCAACGGTCTTCGGCTATCATGTCAGCGATCCGCAGCGCTACGGCGTTGTAGAATTCGACCGCCGGGGGCAGGCCATCAGCATTGAGGAAAAGCCTTCGGAACCCAAGTCAAATTACGCCGTTACCGGCCTGTATTTCTATGACGCGCAGGTTGTGGACATTGCGCGGTCCATCAAACCATCCGCCCGCGGCGAACTGGAAATAACCGACGTCAACAACCGTTACCTGCAGCAGGAAAGCCTTCATGTGGAACGCATAGGGCGAGGAGTGGCCTGGCTTGACACAGGGACGCATGAATCCCTGCTGGCGGCCGCCAATTTTGTGCAGGCCGTACAGATGCGGCAGGGCCTCAAGGTTGCCTGCCCGGAAGAAATCGCCTGGCGCAAGGGCTTTATTTCCGGCGATCAGCTGCGCAAGCTGGCGCTGCCGCTGTGCAAATCAGGCTACGGACAGTATCTGCTGGAGCTGGCCGACGGCGACACCTGGCTCGGCTAGGCCTGTAAACAGTTTGGGAGGAGGGGGACCCCCTCTGCTCGCGCGAGAGGGGTTCCCCTTCCCCCCAAGCCCCCCATCCCTTCCCCAGCGCGCTTTTCAGAGGGAGCAGGAGCGTCAGATATTTCTATTTATTTGAAATAAATTGTAAATTTGTCTTAACAGGCCCTAGAGCATTTTCAGTTTGAAACGCTGCGCGTCTCAAACCATACGGCCTGTCGTTTCGCGGGAAAAACGCGGTTTTTCCGCTCACTTTGGGCCGGACGGCGCTGTGCCGCCGCCTCGCGTTTTGCCTTTTTTCAAAAGAGAAGGGCTCTAAATCGTTCTTCTGGGGGGAAGCCCCTTTATCTCTGCTGTCGATACCCGTAAGGCTTACGTCGCCCAGCGTATTTGAACTTGCCTGAATATACCTGCCACGCTTTCCGAAGTTCCTGTTTCCGGGGGACGGTTGCCGCAGGAAATGCGACGGCATTCCCGCAATGTTTCATCCTCCAAATAAAGGCGCGTTGGGGGAAGGATGGGGGGCCGGGGGAAGGAAACACCCTTGCGCGCCAGCGAAGGGGGTTTCCTTCCCCCGGAATAACAAAAAACTACAGGCGCACGGGCAGCGGCCCGAAGGCTTCCTCATAGCGGCGCGTAAAGGCTTCGCGGCTGTAGGCGTGTTCCTGCGTGCCCACATGCTCGATGGCGTAAGTGGCGCTGACAGCCCCGATCTTGGCGGCTTCCGGCACGGAAAGACCGCGCGCGATGCCCGTCAGCAGACCGGCGCGGTGCGCGTCGCCCGCCCCGGTAGGATCGGCCACCTTGCGACAGTTCAGCGCCGGAATGCGCACATCTGTGCCGTCGGCGGAACGCACGCGCTGCCCTTCCGCGCCCAGCGTGGTCACGAGCCAGCGCGTTTTTTGCAGCAAATCCTCTTCCCGCAGCTCCAGCTTCTTGCAGACCATGCTGATTTCATAATCGTTGGTCACGCAGGCAAAGGAGCCTTCAATGCCCGCCGCAAGGTCTTCCTTGCTCAGCACGGGCAGCTGCTGCCCCGGATCATAGATATAGCGCACGCCTTTTTCCTTGTAGAAGGCGGGGAGACGGCGCATGTCTTCCATGTTGCCGGGCGAGACAATGCCGATATCCGTCGCCGCGTCCAGATGCGGGAAGGCATAGTCCGCGGGCGTGTTCATGGCTCCGGGATAGAAACCCGTAATCTGATTGCCGTTCAAATCGCTCGTAATGTAGCACAACGCCGTGAAGACATCGGGAACGCGACGCACGCCTTCCAGCGAAACGCCCTGTTCCTCAAGGAAACGGGCGTAGCCGTCAAAGTCCCGGCCGGCGGCGGCCACCAGCACAGGCTTCTCGCCCAGCAGGGCCAGACTGTAGGCGATATTTCCCGCGCAGCCGCCGCGCCGCTCGTCCATGCTGTCCACCATGAAGCTGACGCTGATCATACGCAGCTTGTCCATGAGAATATGATCGTGCAGATTGCCCTTGAACGTCATAATACGGTCAAAGGCCAGAGATCCGGAAACATAGATAGACATGCTTATTTCTCCTGAGAGTATTTTCCGCGGTGCGGTTCTTTTGCGGGCGCAGACCCGGCCGGAAACGCGTCAGGAAGACGAGTCTTCCGAAACGGACGTTGCGCCGCCGGGAAAGGAATTGTCCGCAATCCATTGCAAAAAGGGTTCGTGCCCGTCGCACAGAGGCAGCGCCATAATACAGGGAACTTCATAGGGATGTTCCCGCACGATCAGCGCACGCGCCTCCGCAAAGGCCGTCCGCGCGACCTGCGCCAGCAGCAGACATTCGCCGTGTTCGCGCACGGCATTACGCCAGCGATACACGGACAGGACGCCCGGCACGAGGTTCACTCCGGCCGCCAGACGCGCTTCCACCAGACGGCGGGCAAGGCGCAGACCGGATTCCTGATCCGGCATAGTCACATAGACAAGCAGACTCATAACAATCCTCCCGATTGGCTCCGGGCGCAGCGCAAGAGTACACGGCGCAGGACAAAAAACAAAGGGGCCCGCCTGCGCTTTTCCCCGTTTCGTCGGGGATATCCGCAAGCTGGCGTATTGCCGCGCGTCGCAGGCTGTGGCATATAGCAAGGTCATGCGGAACACGAAATTGCCCAAAGGCGCGCGCGAGCGCGCCGAGCAGGTCCTGACGGCGCTGAACGCGCGCTATCCTGTCCCGGCCACGCATCTTGAGGCCCGGAACGCCTGGCAGCTTCTGGTCGCCACCGTGCTGGCGGCGCAGTGCACCGATGCGCGCGTCAATACCGTCACTCCCGAACTTTTCCGGCGCTGGCCCGGTCCGAAGGAGCTGGCGCAGGCGCTGCCCGGAGAACTGGAAGAAGTTATCCGCAGCACGGGCTTCTACCGCAGCAAGGCCAGAAATCTTCTGGGCGCGGCCCGCCGCGTCACAGACGTCTACGGCGGCGACGTGCCCCGCAGCATGGCGGAGCTGACGACGCTGCCGGGCGTGGCCCGCAAGACGGCCAACGTAGTTCTTTACGGAGCCTACGGCATCAACGAGGGGCTGGCCGTGGACACGCATGTGAAGCGTATCTGCTACCGTCTAGGGCTGACGACGCAGACAGACCCGGTCGACGTGGAACAGGACCTTATGAAGCTGCTGCCGCAACAGGAGTGGGGCGGCTTCAACCATCGCATGGTCTGGTTCGGACGCGACGTCTGCCATGCGCGGGGCCCGCGTTGCGGCGAATGCGAAATGGGGGGATTCTGCCCCCGGCGCGAACCGCCCGCCGCCCGAAAGAAAAACGCCCCCGGAAAGCCGCATGCGCCGTCGTAGGGCGGAATGAGGATGCCCGCGCTTTCGCCCAACGAAGAAGGTTAAGCTTTCCGCTGTCTGCCCGATAAGGAGTTCAGACGCCGAGCGGCGTTCAGAAGATGCACGAGGTCGCCATGTCGCAAAACAGCCTGCTCACGCCCAAGAACAACGAGCTCGAAATCATCGAGTTTCTGATCGAGGAATCTCTGCCCGACGGTTCCACCTATGTGGGCTCCTATGGCATCAACGTTGCCAAGGTGCTGGAAATTATCCGCATGCCTGCCGTGACCAGCATGCCCAACGCCAGCCACCCCTCCAGCCTCGGCACGTTCAATCTGCGCGGCAAGGTTCTGCCTCTGGTAGATCTGGGGGCCTGGCTGGGCAAGACTCTCGTCAAGAATCCCACCAACAAAGTGCTCGTGACGGAATTCTGCGGCGTGCAGGCGGCCTTTCTTGTCTCGGCCGTCACCAGCATCCATCGTCTTACCTGGGATCAGATTGAGCAGCCGAACCACCATGTGCAGAGCTATTCGCAGTCTTCCATTACGGGCGTCCTGCGCATCAACGAGCGCGTGCTTTTCATTCTGGACATGGAAAAAATTCTCGCCAGCCTGGATCCTTCGTTGGACATGTCCCATGTGGAAGTGGACACGACACCGGTGGAAGACGCGGGCAAGTTCCATCTGCTGGTCGTGGACGACTCCAGCGCCATTCGTCACATCATGCGCTCCTCGCTGCTCCAGTCCGGTTTTCAGGTTACGGACAAGGCCACCGGCAAGGACGCCTGGAGCTACCTCCAGCAACTGCGCGACGAATGCGTGAACAAGGGGGAAAGTCTGACGGATCATCTTCACGTCATCATCTCCGACATCGAAATGCCGGAAATGGACGGCCACAGCCTAACGGCGCATATCCGCAGCGATCCGGCCATGCGCAATATTCCCGTCATTCTCTTTTCGTCCCTGATTACGGACGCTGTCCGCGCCAAGGGGGAAAAGGTCGGGGCCGACAGGCAGGTCTCCAAGCCTGACCTGCCGCGCCTCAATCAAATCATCCGGGAACTCATTTCCGTCAAGCTGCACCGCTAACGCCCGGACGCCATGAATCTTTTTGATTATAATCCCACGGTCGTTCTCAGCTTTATTCTGACGCTGATGCGCGTGAGCATTATCATGTTCATGCTGCCCATCTTTTCAACCCAGAATATCCCCACGACCGTCAAGGCCGCCGTGTCCATGGTCTTCACCCTGGGCGTGTGGCCCGCCGTGTCCCTGTCCGGCGCGTTCATGCCCGCCCACCCCTTTGATATTGCCATCATGCTGCTTGGCGAGCTGGTCATCGGCCTTGTGCTCGGCATGATCGTCAACTTTCTCTTTATGGGCATTCAGGCGGGCGGCGAGCTGCTGGGCTTCCAGATGGGCTTCGCCATGATCACCTTTGCCGATCCCATCAGCGGCAACAATACCGGCGCAACGTCCTTCTTTATCTGGATGGTCTCTCTTCTGACCTTCCTGTCGCTGGAAGGACACCTCTACATGATCCGCGGCTTTGCCGCGACCTTTGAGCTCATCCCGCCGGGGGGGCTCTTCATTGGGCAGGCGCTACTGGATCAGGTGGTCACGCTGTCCGTCGGCATGTTCCGTCTGGCGCTTAAAATCTGCGCTCCCGTCATGGTGGCCCTGTTTATGGTGGAAGTGGCGCTCGGCCTTGTGGCCCGCACCTCGCCGCAGATTCACATCATGGAATTCGGCTTCCCCATCAAGATCAGCGTGGGCTTTTTCTTCATCGGTCTGATTTTCCAGATCATGGCCCAGCACATCGGCTCGTTCATTTCCGGCATGGACGGCCTGTTCACCAACATCCTCCGGGCTATGAGTCCGCTCTATAACTAGATTAGAATCATACTAAAAGATCAATAACGCATCTTATGCTAAAGCGTACAATCGCCGAAGCAGATGCCAACGAGTCAGCCTCTCGCGTACTATGGTTCGAAAAGCGCAGGCCACGAACATTTTCAACGCTGGAGCAAGGCTGCCTCATGGCGAAATTTTTCGTATACTCCCCTTGCAAAAATAACAAAATATCAGCGTTAAGGACAGACTAGGCGCCCCTTTGCTGCAAGCCCGTCACGCCCTTAGAGCATTTTCAGTTTAAAACGCTGTGCGCTTCAAACCATACGGTCTGTCGTTTTGCGAAAAAGCGTGGTTTTTCCGCTCACTTCTGGCCGGGGCCGCGCTGTCCGTCGCTTCGCTTTTCACCTTTTTTAAAGGTAAAACGCTCTAAGCGATTTGTGATTCTACTTTATATTGTTCTGCCTTGGATTCTTTGAAAAAACTAATAGATGATCATATCATACCACAAGAGGCCTATATGAACAAATACGTCACATCATCAAGCGACTTAATAACAACACATGAACAAACAAGAGCAGGTTTTCTTGCGATTGCTCTTGAAAAAAACAAAGTTGGAGACCCCTATGTAAAACAAGCGCTAGCTTTTAAAGCAATGGTATCTCATACAAAAAGCCCTGATGATTTTCTTAAAATCCCTTCCATACGTCCTTTCATGCTGACGGCTGCTGGCCTGTCTGAAAAATCTTTACAGCACCTTGACGATGAAGATCGCATACTTGTAATTAAAGAATTAATAGATAAGTTTCTTAAACCTGCTGGACCTGCGTATATAGACGAAACAATTTATAGATTTTTATTAACAAAAGGAGATGCAGTTGGCGGGACAATGCGCAATCGCATAGGCAATATAGGGCAAGAAAAGCTTATTCGTTGTATACTTTCATGTATGAGCGTACGTGGCATTACCTATGAATGGATCAATAAAAACAATAGTACATTCAAATGGCTTGCAATGTGCAACAATGATACAGATGTTGAAAAACTACTCAGTGCATTATTCTGGACAAACAATTACGGCCCCAGAGTTTTGGGATTTAATATGAAAAATAGTATTGTCAATAAAAATATTGATATATGCCTTTATGACTCTGACAAAGAAAATTATGAAAAAGGAAAAATTGCTAAAAATCATCCAGAAAAGGCAATAATGCTTGGAGAATTAAAAGGGGGGATTGATCCCGCTGGAGCAGATGAACACTGGAAAACTGCGAATACAGCATTAGAACGTATCCGAACTAGCTATGCTGCGAGGGGGATGAAGATTCAAACATCTTTTGTAGGAGCTGCTATAGAAAAATCCATGGCTGATGAAATTTATTCTCAGCTTAAGACTGGAACATTGACAAACTGTGCAAATTTGACAAATGCTAATCAGCTTGTAGCATATTGCAACTGGCTACTTGATATATGAGAAAAAGATATGATGGAACAACTAAAGTTAATCAATGCACCTACAAATAATTACATAATTGAAAATTTTTCTGCAAATAATTTTTGTGAGCAAACAGAACGGCAGAATTTAGAAAAAAAGTATGCAAAATTTCTTGAAGTTACAGAAAAATTTAATCGTCAAAGTGTAAGCTACCAGTTAAACAAAAAAAATATCCTTCATAGCTGGCTAAAGTATAAGGAAGGGTTTTCTGCAGATCTTGTCAACATACTACTTGATGAAATGGGAGCTAAATCTGGTGATTGGGTCATGGATCCATTCATAGGCTCTGGAACAACAGCACTAGTTTGTCAAATGCGTGGCATAAACACTATTGGATATGATATCATGCCCATTTCTGCAGTAGCGATAAAAGCAAAAGCTGCTGTAATGCGCTATAATCTTAATGAAATTCAACAACTGATTAAAAGCGTATCCAATTTAGTTGTTCCCGATAGCTACCAGAAAAAGACACCGCACATATCAATAACCGACAGTGCTTATCCTCAAAAAAATGAGCTTTTTCTGGCATATATTCATGACTGGAATGAGCAATCCATCTATTCCTCCGAAGTTAAAAATTTACTTACGCTTTGTATTATTAACTCACTAGAAAGATGTAGCTACACTATAAAGTCGGGACAATATCTCAGGTGGGATTGCAGATCAAAGAAAGTACAGGATACAAATAAAGTTAGAGAGTCTAAAGGCCAGAAACTACTTCCTAAAAACTTTGTTCGAAAAGAAATCCTAGACTCTAAGCAAATTATACTTGAAGAATTATCTCACGCCCTTATAGACATTGAACTACTTCAAAAGGCCCCAATTAATACTACACACACTGAAATTAATTTTATCCAAAGAAGTGTTTTATATGAGCTTCCTCTCGTTGAAGACAATAAAATTAAAGGAGTAATCACATCGCCACCATATTGCAATAGATATGACTATACAAGAACATATGCATTAGAGCTCGTTTATCTTGGCATCAATGAGAATACAATCAAAAAAATGCGTCAAGAGCTTCTATCTTGCACAGTCGAAAATAAATCAAAAATCGACAAATTAAGAGACCACTACTCTTCAATTGGACAAATAGATAGATTTATAGATATATATAAAAGAATTAAAGAAAATAAAATCTTTGCAGAAATAATGACAGCATTAGCCAAACGAAAAGAAAATGGAGATCTAAATAATAATGGCATTATTCGCATGGTGGAAGGTTATTTCACTGAGTTAGCCTTTATTTATGCTGAACTTTATCGAATCTGCAAAACAGGAGCCATGGTAGCTTTTGTTAATGATAATGTTCGATATGGAGGAGAGATCATTCCTGTCGACTTTTTATGCACATCTTTCGCAGAGCAATTTGGTTTTAAAGTAAAAACTATCTATACATTAAAACAACAAAAAGGAAATAGCAGCCAACAAATGGCAAAATTTGGACGTGTTGCCCTGAGAAAGGGTATTACTGTCTGGACAAAAGAATAATATAAAGAGAAATAATTACACTTAACTCTTACAAAAATACACGCTACGGCAAGCCCTTGCTGTAGGCTCCGACGCGCTCTCAAATGATTTTGTAGTTCTGCATTATCGTGCTCTGACCTACATTTTTTTAAAGAAAGCAAACATAAGAAATCCCCTGAATATTCCTCTATTTTTATCCGCTGTTAAACGCAAACTACTTCATAAGAAACAGCATTCGTAGCATGTGCGATATGTCATTACTCTCATCAGAGAGCAAGCATCAACGGAGTCATGCGCGAATGATTAGAATGGAGAAGCGAATGACCGAGAAAAAAAACAAGATAATATCGAGAAAAAGATGGACTGTCATTTGACCACACCAGATATTTACATACGTTTAAAATCAGTCACATTGAAGACTACTTACAAAGAAAAAATAACTGACAGGCCGCGTAAATAAAAAGAATCCCCGGCAGCGCGACACGGAAAAACGCGCTGCCGGGGATTTTCATTCGCTTGAAACGCAGCCTTCCGAGCTACGGTCTGGAGCATATTCAGGTTGAAACGCATTGCGGTTTCAAACCATACGCCCTGTCGCTTTGCAGAAAAAGCGCGTTTTTCCGCTCGCTTCGGGCCGGGCGGCGCTGCGCCGCGCCTTGTGCTCCGCCTTTTTCAAAGGCAAAACGCCCTACTTCCCCCGCTCCTGCGAACGGATCACAGCCTTTGCGTCCGGATCGCCATTCTTGGCGGCCAGCCGATACCAGCGGTTTGCTTCGCTCAGATTGGCGGGCACGCCGGTTCCCTGATCATACATCAGGCCAAGGCTGTACTGAGCCGTAGCATCCCCCTGTTCGGCGGCCTTGCGGTACCATTCCACGGCCTTGACGTAATCCTGCGCCACGCCGCGCCCCTGCTCGTACATGTAGCCCAGATTGTACTGCGCTTCGGCCAGCCCGTGATCCGCCGCCCGCTGATACCATTGCAGGGCTTTGGCGTTGTCCTGCGCATAGCCTCGCCCTTCGGCGTACATGTAGCCCAGCACATTCTGCGCCCTGGCGTGATCCTGTTCCGCGGCCTTTTCCAGCCAGTGCACAGCCTTCACATCATCCTGAAGCTCGCCCTTGACGCTCATGTACAGGCGGCCCAGGTTATACTGGGCGTCGGCCAGTCCCTGATTGGCGGCCCGGCTGTACCATTCGATGGCGCTTTCCTGACTCTTGCGCACGCCGCGTCCCTGCGAATAGAGATAGGCGAGATTGCACTGGGCCACGGCATGCCCTTGATCCGCGGCCTTGCGGAACCAGCGCGCCGCCTCGCCGTAATGCCGTTTGACGCCCTGTCCGCGCGCATAGGCTGTGCCGATGGCGTTCTGGGCCCGAATATCACCCTTCTGCGCCGCTTCCTGAAACAGCGTCGCCGCATAGACGGGGCTGCGGCGCGTGCCGCGTCCTTCCAGCGCCAGACGCCCCATGACATACATGGCTTCAGGTTGCTTCTTCTTGACCAGTGGCTTGAGTAACTCCACGGCCTTTTCCGCATTGTCCGCATCCAGCGCGGCCTGAACTTCCGCAAGGCTTGCCGCTTCCGGCGCGGCGGCTTCGTTTGTTTCCGCGGCTTCCGTCTTATCCGACGCCGGAGCGCCGAAGGCGTCCGGGCTTCCGCTCAACGCCATGCACAGGCACAGCGCCATCAATCCCAGTTTCTGCTTCGTCATTATTTCATCAGCCTTTTAAGAGTCAGTATCCAGAGATGGGCGGGAGAGCCGTCTGTTGTCCGGGCATGACAGCGGCAGAAATCGCGCCGCACGCGCTGCACGGCCTCGCTGCGCCACCAGACAAGCGGATCATCCCAGACTTCGTAGACCTTAGCGGCGGCGCTTTCGGCCGTGGGCTGCCAGATACCGACTTCGGCCAGCGCGTCAAGCCAGGCTCCGGCCTCCGGCGTCTGCGGCCAGACATCCCGCGTCCAGAAGGCAATGGTCGGCACATTGGCCGCCAGCGCCTGCAGCAGCGTCGTGCAGTTGTGATCCAGCACAAGCAGCCGACAGGAAAGCATATGCTCTTCCAGCGGGCCGGTGCACAGATGCACGTGCGGGAAGCGGGGCAGCAGCCACGGCGCATCCTCCAGCGATCCCGGCACATCGAAATAGGGACGATAGTAGGTCACATCCTGCACGGAGCGCGGCAACGCCTCCAGAAACCACTGCTTGTCTTCCCGGTACTGAACCATTTGCAAAGGCGTCGGACGGGCGTCCAGACGGTAGGCGTACAGCGGCATTTCCGTGCCGACCAGAATCAGACGGCCGCTGCCGCCCTGCCAGGCGTCCTTCAAGCCCGCAAGCTGGGGATAGGGCATGGGCAGCCAGCATGGGCCCTCCCCCTTGCCGAGGCCGCGCGCCGTATAGGAATCCCAGCCCCAGGTGAAAAAGGCGTGCTGGCTGAATTCCACCATAGCCGTGGCGCAGGCAGTGGCAATCTGGCCGTAGTTGCCGCCGTGCTGCACATAGGCAAGACGATGCCCCTGAGCGCGCCACACAGCCAGAAAACGCCTGTATTCCGCATCCTCATAGGCGGCAACGCTGGCCACGCGCAAATGCCGTTTGCCCGGCGGCGGAAAAATCGTCGGCGGATGCTCCATACGCCGCAGGCTCTCCGGCAGAGCAGCCATAAACAGAGGAAGAGGGTCCAGCGGCAGGGCGCACACGCGCCCGGTGGCCTCGGAGCCGAAGGCCTCGCGCAGACTGCGCCCGCGATCTTCGCCCGCGCACTCGCCGCTCAGCGCAAGAGAAAAGCCCAGCGCCTGCGCGAGACTCATGCCCTTGAGCCGGGGGAAGGGCAGACGCAGCAGCAGCTCCCGCAGACGCTGCTTCAACGCGGCGCGCCAGCCGGTTTGCGGCGCATCCTCTTCCCGCGAAAAATGCCGCTCCAGCTCCGGCAGCGTAATCCTGCGCCAGGCGGCGGGCCACTGCGCTTCCAGCAGGCGCGAAAAAAGCCAGTGATTGAACTCCGTCCCCAGCGCCCCGTGCAGGACAACATCCTGATCCGAGCCAAAAACAAAGCGGCAGTTCTCCGGCAGCAGCTCCACTGCCAGCGGGCTGTCGCCCCATGCCGCGCACAGGGCCTGGACGCGCTTCTGGCGCTCCACAATCTGGCTGGACACGACAATGGCCCACGGGGCCAGCAACGTCTCCCAGTAGCTTTCGGGCAGATCCGCCCAGTGCGGGCAGAGCTGGGCCGCCACGCGGGGAATCATGTCGGCGCAGAGGGCCTGCGCTTCCTCCGCGGCCTGCGCCGCCTCGTCCGCGCGGCACAGCGGCTCCGGCGGAAAGAGAAAGCGATCTTCCCAGTCGGGAAAGAATTCCTCCTGCCCGGCAAAACACCACGGGCCGGACGGACGAAAGGAATTCGGAGTCGCGCCGGGGGGCATCAAACCCAGCACAAGCCGGGGACAGGCAGCAGACGGGCCAGAAGAGTGCACCATGAAGTTCTCCGCAGTTTTTCCCGTTCCTGATCAACAGACGCAAAAGCGCATTGCGCTTTTGCGTCTGCATAACAAAAATTCGTCCATGACGTAAGAATCTCCGGCAGGGGCTCCCGCGCCCGCCCCTGTCAGGAGCCGACGCGAGAGCCCGCCGAAAAGGGGAGCGCGACTCAGCCGCGAGCCTCGCCGTCGTCAAGATCGCTCCAGCGCAGCACCGTGTCTTCGGGGATGTCCCTGCGGGCGCGCATGGTCAGCACTTCCTCGTAATTTCGCGGCGAAATGCCGTGAGCGGGGCGCTTCCAGGTAAGATCGGCGGGCGTAATTCGGCTCCCCGCCGCAATGGGCCGCGCAGCCACCAGCGAACGCCGCGCATTGCGGCGGGCGGGCTCTTCCTCCGGCAGGGCTCGCAGAGCGAAATCGCCCACGCTGGCCAGCGTCCGTTCAAGGCGGGCATAGAAACGCTTGAGGTCTTCCTTGTCCATGGCGTGATAGTGGTCGTTGCCCGGCAGCGTCTTGTCGTGGCTGAAATGCTTTTCCAGAATCCGCGCGCCCAGCAGAGTAGCTGTTTCCAGAATGTGCATATCATCGGGCAGCGTATGATCGGAATAGCCAATGACATGCTGCGGGAAATGACGCTGCAAGCCCCTGATCATGCCCAGCGCGGCATTTTCGTCTTTGGTGGGGTAGTTCAGCACGCAATGCAGCAGAGCCAGAGGATTGCCCTTTGCCTCAATCCACTCCACGGCCTCGGCGATCTCATGCAGGTGAGCGGCCCCTGTGGACAGAATAATGGGCTTGCCGAAATCACACAGAATCTCAATAAAGGGCTTGTTCGTGATATCCGACGAGGATATTTTAAACACGTCCATAAGATCATTGAGGAAGTGAGCCGACTCGACATCAAAGGGCGTGGACATGAAGGCAATGCCCGCGGCATCGCAATGCTTCTTGAGCGCCTCGAACTCGTTCTTCCAGAAGGAATCATGCTTCTTGAAAAGTTCGTACTGGCTGCGCGTGGGTTCCTTGGAGGTATCCCAGTAGGCCGGAGAATCCTTGGAAGCCAGCGTTGCCGCCTTGTAGGTCTGGAATTTGATAGCGTCCGCGCCGCCTTCGGCGGCTTCGTCAATCAGGCGGCGGGCAATGTCCATGCTGCCTTCGTGGTTGACGCCGGCCTCGGCGATGACATAGGGAACCGCAATGCGCTCCTGCGGTGCCGCCTCTTCAAATATCTGCATGATATTCATCATTATGTCCTTGCATGGCCTCCCGTTTTGCAGGGAGGGAAAAAGATAGGGCAGCGCCAGTCTAACTTTTTGCCGCGCGAAAGAAAAGCGGCGGGGCCCCGCCCCTCCGCCTTGGCAAGGGAGCCCGCCTTCGCTATGGTGGAACGCCCGCAATCAACGGACAGGGGAAGACTATGCAGCGAATCAGCCAGGGCTATGCCGCCGCCCTGACGGCAACCGTCATCTGGTCGGGCAACTTTGTCGTGGCACGCGCCGTTGCCGACATGATTCCCCCGTGGCAGTGCAACTTCTGGCGCTGGCTTGTGGCGCTTCTTGCCCTGCTGCCCTTTGCCTGGAAGCATCTGGCCGCCGACTGGCCGCTGATCCGCGCCCACGCCCGCTATTTGACCGTGCAGGCCATTCTGGGCGTCACTCTCATGAATACTCTCATCTATAAAGCCGGGCAAACCACGGAAAGCCTCAATATGGCTCTGCTGGTGCCGACGGCGCCCGTTGTCATCCTGCTGCTGTCCCGCATTCTTTACGGAGAAGCCATTTCGCCCCGCCGTCTGCTCGGCGTGTGCCTTGTGGTGGCGGGCGTCGTGATTCTCGTCAGCCGGGGAGACTGGGAACGCCTTGCGGCCCTGCGCCTGAACAGCGGCGATTTCTGGGCCCTGGGCGGCGCGCTCTGCTTCGGGCTGTATTCCCTTTTCATGCGGCGACGGCCCGCCGGCATTTCCGCCTTTGGCTTCAATGCGGCGCTCTTTGCCCTGGGCCTGCTCTGCGCCCTGCCGTTTACGCTGGCCGAGGCTCTGATGCTGCCGCTGCCGCGGGCAACGATGCCGGTTGTCGTCTCTGTGCTTTATACCGGCATCGGCTGCTCCTTCCTTTCTTTCTGGCTCTGGACGCTGGCCATTGATCGCATAGGCCCGGTGCGCGCGGGCATTGTCTACTATTCGCTGCCTGTTTTTGCCGCCGCGGCTTCGGTCGTCATTCTCGGCGAAGCCATTGTCCGTGCCCAGATTGTGGGCGGCGCGCTGGTCATCGGCGGCATCCTCGCCGCCACGCTGCACGCGCCGGGGCTCAAGCGCCGGTCATGAGCCGGGCGCAAAGTCCTCTCAGCCACGCTGCAATCCGCTTCAAAAGACTCTACTTCGCTCCAAAGGAACCGACATGAACGAATCCATGACCGTCATTCTGGCCTCCCGCAATGCGGGTAAAATCCGCGAACTTGGGGAACTCCTCTCTGGCTACGGCATTCACGTGCTGGGCCTCGATGCCTTTCCCGGCATTGGAGAAATAGAAGAAACCGGCACGACCTTTGAGGAAAACGCTCTCATCAAGGCCCGAACCGTAGCGCAGATGACCGGCCATATTGCCATTGCCGACGACTCCGGTCTGGAAGTGGACGCACTGAACGGCGCGCCGGGCGTCTACTCCGCCCGCTACGGCGACGACTGGCACTCTCTTGACGGCGAGAGCCGGGATCAGCGCAATACGCGCAAGCTGCTCCTGACGCTCTCCAAACTGCCGGAAGCCCCCCGGACCTGTCGCTTTGTCTGCTGCATGGCCGCCGTTAAACCGGACTTTCTCGGCGGCGAGGAGCTTGTCGTGCGCGGCGCGTGGGAAGGCAGCATTCTGGACGAACCCCGCGGCCAGAATGGCTTCGGCTATGACCCCGTCTTTTTTGATCCCGAACTCGGCAAGGCCGCTGCCGAACTCAGCGGTTCGGAGAAGAATGCGCGCAGCCATCGCGGCAAGGCCCTGCGCCTGCTCATGGAACGCTGGGCCGCCTTCGCCGGGCAGAAATAAGGCCGTCCGTAGCGCAGCAACCGCACCGCAAAAACGCGAAACATCATCATAACACACTGTTATTTTAAAAAGTTTTTACAGCAGCCCTGCATGCGGAAACGTCTTCGGTTTTCCGACCCGGCTGCAAGGGAGGAGCGCATGTCCCTTCGTCTTTCCATGTCCATCGTAGGTGAGGCAGAAGCCGAAGCCGTCCGGCGCGTCATCACGGAAGACGGCTATCTCGGCATAGGCAAGGAAACCCACCAGTTTGAAAAGGAAGTTGCCGCCTATCTTGGCGTTGCGGAAAAGAACGTTGTCTCCGCCAATACCGGCACGGCGGCCCTCACGCTGGCCGTGGACGCCCTGCGCCCCGCCAACTGGAAGCACGCCGGCAAGCCGCGCGTTCTGGTGCCGTCTCTGACCTTTGTGGCCTCCTTTCAGGCCATTCTTGCCGCGGGCTGCGAACCTGTGGCCTGCGACGTGCTGCCCGAAACCGGCACGCTGGATCTGGCCGATGCCGAACGCCGCCTGACCCCGGAAGTCTTTGCGGTCATGCCCGTGCACTATGCCAGCAACCCCTGGCAGATTGAAGAAGTGCACGCCTTTGCCCGGCGACATGGCCTGCGCGTCATCGAAGATGCCGCCCACGCCTTCGGCTGCCGCCACAAGGGCCAGAAGATCGGCAGCTTCGGCGACGCCGTCTGCTTCAGCTTTGACGGCATCAAGAACATTACCTGCGGCGAAGGCGGCCTCTGCGTTATCTTCAACGATGAGGAAGCCCGCATTGCGGCCGACGCCCGCCTGTTGTCCGTGGAAGGCGATACCGCCGCCCGCTTTGCCGGAACCCGCACCTGGGACCCTGATGTCAAACGACTTGGCTGGCGCTTCCACATGAGCAACATCATGGCGGCCATCGGCCGCGTGCAGCTGGGGCGACTGGAAGCCGAATTCATCCCGGCCCGGCGGCGGCTGGCCGCCATCTATGCGGAACGTCTGGCGAATCTGAAGGATGTGGCCCTGCTGCGACAGTCTCCCGACGATTTCATTGTTCCTCATATTCAGGTGGTGCGCGTCCTCAACGGGCGCAAAGAAGAGCTCAAGGCCGCGCTGGCCGCCCGCGACATCCCCACGGGCGTGCATTACAAGCCCAACCACCTGCTGACGCTCTTCCGCCCGGCGGCAGGTTCGCTGCCGCTCCCCGTCACGGAGCGCCTCCACGGCGAACTGGTGACGCTCCCGCTCCATCCCGGTTTGAGCGACGCCGACGTGCACGGCGTGTGCGACGTCATAACGGAGGCGCTGGGCTAAATGAGGGCGCAACAGCAACTGCTTACCCTGATCCGCGCCGCTCTGGAGCGCTCCTTCGCGCGCTACCTTGTCATCGGCGGTCTGGCGACTCTGGTCTACTTTCTAAGCGGCCTGTTCTTTGTCCGCCTGCTGAACTGGCCTCTGCTGGCGGGCAATGCCTGCGCCTTCATTCTGGGATTTATCGTCTCCTACACGGGCCAGCGCTTCTGGACCTTCCGGCAGGCGGAAGGACGGCACGCCGTTTTTCTGCCCCGCTTTGCGGCGGTGCAGGTGGCGGGGCTGGCGGCCAATTCGCTGATCATTGGCATTCTGGACTGGCTGGGCTGCCCGTACGAAGTCTCCATGATTCTGGCCAGCGCGCTTGTCCCGCTGCTGACCTACGCGCTGCTGCGCTTCTGGGTCTTCCGCAGCGCGGGGGAACAGGAAACGCGGCGTCCCTATGGCGGTCTGCCGGGCTTTGTCTCGAACCCCGCCCCCTTGCCGCCCCTGCCGCAGGATCGGGCGCCGCGCGTTTCCGTCATCATGAACTGCCTCAACAGCGGCGGCAAGGATCTGGAAGAAGCGCTGGACAGTCTGGCGGCGCAGACATTTACCGACTTTGAAGTTATCTTCTGGGATAACGGCTCCACAGACAACAGCCCCCTCATGGCGCAGGGGCATGCCGGGCTGCGCGGCCGTCTGCGCTATTTCCGCGGCACGAAAACCGTTCCGCTGGGCGCGGCCCGCAATCTGGCCATACGCGAGGCGCGCGGCGATCTGATCGCCTTCCTGGACTGCGACGATCTCTGGCGGCCGGAAAAACTGGCGCAACAGGTTCCCCTGTTCAGCGATCCCGACGTGGGCCTTGTCTGCACGGATACGGAAATGTTTGACGGCCGCCGCATTCTGCAACGCGTCTTTGCCAACAGCGCGCCGGGACGCGGCCATGTCTTCGGCGATCTGCTGCGCCGCCAGTGGATTTCCATGTCCTCCGCCGTGCTGCGCCGCGCGGCGCTCGACGCCGTGGCCGACAAAAGCGGCGAACAGCCGCAATGGTTCGACGAAAGCCTCAACGTCTGCGAAGAAGCCGACGTTTTCTATCGCGTGGCGCATGACTGGAAACTGGATTACGTGGACGCCCCGCTGACCATCTGGCGGGTGCACGGCGGCAATACCACCTTCCGCAAGTTCGGCCAGTTCGCGGACGAAACCCTGCGGATTCTGGACAAGCACCGCGCCCTTTATCCCGG
Organism: uncultured Desulfovibrio sp.; assembly: GCA_944327285.1. Lineage (GTDB taxonomy): Bacteria > Desulfobacterota > Desulfovibrionia > Desulfovibrionales > Desulfovibrionaceae > Desulfovibrio. The sequence continues at coordinate 3,713 of CALVHG010000021.1, read as the reverse complement.
TTATGACGAGACCTGGCCGGATCTGGTGCAGCTGCTGCGCCAGCGGGCGGCTTTTCAGAAGGCCGTCAGCCTCTGGCGCAAAGGCAAGGGCGGACAGGCCCGCGAAACGCTGCGCCCCTGGCGCGACAGCTGCCGCAAGCACCGGCTGTTCTGGTTGGCCAGCTATTTGCCCGGCGTCTGCTTTGATACGGCAGCCCGCATCTACTTTGCGATTCCGCAGCTGCTGCGCCGCGGGCAGAACTGACGCGACGACATCGCGCATTTGTCCTGAGGGGGAAGGTACCCTTTGGCGCTGCTGTCGATGCCCGTAAGGCTGGCGCCTGACGGATACGGCCCGCGGCCAAAAGGGGTTTCTTCCCCCTCAAACGCCCTTATCCTCCCCAAAACCCGCGCACTGCCGTATGACAGTTCAAAAAAATCATTCTTTATGGCCTGTTAACACTATTCGTAAGTTGTTTTTTGGGAGAAGGGAAACCCCTCATCTCTGCTGTCGATGCCCATTCCTTCGTCGCAACGGGCACGGCCTGCGGCCGCCTTCCGGTCGCTGCTAGAGCGTTTCAACTTTGAAAAAGGTGAAACGCGAGGCGGCGGCACAGCGCCGCCCGGCCCGAAGTACATATAAACCGCATTTTTCCACGAAACTACACAGACCATAAAGTTTGAAGAACTCCAGACGACACAGGAGATAACAGGTATGATTTTTGACCATCCGGCGGTACAGGCCTTCGGCGCGGGGACGCTGACCTGGCTCTCCATCAGCGCGGGCGCGGCCCTGATTTTTGCCCGCAAGAACTTCTCCCGCTTTCTGATGGACTGCCTGCTCGGCGCGGCCGGCGGTATGATGCTTGCGGCCGCTTCGCTGGGCCTTCTCGCACCCGCACTGGAAATGACGGCCCCTCTCGGACGCCTTTCCTTCCTGCCCATTATCTGCGGTCTGGCGCTGGGCGCGGCATTCCTTCTCGGACTGGACAAAGTGCTGCCGCACCTGCACGCCATGCAGGATTCCGTCGAAGGCGTCGATACCCGCTGGCGGCGCAGCGCGCTGCTTGTGGCCGCTATGGCGCTGCACCATATCCCCGAAGGCCTTGCTGTCGGCGTCGGCTACGGCGCGGCGGCGCATCCCGAAGCCATTCAGGCCCTTCAGGCTGGGGGCAGCGGCGCCGATATGGCAACGGCCGTTCTGCTGACGGCCTCCATCATGCTGCAAAGCCTTCCCGAAGGTCTTGTGGTGGCACTGGCCCTGAGGGCCGAAGGATGTTCCGCGCGACAGTCCTTTTTCTGGGGTGTCGCCAGCGGCGCGACAGCGCCGCTGGGCGCTCTGCCGGGCGCGCTTGCCGCCACTCTCGCATCGGGTCTCCTACCCATAGCTCTTGCCTTTGCGGCAGGTGCAATGATATATGTTGTTCTAGAAGAAGTGATCCCCGAAGCCAATGCTTCGGGCAATGGTAATGCCGCAACAATAGCCGCCATTGGCGGCATTTGTCTTGTTGTGCTGATGGAGTGCATTTTCAGATAAAGCGGCATTATCCGACGCGAGGCATTCGTCCTGCGCCGAAATTCCGGCTCTCACAGCAGCGCCGTCTGTCCCGGTCGGATACCGGGCATGCGGCGCAACTCTTTCGCAACGAGCTTTTACCCTTTCCACCGTCCCGGAAAATCGGCGACGACGACACACCTTCAGGAGGTTCCCATGAACGCTTCCCGGAAGGCAGCCTTCCTTGCCTTTGCCATCGCCATTGCCCTTGTCTTGTGCAATGCGATGGCCTTTTTCTTTTCCTGGGGCATGACTGTCTCCATCATTATCGGCCTTGCGGGAGCCTGTCTGATCTTCGTCGTCGTAGCCAGAAACGGCGCGATGAATGCCGTCGTGCGCTATGCCGAGGACATTATCGACGGCAAGGACCCCGATCCTGCCCCCTGTCGCAATGCCGGTCCTGTAGGCGAAGCCGTCTGTGCGCTGGTCACGCGCAGCCGGGAACGCAGCCACTGGTATGAAAGCATCCTGAACACCATTCCCTATACCATCTCCGTCACGGACATGGATATGAAATGGACGTTCTGCAATACGGCTTCGCTCAAGAGTATGGACATTCAGGGCGAGTACCGCGGGCAACACTGTTCCCGCAAGAACGGCAACCTTTGCAATACGCCCCGCTGCGGCATCGAACAGCTGCGCCAGGGCACGCACCGCTTCAAGAACACACTGCCCAACGGCCGCCTGATGTCCATGAACATGCACTGGCTGACGGATCTCTCCGGCAAGCGCATCGGCCACGTGGAACTGGGACGAGACATCACCGAAGAAACGGAACTTCGCAAGCAGGCGGCGGCCGCCGCTCGCAAGGGGCGCATGGAAACGGTAAACAGCATTGCTGCCGCCGTCACCGCGCTTAACGAAGCCAGCTCGGCCCTGATTCGGGAAATCGAGGACGTCAAGCAGCGCACCGCCGACACGGCCGCGCATATCAACGAAACCGCCTCGGCCGTGGAAGAGATGAGCGCCACAGTATCCGATGTGGCCCACAATGCGGCCACAGCCGCCGAGGCGGCCACGGCCGTGCAAAACGAGGCGGCCACCTGCAGCAAGGATATGGACCAGACGGTGGACAGCATGCACGCCGTGCGCGAAACTGCCGCCAGCCTCAAGGAAGAAATGGAATCACTGGACGGACAGGCGCGAGATATCGGCGCGGTTCTCGGCATCATCCGGGATATCGCCGATCAGACAAACCTCCTGGCCCTCAATGCCGCCATTGAAGCCGCCCGCGCGGGCGAAGCCGGACGCGGTTTTGCCGTTGTTGCCGACGAAGTGCGCAAGCTGGCCGAAAAGACCATGAACGCCACCACGGAAGTAGAAGGGGCGGTGCATGCCATCCAGAGCAGCAGCAGCCAGAGCGCGCGCACGGTGGAAGACACCGTGGACGCCATCGGGCAGGTGGCCACGCTCGCGGGCAAGAGCGGCCAGTCTCTGAGCCAGATTCACAGCCTGGCCGCCGACGCCAACGCGCAGGCCCAGTCCATCGCTACGGCGTCTTCCCAGCAATCCGCAACGGCGGAAAGTATCAACAGAACCATTGCCGATATTTCCACCATCAGCAGCTCCATCCTGGAAGCAATGGAATCGGCCAATCAGCACGTCCACGGCATGGAAACGCAGGTATCCGCCATTCAGGTCATGCTGGAAAATATTCGTGACGGCGTCCGCAAGGAAGAAGCCGAAGAGGCCGCTGCCGCAGCGGGAGAAAGCCCGCTTACCGAACTGAAGCCCGCGTCGTAGCCCGCATTCCCGCACAAGGACACACTCCACGTCCCCGGAACACAGCAGCATAAACTGCCAGACGAAAAACAGCCCCTGAACTGTCTCTGTTCAGGGGCTGTTGCTTATTCTGCAACGCCGGCGGGACTGGAGTGTTTTTCCCGCAAAACGACAGGCCCTATGGTTTAAAACTGAAACTGCTCCAGGGTACACATGCTGTCGATGCCCAATCCTTTGTCGCAACGGGTACGGCCTGCGCTCACCTTCGCTCTCACGGAGACGAGTGGGCCAGTCCTGTTGGCACACTCCAAAACGTATTAACAAAAATTTACATTTATTTCAAACAAATAGAGAATATGAAAAGCTTCTGCCCCCTCCAGAAAAGCGCGCTGGGGAAGGGATGGGGGGCTTGGGGGGAAGGGAAACACCTCTCGCGCTAGCAGAGGGGTTTCCCTTC
>CALVHG010000020.1 GCA_944327285.1 uncultured Desulfovibrio sp. | reverse complement strand
CGAAGGGCGGACGGAGCGCCGCAGCAGGCGCGGACATCACCCGGACGGAACGGCCGGGAAGGTCCGCGCCGACGCCCACGCGACACGCGGCGGGCGGGGTACAGCCCAATTTAAGAGACGCCTTTCGTAGTACCGGAAAGCGGGGAGTACGGGGGTGCAGGGGGTGTAGAGGGGCCGCGGCCCCTCTCACCCCATGCCCCGCGCCGGGCAGGCGACCTGCCGCCCGCGCCGGGCAGCAGCCGCAATACAAGGAAGGAGCAAAAACGAAGAAGAGGAAAAAAGGTGAAACACTCTAATACAACGTGCGATCCTGCATGGCGTTCCATTCCTCATAAAGCGCCGCGCCTTCCGGCAGAAAGAGACGCCGCACGGACAGATTCGGCAACTCCACCTCTCCGGCCGGAGAGGGCGAACAATGAAAAACCCGCCCCACATCCTGCATAAAGGCGGCGTCGTCGAAACCCGCCGCCGCTGTCATGGCGTAATCGTTGCAGTAATAGAGCGTAGAAAGCCGCGACCAGAGAATCGCCCCCAGACACATCACGCAGGGAAAACCCGTGGCATAGAGCGTGCAGCCCCGCAGATCCAGCCGCCCGGCCTTGCGCAGAGCGGCCACTTCCGCATGCATGGTGCAATCCTGCGTGCCCAGCACCTCGTTATGGGCCACAGCCAGAATCCGCCCTTCGGGATCGGCCAGCAAGGCCCCGAAGGGGCCGCCCTGCCGGGCCCGCATGCCCGCCCGCGCTTCCTCAATGGCCCGCAGCATGAACGCCGCGTGCCTGTCCTGTTCCGTCATGGTAGAGCCTCCTTGATGTCAAATAGAGCAATTTCAGCTTGAAAGGCCGCGCGTTCCAAACCATACGGCCCGTTGTTTCGCAAAAAACGCGCTTTTCCGCCCGCTTCAGGCCGGGCGACGCTGCGCTGCCGCCGCGCGTTCCGCCTTTTTCAAAGACGACATGCTCCGGCACCCCATCATGCCGACGGCGCGACACGCTGTCGAGCCCGGACAGAGCGGCGGAGGCGAAGCGCTCCCCCGCGCCGCGCCGACGCGCCCGCATGGGCATTCCACAAGATGGAATGCCGGCAGACTATGCTGACGCCACAGGGGCCGGACAGACCTCCCGGAGCTGTCGCCCCTGCGGCCATGCGGCCTGCCGCCCATCCTGCCCGTGCCTGCCGGGAAGCACACAACACATGAGCGTTTCAGCTTTGAAAAAGGTGAAACGCGAAGGCGGCGCACAGCGCCGCCCGGCCCAAAGTGAGCGGAAAAACCGCGCTTTTTCCGCGAAACGACAGGCCGTATGGTTTGGAATGCGAAGCATTCCAAACTGAAAATACTCATGGGAGAACGTCATGTTGCATCAGCTTTTGCCCCGCCTTGGCGGAACGGCCCTTGCGCTGGCCCTTGTCTGCGCCGGCAGCCCCGCCCGGTCGGAGAGCTGGCTTACCTGTCCGGAAAAAGTCCTCGATACCGCCACCATTTCGGGCATCTATCAGGGATGGTACGAGGCGGAGGAAGGACTGCACTCCATCGGCATCAAGGTTCCCGGCGAAGATGAGCCGGTCTACATCTCGGCCTCGCAGGAAGATGCGGAACGCTATTTCGGCACGCAGCCCGGCCAGGCCGTTTCCGTCACCTATCAGCTGGAACAATTCTGGATTCCGGAAGGCAGAGAGTGCTTTCGCGCTCTCATGCTGAAGGAAGGACACCGGCTGCGCCGGATCACTCCTTCGCAGCAGAACCTTGTGGGGAAATACAACTTCACGCTCTGCGACGGATCGCTGAAGCTCTCGCCCACGGACAAGGAAGGCAGACTGGAGGTGGACATCTCCACTACCACGTCGGACGCCTATATCTGCAGCTTTGGCGGACTCTGCACCGTTGAGGGAAACATGCTGTCCTGCCGGGACGCCTCGCAGGACGGGATAGAAACTCCCGTGGAAATCCGCATTCACCCCTACGGCCTTGAAGTTTTGAACGGGCATGGATTTGCATGCGGCGCGCGCGGGCTGATGCTGGGCTTCTACATGCCGGAATAAATCAGAGCGTTTCAAACTGAAAATGCTCCAGAGCGTTTCACCTTTGAAAAAGGAGAAACGCGAGGCGGCGGCACGGCGCCGCCCGGCCAAAAGTGAGCGGAAAAACCGCGTTTTTTCCGCGAAACGACAGGCCGTATGGTTTGAAATGCAAAGCATTTCAAACTAAAAATGCTCTAAGATGACGAAAACAGGCCGTCTTCCCCGGCGGGGAAAACGGCCTGTCCGCTCTTCTCGCATGCGGCGTCGCCGCCCTGCGCGACAGTTACTCCCGGTCTTCGCCGAGAATCCTTCTCTTTTCGGCCTGAAACTCCTCTTCCGACAGCGCCCCCTGCTCCTTCAGCCCGGCAAGCTGCCGCAGCCTGTCCAGACGATCGTCCTGCGCGGCGGGCTGCGCGTCCTCCGGCCGGGGGGCCGCCGTCTGCACCTGCGCCCGCGCCACGGCCGCAAGAGCGGCATGACGCTTCTCGGCGTTTACAATGACGTAGTACTGGTAAACAATGGGGAAGAAGAAGCACAGGAAGCCGTTAAGCCGCTGGGGCAGGCCCTCCTCCAGAAGCATCTGTTCGAGGCGCTTCTTCATGCCGAAGGAAAAAACAATCAGCAGCACAAGTTCCGCCAGATACAGCAGCACAGCGACAATAACCATCACGCCCGCCGCCTCAAACATGCGCTGTTCCGAGGCAAACTCCACAGCGGATGCGTCGCACAGCGCCGCATAAAGCAGAAGAAAAATGCAGATCAGCACCTTGACGCGCAGAGAACCCGCCCCGCCGTCGGCCGTGTCCATCCTTTTTGCCGCAGTATAGGCAAAATAGAAAATGCTCAGGCTGAATGAGAACAGCCCCAGCAGCACAAAGTCAAACGTTTTCCAGCGCCAGCCGAAATGCCTCATGGCAAACGAGTCTTCCGCCGCCGCCATCATGTTTACCGACGAATCTTTCCATCTGCCGAACAGCACCAGACCCGCCAGCAGAGCGATAATTAAAAAAACAAGATTCCCCATGACCAGACGCTCCTTGTAATGTGTCGGAAAGAATCCGCGCGACCGCAGCGATCGCCGAACCGGCCGAGGATGATCACGCGCAGAATACGGCGTCCTGTCCGTCCGGCCCATGCGGCCGACAGGGGCACACAACAGGACGCCGCAGCCGCGGGGCGCTACGCATTCGCAGGAAGACGTCAGCCCGCGCGGCGTCTTCATTCTTACAGGAAGCGCATTCCACGGCATGGAATCGTCCCGCCAAAAAAGCAAAGAAAAAGACCCCCCTGCCGGAAAGACAGAAGGGCCTTGCGCGCGAAAAGAAAAACGGCGGGCCTTAGAGCATTTCAACTTTGAAAAAGGTGAAACGCGAGGCGGCGGCACAGCGCCGCCCGGCCCAAAGTGAGCGGAAAAACCGCGTTTTTTCCGCGAAACGACAGGCCGTATGGTTTGAAATGCAAAGCATTTCAAACTGAAAATGCTCTTAGACGAAAAAGGGACGGGCCCCTGTCGCGCCGCGGAAAACGCCCGTCACAGAGACGCCTCCCGCGCCCGCAGGTCCTCTTCGGCGCGGGACAGACGCTCCAGAATGGTCTGGAGCCGCGCCGCATCCGCAAGAATTTCCCGCCCCGACGCCTCGCGGGCCAGCATTTCCGCTTCCGCGTCGGCAAACACGCCGGCAAAGGCGGCCTCAAGCATGGCGGACGCGCGTTCCTTTGCCGCCCGCAGAAAATCCTGCGTCAGGTCCTGACAGTAGTGACGCAGCTCCTGACGCCAGAGAGCGATATTTCTGGCGTTTTCCTCTTCCACGCGCCGCCGCTCCGCCGCCTCGGCTTCAATGCGTTCGTTTTCCAGCTCCGCCTGAGACTTGCCGAACAGGGCGCGAAAGATGCGCGGAAGAATGGTCAGCGCCAAACCGGCGGGAATGCTCAGCGGTCCCAGCACCGGCAGGGGAATTTTCAGCACCGCGGTGGCAAGCGTCGTGCCGCCCAGAATGCTCCCGACGGCTTCGACTTTGTCGCACAGCTCGTTGCCGGACACGGAAGGCGCGGCAGGCTCCGCAGGCCGGGGCCGGTGTTCCAGCGTATTGCGGATGCTCTCCAGCGTCTGCCCGTCCGGAACGTCGGCAGCCGGCGGAACCGCGACGGACGGCGACGTCAGAATATGCCGCAGCTGCGCGGCAAGCCGATGCCGGTAGCGTTCGATTTCTTCCCGGACAAGCTGATCGACGGCTTCGCCGCGCCTGTCCCACGCCTGCCTGATGCCGTCGCCGACGCTTTCGGCATCCATGCCGACGGAGGCGGCCGTCACCGTCTCCAGCGACGGGAAACAGCCCATGAAGGCGCGCTCCAGCGAAGCGCACTCATTCCTTATTTTGCCTTCCAGCGCCGCGCGGAACTCGGCGTATTCCCTGCGGGCCTGCAAAAAGTCGTTCCGGCTGACGGCGTCGCCGCCCTCGTCGATCCGGGCGAGCTGTCCGGCAAGAGGGGCAAAGGCCGCATGCAGGTAGCCGCACAGATCGGCGGCGAGGGCAAAGCCGTTGACCCGGCGGATTTCTTCCACGGCCAGCCGCTCAAGCTCCAGAATACCGCTTGACTCCACCAGCTTGTCATTCCTGTGCAGCCGCCCCAGCAGCGCGAACTTGGCGTTGATCACGCACAGCCGGAAGGCCGCGGCCTGCTCCGCGTCGAAACCGACCGCCATAAGATTGCGCTGCACAGCCTGCCTGACCCGCGTCATATCGGGGTGATCCGCCCCTTTGTTTTCCTTGTCGTTCAGCACGATGAACAGACGCTTGCCCTGCCGCGCAACGTCGCGCATGGCCTCAAAAATGGCCATATTTTCAAAGGAATTGGCCGCGCTGACAACAAAAAACACCACCTGACAGCGCGTCAGGGCTTCGCGGCTGATGATTTCATGCTCAATGGGCGCGTTAATGCCCGGCGTGTCGAGGAGCTCGTACCCGTTCCACAGATACGAGCTCAGCCTGGCCGTTGTCGGCGTGTCGCCTATGGCCGCCTCCTCTCTGCCGAGCAGCGCGTTGAGCAGCGTGCTCTTGCCCGCGTTGTAAACGCCGTACAGCATGACCCTGGGGCGATCCGCCTCAAGGCGTTCGTCGCAATGCTCCCGCGCCTGCCGGTATGTTTGCGCCAGTTTCGCGGCCTCGCCCCTGCCAAGAGACGAATCCTCCGCGCCGTATCGCGCCGCAAGCGGCTCCAGCTCGCGGAGCGCCTCCCGAATGACGGTCTGATAAGCGGACAATCCCTGCATACAACCTCCCGATAGAAGCCAGAGTTCAGGTTGAAATGCTCTAATAACGGCAGAAGGCCAGCGCCAGGCTGTCTTCCAGACGCCGCGCCGCCCTGAGAAAATCCGAACGCGCCATGCAGCAGAAGGCGGCCGCCTCGTCCACGGTCATGCGGCCCGCCGAGGCCACAAGCACCCGGTACGTCTCGGCGTCCACAGGCAGATCGCCGGCAAAATGCCGACCGTCCCGCGTCAGCGGCGGGCACTGACGCTGCGGATGCCAGAGGCCGATTTCTTCCGGCGGAATATCGTCCAGCCTGCGGACGGCCCCCTGCTCCAGCAGCAGGGAAAAACGACGGTAGCGGTCGACGCGGGACAGAGCATCCACATAACCGGAATACTGGCGGTAGCGATGCCAATGCCCCAGCACCCGCAGCACGGCGGACGCCGGCAGTTGCAGGGCAAGCTCGCGCACCCGCATTTTGAACGCCTCGTCCATGTCGGCCCGCAGACCGGAAAGCCGCTCCGGAGACAGCTCGCCGCAGCGCGCCACCGGGTAGTCGGTAACGGCCGTTCGGGACTGCGGGTCCAGAATCTCCATGCCGAAGTCTTGCGGACGCAGGGTCATAGCCGTATTGGGCAGAGGCCAGAAATGGATGGCGTGCAGTTCCGCCATACCGGCGCCCCGCTCCAGCAGACGCAGACCGAACTCCCGCGAACGGGCAATGCTTTCTTCCGTCTCAAAGGCTCCGCCAACAATGATATTGCCCACCAGATGGAGGAGATTGGCCTGACGGCAGACGTCTACGGCCTCCTCGATCATGGCCGGAGTGGTCTTTTTGTTGTAGGCCCGCAGCGTGCGGCTGTCGCCGGATTCCACGCCGATTTGCAGGGAAACAAGACCGGCTTCCACCATGCGGGACACCAGTTCGGGATGCGTCAGCAGGGTTCGGGGATGCGCCTCGGCAAACCAGCCGAAATCCCGTTCCCGCCTGTAGGCGGCGAGAGCGTCGCAAAACTCCCCCACCCGGCGCGGATTGAGCGTAAAGGCGTCGTCCGTGAAGAGCACCATGCGGATGCGCGGATCGGCGTTCAGCTTCTGCCGCAGCTCCCGCATGACATTGCCCACGCTGCGCCAGCGGACAGAGCGGGTATTGCCGCCCTCGTAGCAGAAGGAGCAGCGGAAGGGACAGCCGCGGGCCGTCAGAACAGACAGAACAGACGGCGCGGACGGCCGGAGAAGCGAGAACGATCTGTCGGCAAAGGGCAGAGCGTCGAGGTTGGCGATGGGCGGCGGCGGAGGCGTGCGGCGCTCCCGCCCTTCATGCAGATAGACAATGCCGGGGATATCCTCCAGCCGTCCGCTGCCGTCCGCGATATAGTTCATAAGCGCCAGCAGCGGCAGTTCGCCCTCGCCGCGCACCACGGCCAGCGCCCCGCTCCGCAGCAGAAAGTCCTCGCCGAGCGCCACCGCCTGCGGCCCGCCGACAATGACCGGCAGCGGCCGCAGTTCCCGCACATGCCGGGAAAGCTGCGTCACCTCGTCCTGATTCTCATAGTCGCAGGAAAAGCCCACGGCCGCCGCGCCCGCGGCAATTTCCGCCTCCAGCAGCGGAAGCACCTCATGGACAAAGCCGGACAGCACCCGGACGGCATAGCCGTTTTCCTCCAGGTAGGCGGCCAGCAGGTAGACGCCCTGCCAGTCCCGGAAAGCGCCGCTCTCGAAGCCGTACTGGCGATGCGTATTGACCAGCAGCAAATCACAGGACATTACGCATCCTCCGTCGGCGCGTCGTCCGGCATATGCCGCGCAAGGCCCTCTTTGCTCCGGCGCAGGAGCCGCAGGCGCTCGCGCAGCTCGCTCCGGCGGCGGACCAGCGACTGCTGATAAAGAAACAGCCCTTCGCCGCGCAGCCAGTCGAAAAAGGCCCTGCGCGCCTCGCAGCGCGCCGCATCGGGTTCTTCCCCTTCCACGACAGGACAGCCGCCGTGGCAGTAACGCCATACGGCGCAGTCGCCGCAGCGGGCGCGCAGCCGCGCCGAACGCTCCCGCCGCTTCCGCCAGGGGTCGGCGTCGTACAGCGCCCGCAGCGACCGCTCGCGCAGATTGCCATAGCGCTCGTCCGAGCGGTTGCAGGCCAGCACCTCGCCGCCGGGCCCGAAGCCAAACACGGACTGCCCGCACCTGCCGCCCCAGGAACATTCGCGCGGCGGCGCGTCCGTAATGACGGAAGCGAGCATCCAGCTCAGCGGCTCAATACTGAGCGACACCTGCCGCTCCAGCGCCAGCGCCAGAAGGCGTTGCAGAAAACGGAAATAGTCGCCCGGCGCAAGCCCCGCCGCGGAACGCCCCAGCGGCAGCAGCGGATTGAAGCGAACGGGACGACCCAGCGGCGTCAGCCAGTCCAGCAGCTCGGCTTCCCTGCCCAGATGCGCCGGGCGCACCGTGCAGAGCAGGGAAACCGGAACGCCGCGTTCGAGCATGGCCGCCATGCCGTCCATGATTCGCGCATAACTCCCCTCTCCGGCGGGGGTGACGCGCTCGGCATCATGCAGGGCGGCGGGGCCGTCCAGCGACAGCCCCACGCCGATCGCATGCCGTTCGAGAATATCCAGCCAGGCGTCCGAAATCCGAAAGCCGTTGGTCTGCATGGCGTATTCCACCGGATGCCCGTCCCGCTCCAGCTCGGAAAGGATGCCCAGCATGGCGCGGAAGCGTTCCGGCGCGAGCAGGGTCGGCTCCCCGCCATGCCAGAGAAAGCGGACGCTCTCCCCTTCGCGCAGCAGCGAAGGCAGGGAATCCCGCAGCAGGCGGCAGTCATCTTCCGTCAGATCGCGCCGCTCCGTCTCGCCGCAGGCGACGGAACAGTAACGGCAGCGCAGATTGCAGCCCGTGGTCGAACGGAGGAGAATCAGCACGCCTGTTCCTCCCGGCCGGAAGGCGGCAATTCCCGCTCCAGCTTCCGGCGCAGGGCCTCCAGCCGTTTTCCGGCCTCGCTCAGGACGGCGCGGCGTTCGCGCGCCGCCTCCATCCCCCGCGCCAGGCATTCCCTGCGGATAAGCTCCATTTCCTGACGCACGAAGTCGGTACAGGCAGCCTCAATCCGGCGGCACTGCTCCGCAAAGACTTCCTCCACGTTGAAGCCCAGATCAATAATCAGTTCCTTCTGGCGGGTGACCTGACGGCGGCCGTAATAGCGTTTGCCGAAAAAGCTGCCTATGTGCTCGAAAAATCCGCTGGGATCGCGTTCGTAACTTTCCGTTTCCGTGACCTCGTAGACGTGCTTTTCCGTCTTCTTTCTGATGACGGCGGCCTCCGCGGTCGGAAAATTCCGCCGTATTTCCGCCGCGGGCTGAACCCAGAGATCGCTGAGCAGCTGCCGGGCCCTGTCCTCCACGCCCCGCAGGGCGACGCGGCCCGCCTCCTCCATGAGAGGCGCGAGATCGACGCGCCGCTCGTCTCCATGTTTTCCGTCGGCGGCCTTCAGGGCGGCCAGGGCTCCCGTCAGCCCCGCGAACAGTCCCGACGCGCCCGGCGGAAGGGCCTCCTCTCCGGCGGATTCGGGGCCGTCCTTTGCCGCCTGCAAAAGCGCGTGCAACTGCTCCCGCACGCACAGCAGAATCGGGGCGACAATGGCCCGCGTCTCGTTTTCCACGTCAAAGGCCGCCTCTGTCGCGCGTATGCGCTCCTCCAGCGCGGCAAGCTGACGTTCCAGCCCGGCCAGCGTGCAGCCCTGCCCGGAAGCGTCCGCCCCGCCGCGCACCATGTCCACAAGGGCCATGCAGTTGCGCACGGCTTCCTGATACTTGAGGCGCGTCACCGCCTCGTTGTCAGGAATCAGCCCCAGAATCCGGGAAAGGAGCGCCTGCACATTGCTGCCCCGGAACTGCTCCTCGTCGTTGTTTTCCACGGCCATGCAGGCCAGCTTCATGGAGATGCTGACGGCGTCCACGGACTGCCCCTTCAGACGCCGCCGCAGCAGGCCCGTCAGGTAGTCTTCCTGAGCGGCCCGATCTTCGGGCGATTTGGGAGCCAGGAAGGTCTGCGGCATGCCCTTTTCGTCAAAGACGAAATCCCCGCTGTCTTCCCCGACAAGCCGTTTCCTGTCCGAATGATTGATGGCCACCAGCGTGCAGCGCCCTTCCGACATCACTTCCACGAGGCGCGCCGTGATATTCTCCAGACCGGGATTGTCGGAATCGTCCAGATAGACGACAAGATCCGCCCGCTTGACGTACTTGCGGGCCAGCGCGCCCAGCGTCCCGTCATTGACCGAGCCGAAACCCGGCGTATCCAGCCAGAGCAGGCCGGGCAGACAGAACATCTGCGCCTCGCGCGTTGTTTCCACGCTGCCCTCGGCAAACCATGTCGCGTCGGACGTCGCTTCCGCATCCTTGCCCCGTTCGATGACGGAGATGGGGCCGAGGGGGAAGTCGCCGCGCTTCCAGGCATTGTCGAACGCGGCTTCGCGCAGCTGCCTGCCCCGCAGGAAGTTGCCGAGCGTGCTCTTGCCCGCATTGGTGCGGCCGAACACCACCACAATCAGCCCCGCGCCCATGTCCTCCAGCCTGTTGCGAACCTCCGAACGCTCCGCCATTTCCTGCTTCCAGCGCCGGATGCCGTCCGTAAAATCGGAGAAGACACGGTTGACGGTTTCCCGCAGGGCGTTTGATTCCCCGGCGGGCGACTGCTCGTCCGCCGTCGGCGCAAAGGCTGCGGCGGCCTGCTCCAGAATCTCGAAAACCTCGTTTTCCGCCCGCCCCACGGCGTTTTTCTGCTGCTCAAGGTTCGCGCTGACAGCAAGAAGGCGATCGCTGAAGGCCCGCAACGATTCCTGCATGGTCGGCATGGCTACTTCTCCGTCAGCCTGGCCTGGGCGACGCGCCGCAACAGACTGTTGACTTCGTCCAGCTCCTTCTGCCGCCTTTCTTCCTCGTCGTTGAAGGCGCGGTGCAGGGCATTCCCGACGCGCTTCCGGGTTTCTTTGTCCAGCGCGGCAAATTCCCTGTCAAAATCTTCGTAGGAAAACATCTCCTCGGACAAATCCCAGTCCTTGAAGGCGGCCTTGCCCTTCGGGCCCGCCGCATCCGTCATGGAGCTGCGCACCAGATCCAGCGTCTGCCGCATGTTTTCGCGGGCCAGACGCAGATTTTCGCGTCTTTCTCTCTCCCGCGCCTCTTCCTCGCGCCTGCGGCGTTCCGCGGCGTCGGAATAATCGGAATGGTCGGAATAATCGGAATAATCGGAATGATCCTCATATACGGCCTTGGCGACGGCGCCCGCAACGACGGCGCCCACGCCCCAGGCGACGATGGCAACAGGAAACGGCATACAACTACCCCCTTGTCCTGGCTACTTGTAGCGGGCGCATCTGTTCCATGCGTCCCGCACGCTTGATTCATGACTTGTCCAGCAGGAGAGCATCCTGTTTTTGTCGCTCTGCCTGCGGCTGTTCATGCCGTCCATGTCCGCCCGCTGCCTGTCCCGCGCCTGTTCGAGCAGGCGCGCGTACTCGTCGCCGGTCTTCCGCAAAAAGGTCTCCAGCGAGGACGGCATGTTTCTGCCCGCCGCAATCCAGTCCAGCAGCCGGGGAATATTTGTGGACGCCACAAGCTGCTCGTTCCCTTTTTCCATGCCCTTCTGGTAAAAAACGCTGTCCACGGCCTCTATGGCGGGGTCGATGCCGACGAGCTCCCGAATCTGCGTTCTGACGCTCTCCATCTTGAGGCGCAGGTTGTCGGGATTCTCCCCGCCCGCCTTGCTGCAGGCCACAAAAAGCCGGCGGTCCAGATCGGATACGGCGGATTCCAGCGACTGCAGAATCCGCACTTCGTCCGCGTCCAGCTCGCCGGAACGGATGCTGTGAACAAAAATCAGCAGATTCGCCCGAATCCACTCGGCCCGCGCCCTTTCGTCGTCGCTTGTCGTGGCGGAGCTGAAGCCGGGCGTGTCCACGTACAGAATGCCGGAATCCTCGTCCAGCTCTTCCTGCACGGAGCTTGTCAGCCGCCTGTCGGCCACGGGAAACTTCCGGTTGTCCCAGTCCCGGCACAGGGCGTTGCACAACGTGCTTTTGCCGTTGTTCTGCTGCCCGATGATGACGACGGAAAAGACATCCGCCGCCTCTTCCCGCCGGGCGAGCGCCGCGTCATAGGCCTGCCCGATCTCCTCAAGCCGGGCGGCCAGCTCCGCATCCAGATAACGATAGTTCATAATGCAATGCTCCTCCTTCCAGTTCCGGCTCGCTGCCGGAAAAACAGCCGCGCCGCTGCGGCGAAAAAGACGTCGGCAGCGGAATTTCTCTATTTATCAAACAAATATAAATAGATAGCCACTCTTCCCTCTGAAAAAGCGCGTTGGGGGAAGGATGGGGGGCCTGGGGGGAAGGAAACAGCCCTTGCGCGCTAGCCAAGGGGGTTTCCTTCCCCCCAGTAACACAACCGGCCGCGGCCGAATGGCAGCCGCAGGCCGTGCCCGTCAGGCGACAGCCTTACGGGCATCGACAGCAGAGATAAGGGGGTTTCCTTCCCCCCAGAAAAACCATTTAGTATAACAGCCCCTAACGCACCTGAACCAGAAACACGTGCCCGCAGTCCCGGCAGACGACCGCCTGACGGCCGGCCATGCCGCCCGGCCGGAGCGGCCGCAGAAGGCGTTCCGCCAGTCTGAGCGGCAGCGGGCCGTCCCGCGGGCTGTCCCGCAGTTCCGTATTTTTAGAACCGCAGCGGCTACAGGGAATCTTCGGCATGCCGATCATGCTTCTCACCCTCCGCGGGCGTTTTGGCGTCCAGCAGCTCGGCGCTGTCCCCGAAGCTGCGAACCCACGCCAGCAGCTCCGGCTCGCTGCACGTGGTTATTTCCAGCAGAACGCCGCCGTCGGGCAAATCTTCCAGACGCTGCTCGTCGGCCCAGATGCGTTCGCGCACGTAATCGGAAACCTTGCCCGGCGCAAAACGAATGCGAAAATGCCGCGGCTCGTGCCAGGGCAGCCCGAACATACCGGGATTCGCCTCAGGAACGGCAAGCGTCGAGATGTGATCCGTCAGACTGACTTCCAGAATCCGATGCACCGCCAGACTGACAATGCGCCGCACCGTCAGCTCGTCGTCTTCCAGATCCGAACCAAGGGCATAGATGGCCCCGTTCATGCAGAGCATACGGCCGACGACAAAGCGGTGTTCCTTTTCCTCGCGGCGTCCGGCCGCCTTGTAGAGAATGCGGCAGACGCGGCCATCCTCCTTGGCCCTGAGCAGCAGGTCTATATGCGAAAAATGCGGCGTGTAATCTATGCGCCCCTTGCTGAAAAAGGCAAAACGCGCGGTCTGCCCTCCGCCGTCCTGAATGGCGGAGGTGTCCGCCAGCTGCATGGCCAGCCGGAAAAGGCTGTCCTCCACGCGCCGCCGCACCTGCGCCGGCAGATACGAGCTTGCCATGTCGCGGCAGATGTGCAGAAAACGCAGCTCCTCGCAATCCAGCCCCAGCGGCATCCGGGAATCCGGACAAAGCTGATACCAGCGGCGGCGATCATCCATGCCCATTTTCAGCCTGTCGCCGACAACGCCCTCTATTTCGCGCATGAGCCGTATGATCGTCTGCTTGGAACAGTTGAGCCAGACCGCGAGATCCGCCTGGAAATGTCTGTTTCTGTCGGCCATGAGCCGCAGAAAAAGCCGGAGCAGTTTGACCCCTGTTGTTGAATCCATATCGTGCTTGACTGGCATGAAACTCCTCTTGACATGCGCTTTCTCAGTCCTGTCCGGAACAGCGTAAAATATTCGGCGTTCGATTTTACGGGACGACCATTCCATCAGACGGAATTCTGTAAAAACTTCCCTGTTTTTTTTACCGGAGCCGCGCGTCTGCCGCGCAAATGCACGGGGCGCGGCAATGAAGATTTTTCTATTTTACAAAATAGGAAATAAAAAGAGAACAAGACGTTCAACATAGCTACGTCTTAAGCAAAAGAATAAACAATACGACGCGCAACGTCGCAATATATCGCAGCACAAGAACATAAGCAAGAGACATGAACAAAAGATGCCGACACTTTTACATTATCAAAGAACATCAGGCAGTTATATTCTTATAGAATATATGCTAAAAACAAGAATAACAATAACGGATTAAATGTCAATAATTGCTTTTCATGCTGTGTCGCGCCGTAATTTTCCCATGTACCCTCTCCCGGCAGGAAAGGAGGTCAGTGTGGCCGAACGGAAAAAGCAACGGCTCGCGACAATCGTGGGGGCGAACATTACCGCGCGGCGGCGGCTCATGGGCTGGAATCAGGCCGAATTTGCCGAACGGCTCGGTATTGGCGCGGACTCGCTTTCACGCATTGAGCGGGGTCTGGTCGCGCCCCGGTTCCCGCGTCTCGAACAGATGGCGGCGCTGCTGGGCTGCCCCGTGTACGTGCTGTTTCAGACGCAGGAAGATAGGGAGCGGGCCGCCGCGTCTCCCGCCGCGCCCCCCTCTCTTGACTCGCTCGACCTGAGCACCCGCCGGGAAGTGATGCTCATGGCGGAAAAAATCATTCAGCTGATGCGCGTCTAGAGCATTTTCAGTTTGAAACGCTGCGCGCTTCAAACCATACGGCCTGTCGTTTCGCGGAAAAAACGCGGTTTTTCCGCTCACTTTGGGCCGGGCGGCGCTGTGCCGCCGCCTCGCGTTTCACCTTTTTCAAAGCTGAAACGCTCTAGGGCCCCGTTAACGCCGCATTGTTCTTCCGGGGGGAAGGAAACCCCCTTATCTCTGCTGTCGATGCCCGTAGCTTCCTTCGTCGCAACGGGCACGGCCTGCGGCCGCCTTCGGTCGCGGCTAGCGCGCAAGGGCTGTTTCCTTCCCCCCAGGCCCCCCATCCTTCCCCCAACGCGCTTTTTCAGAAAAGACACAGGCCATGTGGCGCGCACATTTCAAGGGCATTGCAGTCTGCATTTTATATTCAGTTAAAATAAACAGAAAAAAAATTAAGTTGCTACGCCCCGGAGCATTTTCAGTCTGAAACGCCGCGCGTCTCAAACCATGCGGTCTGTCGCTTCGCGAAAAAGCGCTGTCCTTCCCCTCGCTTCTGGCCGGGCGGCGCTGTGCCACCTCGCGTTTCTCCTTTTTCAAAGGCAAAACGCTCTGGCCTTTTGAGGGCCGCCCGTCAGGAAATCAGCTCCATAAGAATCGCCTCGATCTTTTCGTCCGCCTCGGCGACGAACGTCTCCAGATACGTGTCGCAGTGAAAATATTCTTTGCGCATGCAGTCCGTAAACTCGGTTTCTCCCAGGGGGGCATACAGAAAAATCAACGGAAAATCAGGATAATCTCTGCTGTAAAAATTTAATTTGAACTTCATCTCCTTTAGCACAATATTCATAACGCCTTTGCGCCTGCCCAAATCGCCAAGACTGGCCGCCGGCATACGCCCTGTTTCATAGTCCGCGTAGAGCTGTACGAAATGCTTGAGGAAAATCTCCGCTGTCAGCCCCGCCATGAAATTCTGCGCTTCTTTGTCGGAAAGATTTGAATACAGCATGTGCTGCGTGCGCCCCATAATGAAGACAAGCAGCTCAAAGGTCGCCTTGGTCTGCAGAAAAAGCTCGACCCCGACGCCGTCCCCCGCCTGCAGCGGCAGTTTGTGCGCCGAAATGGCCAGATCGATAAAATTGCAGGTTGCGGTTGTAAAGGCCTTGTATTCCGCGTTTTCATCAAAGGGGCTGCGCCTGTCCGGTTCCCATTTTTCTGCCAGCGCCCGCTCGACGAAGGTTCCGATCGTGTTGACGGCGGCGAATTTCAAAATGCTGCCGCGCAGTTTGTTACCGTAAAGATAAAAGAGATTGCGCCCAAGAAGCCGGTCCACGTCAATAGACCGGGCTGCGCTTTCCGTCGTCCGCGGCGCGGCGGCCTCCGCGACGCCGCTTTTCTGCCGCCCGTCCTTTCGGGCAAGCTCCGCCACGCGCGCGATCAGCTCGGCAATGCGCCCGCATTCTTCTCCGGAGACAAAGTAGAGATCGGCAAATTCCTGATTATTAATAAATATTTTTTTCCTTTTGGCTTCCACGGACCTTATGTTCGCAAGCTGGAACTCGCTGGCGTCTTGCAGCATGAACTTGGAGAGCACCCTGTCGCGCGTCAGCAGGACACCTTCCTTTCCGTTGCACAGCATGCTCTCGTCCAGCAGAAACAGGATGTCGTCGGGGTCGACGTCCTCCGCATACTTGCTTATCGCGCCTTCCGCGGCTTTCGACGTTATGCGCGGGTAAACGCTGATTCTGTCGTTACTGAAAACAAACGACCGCACAATGTCGCATGCGTCCATAGCATTCTTCTCCAGTCTTTTTCAGCCGGCTATTGAAACGCCTTAATAATGATGCCCCCGCCCAGACAGCCGCCGAGTAAAATGCCGATCAGCGCCGGCCCCAGCTGCCAGAACCATTCCGAATTCTGAAGATTAAGCCTCGACGCGATGCCGCTATACAGAAAGGGTAAAGCTCTCCCCAACCTGTGAGAGAGCACGCCGCCTATGAAGCCCAGAGCGGTTCCCGCTATAAAGGCGAGAACATTAACCATAAAGGGGCGGTCCCCAGCTCCCCCGCGGATCAGCAGCAGCATGATGACTACCGTCGCAATCGCCACCAGGAAATTCTTTGCAATCAGTTCTCTGATGTTCACGACAACATTCCTTTTTATGCGCACCTTCAAAACGGCGCGGCAAACCCCGCGCCTCGCCGTCGAAACGGCTCTCGTTCTGCTGCCGTTGTAAGCGCGCGCGATTCCATAAGATGGAATCCCCCTTTTTTATTTTTCAGCGCGGGCCCGGCGACGCTCCGGGCAGAAAAACAAAGACCGGGGAAACAACGCCGCGCCCCGCTGGAAACGGCCGGAAAACGTCCGCCCCCAAACAACGCGCGCCCCTTGCGGCATGTCTCCGCAAGAGGCGCGTTCCCCGGCTGACGCTCTGCCCGGCAGGCGGCAAAGCGCGGCATTGCATATCGTCAATTGATTTTCTGTATAAAGGAAATTGCCCGCCCCGCTCGCGCGTCAGGAGGCCGAAGCGCGGTTTCTCCGCTCGGCAGGGGGAAATCCGCCGGAAAGGGGGCTCGCCGGACTGTCCTTTTTCCCCTTCCTGCGCTACCATGAGGGAACTTCACCCATTTGAAAGGAGCCCGCATGAAAAAGACCCTGTTTTGCGCCGGCCTCGCCGTCCTGCTGTGTGCCGCCCCCTGCATGGCGGGCGAAAAAAGCGTAAGCGAACTGCGCCAGATTGCCCAGGCCGGGGGCTCCCTTATCGTAGACATGCGCCATCGCCGCTACACGGTTACCGAACTGCTGACCGTCGCCGCCGGCCTTCAGCCCGACGCGACCCTGACCGTCAGAATGGACAGAGGCAACGAGCTCTCCACGGCGGAATGCCTGCAACTGGCCCGCACGCATCCGGGCCAGATCCGCTTCTGGTTCTAGAACGCGCTCCATCCGCAGTTTATTTCCGGGGGGAAGGAAATCCCCTTATCTCTGCTGTCGATGCCCGTAAGGCTGTCGCCTAACGGGCACGGCCCTTGCGGCTGGCTGTGTTACTGGGGGGAAGGAAACCCCCTTGGCTAGCGCGCAAGGGCTGTTTCCTTCCCCCCAGGCCCCCCATCCTTCCCCCAACGCGCTTTTTCAGAGAAAACACAGGCCTTGTGGCAAGTACATTTCAAGGGCCATGTGTAATCTGTATTTTATATTTAGCTAAAATAAATAGAAAAAATTACCATCGCTACGCCCTGAAACATTTTCAGTTCAAAACGCTGCGCATTTCAAACCATACGGCCTGTCGTTTCGCGGAAAAACCGCGGTTCTTCCTCTCGCTTCGGGCGGACGGCGCTGGGACGCGGTCCTTGCGGCGCATTTTCCGGCATTTTATGCCAATACTTGCTTATTACCCTGTTTTTTACTACGGTTTTATCCTGCGGTTCCCCCATATGCGCCTCCTGCGCCCCAATTTGAATATCAATCCTCAACAGTCCGTCAGGATTCCATAAGACGGAACTCTCCCGCTCAAAAATCACAGACATATTCCCCCTCCCGGAAACGCGCGGGGGAGACAGACAGCGGCCCTTCCCCGCGCCGGGAGCGGAAACGTCGCAAAACATCTGGGAGATACTATGTCAAAGAGCACTTTTTCCATTATTTCTCAAAGTTATGGCGATGTGTTCACGGGCAGCGCCTACCTTGCCCCCAACATACCGGAAAAGAAAATAAACGGCGCCATCGAGGGCATCGCCCGCAAGCAGGTCGCGCCCAATCAGGTTCTGCTGGTCTTTGACACGACCTTGTGGGGAGGCGCCGGCGACGGGATTCTGCTGACGCGGGACACCCTGTTCTACAAGGAACTTCTTCAGGATCCCCATCAGGTAGATTTTGCGGCTATCCAGGCCGCCGAATACAAATGCGATGTCTCCGTCAACAAGAAAGGCAAGGAAATTGTCTCAAAATATGTTCGCATCACGACGACAGCGGGAGAATCATGGGACATCAAAAACGCCACGGACATTAATTATGAGGCCCTGGCGCAGTGGCTTACCGAACTGAGCGCCGCCAGCCGGGAACAGGCGGAAAGTCAGGAAGAACCCAGACTGGAACGCCGCTCCCTGGAAGCCATGCCCATCGAGATCAGAAAGACCTATCTGAAGATCGTGGTTAACTCCATGCTGGACGACGACGGCCAGATTGACGAACAGGAGTTCAGCCAGCTCTATTCTCTGATCGCCCGCCTTGAAATGCCCGCCGAAGAGCGCTTTGCCCTGCTGTGTTACCAGAGCCAGACCGAGCCCACGGAGCAGCTCGTCGCCGAGATGTGCGCCCCGCTGGACGATCTGGCGAGACAGGAAATTCAGTTCTCGCTGATGAAGGACCTCATCTATATTCAGATGCAGGTCAAAGACGACGCCGACTATCAGAACGTCCCGTTTATCAGGGAATTCGCCAGACTGTGCCATATCTCCGACGAACAGATGGGCCTGTTCAAACAGGCTATCGACAACGACCGCAAGATATTTGACGACGATACGGACGACTCGGCCCTCGAAGCGGGCTTCCGCAACATCGCCAAGGGGGCGGCGGCCGTCGGGGTTCCGCTGGCGGCCCTGTATTTCTCCGGCTCCGTCATCGGCCTGAGCGCCGCGGGCATTACGTCGGGGCTGGCCACGCTGGGGCTCGGCGGATTGTTCGGGCTGTCGAGCATGGTGACCGGCATAGGGGCCGTCATCCTGCTCGGCCTCGGCGCCAAGAAGGGCGTCGAGCACCTGACCGGCCAGAACGAAATTGACAAGCGCAAGCGCAAGGAAGCCCTGCTGCTTGCGGTCAACAAGCATCTGCAAAAAAGCATCAACATGCTGATGCAGGACATCAACTATTTTACGACGCAGCTTGCCGAAGAAATCGCAAAAAGCGAGGAGCGCACCGCGCTCATAGAAGAACAGCAGGCCCGCCTGCGGGCGCTGATAGCCCGGCTGCGCGTCATGAGCGGCGGCGGCGCGTGTCTGTCTCAGGAAAGCCGTTATGCGGAACTTACGGCGCTGCGTCAGGGCCTGCCGCACCGACTCGACGTGGAACGTCTCAAGGCCATCACCAACACCCCGACCACGCAGGAGTTCTACGAGGGCGTGCTGGCGTTCTACGAAAAGAGAACCGATCCGGAAAGCAAGGAAAACGGCGAAATCTACGCGCTGCGCAACGATCTCTCGCGCGACGACGCCGCGTATCTCGCCGACGTGCTGAAGCGGCTGGACTATTTTTCAGCCGCCTCTCTGGCCCGCCAGGGACTGCAAAACCTGGGCAACTTCTTCCGCAAGTAAAACGCCATGGCCAATTCTCCATTTGAAAAGCTGGCCTTCATCCATCACCATCGTCTCCAGAAAGGAAAGCAGGTGCTGGACAAGGCCGCGCAGGCACTGAACAGACTCCGGCGCGGGGGAGACCGGCTCGACAGAGATTTGCAGGAAAACGACGCGCTTCTTGCCGAAGCGGACGAACTTCTTGCAAAGCTGTCGTCCGCGAAAACCCCGCTGCCGCAGCTTGCGGCGGAAGCCGACCGCCTCGCCGCCCCTTGCCGACCGCTTCCCCCTGTTCGGCGGCCGGAGTTCGAACGCCTTGAGGTGCTGGATGAGGCGGACGATCTCGACGCGCTGCTGCGCATTCACAAGGAGTACGCCGCGCGCCATCAGGTAGACTGCGAAAGACGCCTTGATCAGCTGCTGTCGCGCGAAGGCGTCGCGGCTCTGCGCAAACAGCTGGAAGACGAATTCACCTATAAACAGCCTCGCTGCGATGCCCTCGACTACATGATTGCGGGCACAAGCGGACTGCTTGGCGGTCTGGTGGATATCTTTCTGGTAGGGGCCCCCGGCACAGGCTACATAGGCGCCCTGTCAGACAAAGCCGCGGACACGGCCGTACAGGGATTCGCCAAACTCTGCGGCTGGACGCCCAATGAAGGAAGCGATCCGACAAAAAGCGCCATCGGCTTTCTGGAGCGCACCTTCAAGGTCGGCTATGACCACCGCCACAGCGTGGATGTGGGGCAGGCCTTTCGCATGAGCGCGTCCAACCATCATCTGAAAAGCCTGTCTCACTCCCCGGATCTTCTGGGCCTGTTCACCGCCATTCTGACGCAGTTCACCGGCAAGGCCTATTTTGCCTCCGGCGGCAGCCTGTTCTCTGTCGACGCCGCGGGCGAGCTGTGCGGCGGGACGGCGGCAAGCAAGATATTTGCCGGTTTCGTCAACTGGGTGGGGCATCTCTTCTCGGATGTCGCCGGTTCTTCGGGCGCTTCCGCGCGGGGCTCCGGCATCCCCATTCCCTTCTTTAATCTGCTGCAATTCGTCAACGTCGGGCAATTCGGACAACACCGACAGGACTTCGCCACCATCTGCACCAAAGTTTTCGAACAGGGCTACGACTTCCGCCACGGCATGGCGCTTGCCGTGCCCGTGCTGTTAGTGGAACTGATGGTGCGGGTCATGCACATGGTAAAGCGCCATTTCGTCAACCATGAAAAACTGGAGCTGCAGACGGCCCTCAGAATGACCCCGGAGCTGCAACGCATGCTTTTTGTCGCCCACGGGGTGCTGTGCCTGATGGATGCGGGCGACGCCGCGCTGCGTTCCAATGGCAACCTCGTCACATACCTGCTCCACACCAATCTGATTGCCTGGGTGCGCTTCGGCCTTCTGGCATACAAGGAGATGCGGCAGCTCCTGAAATGCGGACATATCGACGCCGGAAAACTCGACGCCTATCTCGAAACGGAGTATCAGCGCCTCCTCGCGTCGCCGATATGATCGCCTTTCATGCGTTACTGGGGGGAAGGGAAACCCCTTATCTCTGCTGTCGATGCCCGTAAGGCTGTCGCCTGGCGGACACGGCCCGCGGCCGCCATCCGGTCGCTGCTCGCGCGAGAGGTCCCAGCCTTTCCGAAGGAAAGGCGTTCTTGTAGTCCTTCCCCCCAGGCCCCCCATCCCTTCCCCAGCGCGCTTTTTCCGAAATGACAGGGCGGATGGTTTGAAACGAGACGCGCTTCAAACTGCAAACACTCTAATCGGCAGGAGGAATTATGAAAGGATTAATGAGGCTTGTTCTGTTCCTGTTGTTGTTCTCCCCTGCGGGGGCAATGGCCGCTTCTGGCATGTTTGTGCAGGTGGAAATGTTTCCAAAGGCAAAAAATTATCCTGTATACGTTGATGTTATAGAGGCCGATGCACTCTTTGCAACGATACAGAAAGAAACATCAATAAGTCAGCTTTTCAAGGGGAATCAACGACCAAAGAGAGAAGAGGTCGATGCGGGCATCATTCGCAGCGGCGCTGTAGACTTTGCCAATGACTATATATCGTATGCTCTTTTTGCAAGGAATTCCAGAGGCGAAGCAGAATTTCCATATCTGCTGTTTTTTAAACTAGATGGCGTTTCAAATTTTTTGTATAACCTTGCATATATCATATCAATCCCGGACAAATTCTTTTCCGCCATTGGAAATTACAGCGATATGAGCGACATGGGCGCTTCCGATATAGGAGCCCTATACTTTCTCTGGGTAATCTATCAGCTGGCGCTCGGATTCTTCCTGGCATTATTTTGCGGAACATTCGGAACAATTGTAAGTATTATTGCGCATCCTCTTTATACATTGTCAAATCTGACGATTCATCTTTTTGGGACACTGTTTGATTTGTTCTGGGGGTCTTTGCTGCAACCTTTAGTGAGCATGGTATTTTCATTTTTTGGAATGTTTTTTTAAAGCGTTTTCCCCTTGAAAAAGGCAAAACGCTCTATCACAATTTAAAACTACAGCCAATCAGACCATTACCCCATGCGCCGCCCATGCGGCGGGTTTTGGGGAAGATGGGGGAGTCTGAGGGGAAGAAAACACTTTTTGCCGCAAGCAAAAAGGTTTTCTTCCCCGTCGTCCGTCCAAAAGCGGGCGGAAAAACCGCGTTTTTTGGGCGAAACGACAGGCCGTATAACTGAAAATGCTCGCCCAGCGCGCAATGATAAAAGACGGAGTGCCTCATACGACGATATTTTTCGCAACGGGCCGGAAGTCGGAGAGATTCAGGAATCAACGGCAATCTTTGCGGCCATGCAGGAACAGCGCCGGAGACAGAGCGAGGAATCGCGGGCATCGGAAAAAATTTTTTTCAGGGGACAGAACCGCTTCTTGGCTGTCCAAGGACATGCAAGCTTTCTGCTATAATATAGCAAAAGCTTTAAAAAATTTACAAATGCCACACAGGATGAACCAGAGCCGGAAGTCTCGTCATCCCTGCACAACACGGGAAACCTTACGAGAAGAGGCAAGAATGGTGGACATATTTGAAAAACTATATAATTATAGATAACAAAATATACCATGAGAACATTTTATTCCCCGCACGGCACGGTAACAAATATCCTCCAACCAGCTAATCTACAAGGAGAAAACGATGAAAAACACTCAGGATCCCCTCCCTTTATGCATTTCCTCTCCCTATTTGGAGGAATTCCTGCAATATATTCTGGAAAACAAATTTTCTCTGTTTAAATTTGCTGTTGAAAAGATGTCGCAAGAGGAACGCTGCTTCATACAAAACGCCTTTTCAGACAGCTGGAATCCTGATTACTCTCACGAGATCCACCGCGCATTTTATTTGCTGAAATATGCGCTTCCATACTGTGTCGAATACAGACAAATCTATCGTGACGCATTAAAATTTCTTACATCTTTTACAAAAAACATATCCGTTCTTTCCATAGGTTGCGGCGCTATGCTAGATCTTGTAGGCCTCAACTATGCCTATTCTCCACACTCAAAACTTTTGAACATATCGTACCATGGAATAGATATTACTGATTGGAAAAGCACACAAGAATATACATTCCCAAACATAACAACATACTTCACCTGCAAAGATATAAACGAAACGACGCCATATGACATGTTACCATATTACAATATTATAATATTCCCCAAATCTATCTCAGATATTCCTTGGGAATCGATAAAAAATTTCATCATAAATCTACCTAGCAATAAGCTGTCATCTCCCCTGCTGCTTATCCTTTCAAAGCGCGGGGCATCAATAGACGACATAAATAAAGCAGAGGCTATCTGCAATATGATTGCTGAAGTGCATCACTACCATTTTTATAATAAAAAATTTTTGCTAGGGGAAAGTTATCTTGGGAAAAATTTTACCGACCTGCTTGACACGGGAAATTTCCCAAGCATAACAGACACACAAGAACACATATCCACGTATCTAATGGATATCCCGCACTACATATGCACTTTCTGTGTCAAACATTGCGCATTTACAAGGCCATTAATGAAAAAAAATTGCATACATATATGATGATTACAATACAGGAACTTCCTACAAAAAAATTAACGCGGAACCTGTCATCCACTATCTTCAGCGCTAAGGGAACTAAGCATGAAAAGGTCTGAAACTGACGTCGAAACGTCGCAAGGTCGACAAAAAGCCATAGCGCCTCTTGTCATCTCCGCCAGCAGAGCCACGGATATTCCGGCCTTTCATGCCGAATGGTTCATGAACCGACTGCGTGCCGGCTACTGCCTGTGGACAAATCCTTTCAACGCGCGGCAACAACAGTATGTTTCCTTTGAGCGTAGCCGGGTATTTGTCTTCTGGAGCAAAAACCCCGCAGCCCTCCTGCCCCATCTTGCCGAGATTGCCTCACGAAACTACCAGTTCTATTTTCAATATACACTGAATGACTATGAGGAAATGGCACTGGAACCGGGGCTGCCACGCTTGCGGCAGCGCCTTGATCTATTCAAGCGCCTTTCCGATCAGATCGGAAAACATCGTGTTATCTGGCGGTTCGATCCCATCATACTGGGCGGCCCGCTGACGCTGGAAAATACGCTGGATCGGCTTTACGCCATCGGCAAGGAACTTGCCCCATATACCGAAAAACTTGTTTTCAGCTTTGTGGACTGGTACGCTAAAGCCAAACGCGAACTCGGCAAACTGGATGCCAGGCTGCGCGCCCCGTCTGAAGAAGAAATGCAACAACTGGCCAGGGGTATTGTCGAGATGGAACGCGCTCTGCCTTCCCGTCTGCACCTTGCGACCTGTGCGGAATCCATAGATTTACAGTCTCTTGGCATCGGACATAATAAATGTATAGATCCAGAACTGCTGCTACGTCTTTGTCCTGACTGCGCGACATTCCAAAAAGCCTGCGGCAGGGCTGCCCGCGGCAGGGAACAGGGTTCCCTCGTCCCACTGAAAGCCCCTTCCGCACAGATTGGAAGTACCAAGGACAGCGGGCAACGGAAACACTGTGGCTGCGCCCCCAGCAAGGATATCGGAACCTACAATACCTGCATGCATTTCTGTGCCTACTGCTATGCCAACCAGTCCCGGAATGCCGTACTGTCCCGCATGCGGACGGTGCAGGCGGACAGCGAACACCTGTAACCGCCCGGCCTTCCAGCAAGGGCAGACCGGCCCCCCTGTCCGGTCTGCCCACTGACTGTAAGCACTGATACGGAGGCAGCGAACCATCTACGGCAGCGCATGCCTGCAACCTGCCCGGACGGCCCCCGGCGCGGAGGCCGCACTCCTCTTCCCCGCCCCTCCCCTCTGCCGCCCAGCGGCGTCAGAAGGGGCCTTGTCTTGCCGCATTGCCCGCCTGCCTGTATAGCATCTCCGTTACTAGAGCAATTTCAGTTTGAAACGCGTTGCGCTTCAAACCCTACGGCCTGTCGTTTCGCGGGGGAAATGCTGTTTTTCCGCCCAGTTTTGACTTTGCGACGCTGTGCCGCCGCCCGGCTTTTGCCCGCTGCGAAGGCAAAACACTCTGGAAGCCATTGCCACGCCCGGAACGACGATCCGGTCTCAGAGGAGGGGCTCCCCCCAGAATCTCCTGAACAGCCGCACCCCGCAGCTGCATGAACTTCACGGCTTCACAATCCTCTCCCCTGCCGGAAAAAATACGTCAGTTATCGGCTCAACGAGCCACAAAAAAACATTCTCCAACCTGTGCGACAGTCGAAGCAGCGTTTACTTCCCGCAGGCACGCCGGGCGGCCTGCTGAATGGCCTTGTTCTGACTGACAGCCTGCGCCTTGGTATAGAACCCCGCAATATGCGGCCGACCCTCCCGCACCTGAAAAAAGGC
Source organism: uncultured Desulfovibrio sp. (assembly GCA_944327285.1). GTDB lineage: Bacteria > Desulfobacterota > Desulfovibrionia > Desulfovibrionales > Desulfovibrionaceae > Desulfovibrio. The sequence continues at coordinate 16,436 of CALVHG010000020.1, read as the reverse complement.
CCGCGCCCCGTCGTCACAAACCTGTAACTCCAGCAGAGCGGGAGAGAGGTCTGCGTACATTTTCTTGATCAAAAGACATAGCTCTGCGCCTGTGCTTTCTCAAAGGCCTCGCGCAGCCCCGGAAAAAACTCCCGCCTCGGCAGGCTGTTCAGTGCCCCGTTGCAAAAGGTTGCGCCAAGTTTTACCCGCAAATAATCCGTAAAAGCCAGATTTTCCCGGAGCCAGTCCGCCGCCCACTGCGTCAGCGTTTCCTGACGACTGGCGCCGCTGACGTTGAGCACCTCGGCAGACGGATTGCAAAGGCGAAAAAACTCCTGCTGCCAGTCCGCATCTGCGGCCACAGTAGACGCAACGCCCCCATGCGCGGCGGCATAGCCCAGCAGCGGCACGGGCAGTTCGCTTCCCTCCAGCGTTGTTGCCACATGGGCGCTCAAGGCGTCCGCATCTATGGTCTGCCCCTTGGAAAAAAAGCTCAGCAGCCAGAGTACCGCCGCCTGCTTTTCCCTCTGCCCCCGCAACCGCGAGAGCAGCGCTGACAGCGTCACATTTTCGCCCCCCTCTTCCCGAAGCAGCACGCAGCCCCGCAGCGAATCGCAGCCCTCTCCGGCGGCCTGTCCCTGCAGGCGCGAGACATCGTTCTGTTCACCGGAAAGCTGCTTCGCAAGATGACGCAGATTCTCTGCCGCGCGCACGGCATGCTCAAGGGCCTCTTCAGGCTGCGAGGAAGCGTCCGCATACGGATTGAAAATGACGGGTATCATGGCACACGCTCCCTGACTGCTCAGAACAGCTGCGCAAGGACGCGCTCGGTCTCGTCGAAGAAACCGTCCGGCCATTCGTCAAAATAGCCTTTCTCGTCCAGCACAGGTTCTTCCACAAAGGTTCTGCCTTCCTCCGCATCATAGCGGAAGAAATAAAAGCAGCTGTCTCCGCAGTCGAGCATCCCTTCGCGGACGGCAAGGCGGATGCCGTTCAGCAGATGATCGGAATGTGTTTCCAGAATGATCTGCACGCCTGCTGCTGCGGCGGCCGCAAGGAATTTTCCCATTTGCGTCTGGCCCCGTGGATGCAGATGCGCTTCAGGATTTTCCAGCAGCAGCAACGGCGACATTTTTTGTCCGTTGCTGACCAGCGTGGCCCAGACAAGGACATTGGCAATGACGGGCAGCGTATAGGCAAGACCAAACCCCACATTGGTGGGACGCCGCCTGCCGTATATGGCCCGCGCTCTGTCCATGTCGGGAATAGGCTGATAATCAAAGGAGATACCCGGGGAAACAAGCTCCAGCCACGCAGAGATATTCCGTACCAGCCCAGTGCTTTCGTCCGCCGCGCACAGGGCGGCCGGAACTCCGGAAAGCTCGCTGTGCTCCTCAATGAATTCCAGAAGATCCTCCCCGCGTTCGCCGACGGAAGTCACCTCTCCGGCCTGCCGCAGAGGCAGCTCCAGCTCCGGCCCAAGACGCGCCGCCGAAAGAGAGGCGAAGGCGTCGCAGAAGGCCGCGTCGGAAGCCGCGGTAAAGACCGGCAGCGCGTCCTGCCGTTCCCAGCGCATTTCTACGGCAAAACGCCCATCCGCGCCCTTGTTGCAGCCGATACGGCACGATTTCGCCAGATCAGAGACAATATCCTTGCCCGTGCCGAACCCTTCCAGTTTTTTTTGCCCGTGCAGCAGACGGATAGCCTGAAGAAAGGAGCTTTTTCCAGAGCTGTTCAAACCGGAAAGCAGGGTCAGACGCCCCAGCTGGAAGCTCTCCTCCACAAAGCATTTGAATCCCTGCAAAAAAAGATCGGTAATCATTCTTTCTCCACCACTGTCTGAATACACGCTGCAACGGCCTTGTGACGATATCTCACGCTTGCCGGATCATGGCTGTCCCTGGAAATGGCGTTCAGGAACCGGCCGTCATCCTCTTTATAAACTCCATGATACAGCGCCGCAAACAAATCTTCCCTGTGCGTCAGCAGGCGCTGAAAGGCCTCCTCCGACAGCAGGGACAGCTGGCAGGCCCAGACCTCGAAAAGCGCCTTGTTGATAGGAGTACGCCAGTAACTGTAGCCAGGGAGCGACTTGCGGAAGGCATAGTCACCGAACAGATGCGCCGCCCGCGTCATAGCGCAACAAAAATACGCCCTCAGCTCTTCCCTGTCGGTCAGACGCGGGACAGGCGGCGTTTCGTCCGGCGAGCCCCACACCCGCCGCTCCGGCGCATTGATGATCTTCATGGCATTGCAGAGGAAGGAATCCATATCGCCATTGACGGGGTACTGCTCCGGCCCAAAGATCAAAACGGCAAGATAACGCAGTATCAGCTCCCGCCCGGCCATACGGGAATCATTTACGCTGCCCGCCGTGGCTGTCTTAAACTCTTCCAGTTCCACAAGTTCCTGCAAGAGCTCGGCTGCCGGTCCGTAATAGAGCGCATGCCGGATTTCCTGCGCTGTCAGGGGCAGACCGCCCGTATTCAGACGCTTGAAAATATTGCGCTGCACCTTTTCCGGCGTGGAGGGACCGATAACGGCAAACTGCAACTCCGTTTCCAGAATACGATTCTGGTACAGCGGGGGGAGGGAGTCAAAATCCTCTCCTTCATGCGCCTTTAAAAATTCCAGACCGGACAGCGTAAAAGCCTTATCCAGAATAAAACGCCGTATGGCCGTGATGCGTTGCAGACCGTCCACGACCTTCCAGCACTCCTTCTCGTCTGCCGCCACATAGAACAGCGGAAGCGGGATACGCAGCATAAGCGATTCAATAAGCCGGCTCTGCTGCCCGTCCCCCCAGAGATTTTCCCCTCGCTGAATGAGCGGCGACGAAATGGTTCCCTGCCGCAGACGCCGCAGCAGCGTTTCCAGAGGAACACGCTTGTCTGTAATGGAAATCTTGTCCGCATCAAAGGGAAAGGGTTCCTCCTCCTCCTCGCGTTCCACACCGCTGGGGAGTCCCTCGGCCGTCAGCTCCTCATTCCGCAGGGATTCGCGCAGCTCTTCCTGTGCTGTTTTGTAGTCCATGAGGTCTTCTCTCCGGTCGTTGTCCGCTCCGGCCTGCCGTCTTTTCCGCTCTCCTGCAAACGGAGGAAGCAAGGAGGACTATCGCCGGATACGAAAAAAGGACTCGCGGAGAACCCCGCAAATCCCTGTATTCACTGCAATCAGCTAAGAGACTTGAACTTTTGCCCCGCTGCTTCGTGCCCGACATGGGACAACAGCTGAAAGTATACCTATGAGCACACAGCGGCGCAAGCTGGAAGGAGCTTACGGATACGGGAGCATCCCGCACGCAGGCGGCTCTCTCCGGTTTTTCCGCTCACTTCTGGCCGGGCGGCGCTATGCCGCCGCCTCGCGATTCACCTTTTTCAAAGTTGAAACGCTCTAACAAGACACGAGAAACACCCTCTTTCCGCAGAACACGGAAAGAGGGCGTTTCAACCAAATGTTCCCTGTCTGGAGATGCCCTTCCGCAACCTTTCCCCACAGGAAAGGAGCAAATCAGCGTTCCAGGGACCAGTGGCGAGCGGCAAGGGAATCACGCCGCTTTTGCAGCTTTTCTATCTCGTCACACAGAGAAACTTCCACGGCAAAATCATGAAGCATTGTCTGAGCATCTTCGTCTGACGGCAAAGGGATATCCATATTTTTCAGATTGTTAATCTGAACAAGCGGAACCGTTGCGCCACAGGCAAGCGCGCTCAGAGCAACTTGCCCCATTTGAGAACGCAGATAGATAAAAAGCAGGCGCATGTCGTAACTTTTCAGGGCCGGTCGTAACAGGACGCAGGACTGACTGACCACCCAGAGAGTATCATCTGTCCAGTCTTGAGAGATAATGCCGACCTTGCCCAGCATTCCCCGAATCCCCAGCACCACATCTCCGGGTTGAAGAAGCTGATCCGTTTTTCCTGCCCGCTCAATCAGGGCAGTGGATTGCCCTGACGGTCTGGTGTAACCCCAGGGTTCCAGCTGGCCCGGATTCAGAATATGCAGCAACTCTCCTTTGCCTGCCTTGCTGGGAAGCAGCGGCCTGAAAATATTAACGAGCTTGCCCAGTTGAGTAGTTTCGCAGTGCAGCAGCCGTTCACGAGTCTGTTTTTCCTCTTCGCTCAGGCAGTGAGCCGTTGCCAGAAGGCTTTCGCCGCGTACACAAAGGTCACGAGCGTCTGCAACAACGCATCCGGGCTGTGCGTAGTCCATTTCACGGGCTATGAAGGTGCGCAGCTCCGGCAATCTTTCAGACTGCCACAGATTGAAGATAGCCGATATATTCAACGTGCTGGCGTCAATGAATCTGACGTTGTAATCCTTCTTGAGTGCTCGCCGCTTATCCAAAATAATGATGGACACAGGAATGCCACTATCCGGCAGCAGGTTTCCTGGCAAAGTAATAGAGGCTTCCAGCAGGTTTTCCGACAACAACTCTCTACGCAGATTGCGCTCATCTTTACGATTGGAAAAGAGAAGCGCGTGCACGACAATGAGCACAATTTTTTGTGCCGGCCCTTTCAGAAACTCCCTGAGCAGGGTGATACCGGCATTGTCGCGTCCAGCACGGAACGGGAGAATATTTACTACCGCCGTACAATCCGCAGCCTCCGCTGTCTGTAACGCGGGCACCTCATCAGGAGCTGCCTCATGGCACCCCTTGAAACCATAGGCAGCAAAGGCCTGTCCCATACCGGAATAATGGGGGCTGACAATACGAACGATATCGCGCTCAGGATCAAGGAAAGAAGCCAGGATAGACGGAAGGACAGGCGAAAGTTTTGTTTCAAGCTTCATGGCAGTCTCGTTGCGTGCGTGATAAAATTAACAGTTATTCCAAGTTGTAATGAGAGTGCCGCCTTCAACAACTACGGTGATGCCACCTTTATCGGCAAGCTTCTTGAGCGTTCTCAGCTGGTTTTGAAGTAATGATATAGCCAGCCGCGCTTCTTTACGGCCAAGAATATAGCGATCATTACGCTTGATTCCAAAAGCTTGTGCCGTTTCAACCATCTGGCGTGTAATGCCGCGTTGGTTCATCCGCTGGTCGATATGCTTGGAAAGAGTCATGCTCTACCTCTAAAAAAGTACTACGTACTTTTTTGGCGATGCGTAAAAAAATTTGAGGAAGAATCCCTCCTGCCGTCAAAAGTAGACTGTACCAAAATGAAGTCAATGTCAACATGTACCTTAAAAAAAGTAGCAGATACTTTTTCAAATCAATACCTGTACACCCCTCGCACGGTCGGGCGTGAAGCTCCCGGTCTTCAGGCCCTATGCTTTCTCTCTTCCTGCCAGAAGCGCAGTTCACTCCCGGCGTCCCCTGCTTCAAGCAGGCGGGAGGCTCTCTGCCGTATGGCTGTTTCAATGAGCTTCAGACGTTTCGGAGAAAGATTATACCGGGGATGCCGTTTCAGTTTGCAGGTCAGCAGGCGACGCAGCCCCTCCCGATGTCGCGGCTTCATACAGAGCCGGGCTACGGAGAAGAAATTGCCGTAGCAGGCAGGCCCCTGAGCATCCGCGAAATTGAGAAAAGCCTGTCTGCTTTCCTCTTCCCGGGGAGAGGCAAAATTGAACAGGGAATTTCCATGATCAAACAGCGGCGCGGGGCCTTTCAGGGTATTGGTCGCCGCGTCCACGAGAAAACCAAAATTCCCGAAATGCCGATCCGTATTGCCGACGACGGCATCAAAGACGAGCATGTCTTCCAGCATGGCCTTACAGGCCGTATCGAGCGTTCCGTAATAGTCAATGACCGCCTGCATGCCGCCGCTTTTCACAATCTGACCGACAGGCACAAACGAGACAGCCTTGCTGGTGAACAGCTCGCATCTGGAGCAAAGCCGCGATTTCCATTTGCTGAGCGTGTACGGGATGGCATTCACGCCAAGCGCCCGGGCAATCTGCCAGGCGTAGAATTCGGAATACGGCTCATTGCCGGTATTGGACGCCCCCTCAGTGCCGCCTTTATAAAGGTATATCCTGCCGGACTGACGCCGCCAGCACTTGGGAAGCATGCCGTTCGTCGTAAATTCAGGACTTGACGCCACAGACGTGCGCACAGAACTTCCATAGCCGGTAAAGGCTATGCCGGCCAGCACCTCGCTGAACCTGTTCTCGTAAAGGTTGCACTGATCAAACGTCTTTGTGAACCCATCCCGCACGACCCAGTAGCTGTCATTAAGCGAAAGCCCCTTGCTGATATTAATAATCCCCAGCGTGCTGTTTGCCGACAAGCCGACCTTTGCCAGAAAGGAATGAATATACGCTCTGTTCCGGGGAATCTTTCTGTGCTTCAGCCAGCGGGCAAGACCGCTGTTTGTCACTTCCATCCCCAGCGGCATCAATGGCAGCGCCTCCTGATCCACATCCGTTATGGAGACTTCCGGCGTATCGCCGGTATCTCTGGCGGAGAACCGGATCAAGTCCCTGTCAAAGAGCTTCAAGGTATAGTCTGCCATCTCTGCTCCGTGTGAATCGTAGCTGCGGATGCTCTGTCCGGCTGTTTTTCCCTCTGCGGGAGCCTGCCAGAATTTTTATGGCCTTTTTTTCCAGAGTGATCCAGCGTCGCATTTCGCGCAAACCAGCACAGAAAACGCCCTCTTTCCGCAGAACACGGAAAGAGGGCGTCTGGCATACAGGAAACACAGGTCAACGGTTCCCGATGGTTTACAGGATTACAGCAGTCCCTGCCGGTCTGCTTCCTTCCATACAAAGGGGGAATAGCCTTTGAGGTACTCTTTTGTTATTTTCCCTTCGCAATAGAGCTGGTAATGCTCGGCGCGCATTTCGTTATTGTCGGGGTGATCCAGTTTCAGCCGGTCTATGGTTGCCTGAATCTTTTGTTGCAGAGAGGCGGGCAACTGCGGGTTGGGGAAAATATGCCCGCTTACGAGTTCCAGATAAAACCAGTCATCCTTGACTTCAAAAGGATCGAGCACATCGGTAAAATTTCTCTTGCGGCTGTTTATTGCGGAACAGGCCAGACGGTAATTGCACCATTCATACGCAAGATCGGGGCGCAAAGACTTGGGGTGAAAATGCTCCACGTTTCCAGCCCCTGTAGTTCTTTCAAAGAAAACGGCGAGATAGGCGCAAACACCGCCATAACGCCTATGCAGTTCTTTCAGGCATGATTGCCAGTAGGCAGGCAGTTTCGTCCCCGGCGGCAGGGCAACAGAGATATCAATATCATGTTTCGCCAGCCAGCGCAGACCTTTCTGACGAACTTCTGTATCAAAATCTTCCGGCTCTGGCTGCGGTGTAACAGGAATCATGCCAGCCATCCCTTTTTTTCCGCCACAAAGCGCCAGCGAATCCAGAAAGGATCGGTTTCCGAAAGCACGCCGCGTAATTGCTGATCCAGCTTTTGCGCCTCTTCCGGGCCGAAACTATCCGTACTCAATGCCTGTGTTGCCTCTTCCAGAACCTTTTCCGCCTCCCGGGAATAGCCGGACGGCAAGTCAAAGGCCTCGCTGGTAAGCCAGTTGGAGACATTCCCCTGCCGCAGGAAGGGGCGTTGCGTCAGGAGGACATTCCCCTCGCTGAGATCGAGGTCGAACCAGACATCCTTCGACGCATCGAACAAGGTTTCCACAGAGGCCATAATCAGCGGCGAATGCGTTGCAACCATAAGCTGCATTTCCCTGTCGGGGCGTAACGTCTCCATGACCCGCATCAGGGCCGGTATGACCGTGCGCTGCCATTTGGGATGCAAATGCGCCTCCGCTTCATCTATCAGAAATACCGCCCGGCTTTCCGGCTCTTCCCCCGTCAATTCCCGGGCTTTCAGATGTTCCTCCCAGCACCAGACAAGAAAATAGGCCAGCGAAATGATGCGGCGCATACCGGAAGACGCATGCAGCACGGGGACTTCCTGCCCATACGGCATACGCAGCGTGGGCATATCCCGCGCATCGTCAAGACTGATGCGCGTCAGTTTTCCGGGAACAAGTTTTTCCTCCCCGGAGGGGGACAGCACAGCAAGCACCGCCTGTAACGACGCAAAAGCCGGGCCGTTTTCCTTCTGCCAGCCAGCCCAGTCCCGGATCAGGCCGTTGCAGAGCCATGTGCCGTCCTCATTTTCCAGCCCGTTCCAGACCTCGGCGGGACTGAATACATAGGCCGGAGGACGCGCTTTCCCCTCCTCCCGCACGGACTTCCAGTAATTGCGTGCCGGGTCCCATACCGCAAAGCTGCCGTCCGCCATAGCGTAGAAGATCAGACCGGGATTGGCGGGACGCCCCGCCTTTATGGGCCATACCTGCTCGCGGGGCTTGAACGTGCTTTCGCTTTCTATGGTTCTGGATGCGGCGGAAAAACAGGCTCTGATGGTTGCCGGTTGCTTTTTGTCTGTGGGCAGGGCTGTCTTGCCTGCGGTCAGACGCGGATTGACCTCCGCCGGCCAGGTGCGTGTCATGGCCCACCAGAGAATATCGAGGAGAAAACTCTTTCCCAGCCCGTTGTCTCCGGTAAGCAGATTCAGACGGCGGCCAAAGTCCAGCTCCATGTCCGGGGCCGGCCCCACGTTGCTTATGCCAAGATGCGTTATCATGGCCTGCGTTCCTTTTTCTTCAGTATCCGCTCTGGTATGCCAGAGACGCCGGACGCTTACGGATGCTCTGTCCGGCTGCTCCTGCCCCCTGCGGGAGCCTGCCAGAGTTTTATGGCCTTTTTTTCCAGAGTGATCCAGCGTCGCATTTCGCTCCGGGCCGACGCGCGACCGCCCTCCCCCGCATTCCCTTTCCGGGCGTTTTCGGGTATGCTGACATGCCATCTTTTTTCAGGGAGAACGCCCCATGACCTTTCAGGATATTCTTGCCAGGTACCGCGCTGTTTCCTTTTCCGAACGCGACAAGGGCGACCGTTTCGAGCGGCTCATGCAGGCTTTTCTGCAAACGGTGCCGTGGTATGCGGGCACGTTCCGGCATGTCTGGCTCTGGCGGGAATTTCCGTACAAGCAAAACCTCGGCGGCAAGGATACGGGCATTGATCTGGTTGCGCAGACCGTGGAGGGGGATTTCTGGGCCATTCAATGCAAGTGCTATGCGGAAACAGCCAGCATAGACAAGCCCGCCGTGGACAGCTTTCTGGCCACGTCCAGCAAGCAGTTCGTCAACGACCAGCAGCAGACGACCTCCTTTGCGCTCCGGCTCTGGATATCCACCACCAACAAATGGGGCAGCGAGGCGGAAAACGCCATCCGCCATCAGGAACCGCCGGTACAGCGCATCAGCCTTGCCGATCTGGAAAACGCGCCCGTGGACTGGGCCGCGCTGGAACAGGGCATCAGCGGCGCACAGGCCCGGCAGGAACGCAAGCAGCCGCGCCCGCATCAGCAGGCGGCCATAACCGCCTTTCACGAGCATTTCCAGACCGGGGATCGCGGCAAGCTGATCATGGCCTGCGGCACGGGCAAGACCTTCACCTCTCTGAAAATTGCGGAGAACGAAACCGGCGGCAGGGGGCTTGTGCTGTTTCTGGCTCCTTCCATTGCGCTGGTGGGTCAGACCCTGCGGGAATGGACGGCGGAAACATCGGCGGACATTTTTCCCATCTGCATCTGCTCCGATCCCGAAGTCAGCAAAAGCAGAAGCAAAAAGGACGAGGATCAGGACGGCTACAGCGTTACCGATCTGGCCTTTCCCGCGTCCACCAATGTGGATGACATCGTGCGTCAGTTCCGGCTGGCGGAAAAATTTCATGCGGACAGCCTGCTGGTTGTCTTTTCCACCTATCAGTCCATTGCCGTCATTGCGGAAGCGCAAAAGACCTTTCAGCGGCCCTTTGATCTGATTATCTGCGACGAGGCCCACAGAACCACCGGCGTCACGCTGAAGGACGCGGAAGATTCCGCCTTTGTGAAGGTGCATGACAACGCCTTTATTCAGGCAAAAAAACGCCTCTACATGACGGCCACCCCGCGCCTGTATGCGGAAGAAAGCAAGAAAAAGGCGCAGGATGCCGAAGCATGGCTCTGCTCGATGGATGACGAAGCCCTGTACGGGCCGGAGGTCTTTCGCATCGGCTTTGGCGAGGCGGTCGATAAGAATCTGCTGGCGGATTACAAGGTGCTTGTGCTGACGCTCAGCGAAAGCCAGATTCCCGCCGCCCTGCAAGCCGCCGTGGCGGACAGCAGCAAGGAGATCGATACCGACGACGCAAGCAAGCTCATCGGCTGCATCAACGCCCTGTCAAAGCGGATGCTCATTGACGAGGGCCTGCTGAAGACCTCCGATCCCGCGCCCATGCGCAAGGCGGTCGCCTTCTGTCAGAACATCAAAATTTCCAAACGGATCAGCGCGGTCTTCAACGGTTTCAAGGAAAGCTATTACGACAGCCTGACGCAGGAGGAACGCGCGGAAACGGTCAGCGTGTCCGCGCAGCATGTGGACGGAACCATGCCCGCCACCACCCGCGACGAAAAGCTGTCATGGCTTAATGCCGCACCTGCCGACGGCAACGAATGCCGCATCCTGACCAATGTGCGCTGCCTTTCCGAAGGCGTGGACGTGCCCTCGCTGGACGCGGTGCTGTTTCTTTCGGCCCGCAATTCCCAGATCGACGTGGTGCAGTCCGTGGGGCGCGTCATGCGCACGGCTCCGGGAAAGAAATTCGGCTACATCATTATTCCTGTCCTCATTCCTTCCAATGTGACGCCGGAAGAAGCGCTCAACGACAACAAGCGCTTTGCCGTTGTCTGGACAGTCCTCAATGCCCTGCGGGCGCATGATGACCGATTCAGCGCCATGATCAACAAGCTGGAACTGAATCGCCGCAAGCCAAAGGACGGCGGCACGGTGCTGATCGGCGGCATTGGCGACGGACACGCGCCGGAGAAGGAAGGCAGCGCGCCCCCGACAGGCAAGGGACGCGGCGCAACAACGCAGCTTCCGCTGCCCCTGCCGCATCTTCAGGAGCTGCAAGGGGCCATTTATGCCCGCATGGTGCAGAAGGTCGGCAACAAACGCTACTGGGAACAGTGGGCGGCGGACGTTGCCCGGATTGCTCAGGGCTATATGGAACGCATCAACCGCCTGATTGCCGTTCCCGGCCCGCACAAGACCGCCTTTGACGACCTCCTGTCCGGGCTGCGCAAGAACATCAATCCCGCCGTCACGCCCGGCGAGGTGGTGGAAATGCTGGCCCAGCACCTGATCACCAGGCCGGTCTTTGAAGCCCTGTTCGAGAATTATTCCTTTGTACGGCACAATCCCGTTTCCCGCGCCCTGCAAGGCATGCTTGATCTGCTGGAAGCGCAGGCGCTGGAAAAGGATACCGTCGTGCTTTCGCGCTTTTACGAGTCCGTCAAAATGCGCGTTTCCGGCCTCGACAATGCCGAAGCCCGGCAGCGCGTCATTGTGGAGCTGTACGACAAATTTTTCCGCACGGCCTTTCCGCGCACGGTGGAGAAACTCGGCATCGTCTATACCCCCGTGGAAATCGTGGATTTCATCAATCGTTCCGTGGCCGATGTCCTGCAAGCGGCTTTCGGGCGCTCCCTGTCCGATGCCGACGTGCATGTGCTCGATCCCTTTACCGGTACGGGAACCTTCCTTGCCCGCATGGTGGAAAGCGGTCTCATCACGCCCGCAGCCCTGCCGCGCAAATACGCGGCGGAGCTGCACGCCAATGAAATAGTCCTGCTGGCCTACTATATCGCCTCCATCAATATCGAAAATGCCTATCATGCCACGCAGGGCGAAAGCGCCGCCTATACGCCCTTTAACGGCATATGCCTGACGGATACCTTCCAGCTTGGCGAAACCGATGACGTAAACTGGCTTTATGCGCCCGCCCTGCCGCAAAATTCCGAACGGGTACAGGCCCAGCAGAACGCCCCCATTCAGGTCATCATCGGCAATCCGCCCTATTCCGTGGGCCAGAAATCCGCCAATGACGATGCGCAGAACCAGTCCTATCGCCGCTTGGAACAGCGCATTGCCGATACCTACGCCAAACAATCGGCAGCAGCACTACAACGCAATATTTATGATTCCTATATCAAGGCCTTCCGCTGGGCTGCGGACAGGCTGGACAAACAGCACGGCGGTATCATTGCCTTTGTTTCCAATGGCTACTGGCTGGACGGCAACGCTATGGACGGTTTCCGCAAATGCCTTGAGGCGGAGTTCAGCGCCGTCTATGTCTTCAATTTGCGCGGCAACTGCCGCACGTCGGGAGAAGTTCGCCGTAAGGAAGCCGGGAACGTCTTTGGTCTTGGCAGCCGCACGCCCATTGCCATCACCGTGCTGGTCAAAAAGCCCGGCCATACGGGCAAGGCCCTTATCCAGTATCACGACATCGGCGATTATCTGAGCAGAGAAGAAAAACTTGCCATCATTGCCGAAAAGCGCAGCATCCTCAATCCTGCCATGAACTGGACGCATATCCGCCCCAACGCACAAGGCGACTGGCTCAATCAGCGCAATGATATTTTCGGCAGTTTCATCCCTCTTGGAGACAAGAAGGATAAAGAAAACAAACAAACATTTTTTAATCCTGTTTATTCAAACGGGCTTGCAACAAGTCGTGACGCATGGTGCTACAATTCCTCTCAAACAAGGTTGCAACAGAATATTCAGTCTAGTATTGATTATTATACTAGCATGGTAGAATCCGGCAGGGACACGCCCTTGCTTGATACCACAAGGATAAGCTGGTCGCGCGCATTCCAAAATGACTTCCAAAAGAAGCGCACAAAGACTTTTGCTGCCTCTGCTGTCAGGCAGGCTGTATACCGGCCATTCTGTAAACAGCATGTTTACTTTTCTACAGAGTTAAATGAAATTGTTTCTCAAATCCCTAAACTCTTTCCCTCGCCGGAAACAAAGAACCTTGTTATCTGCTTGCCGGGTATTGGCGGGCGCTGGGTGGAGTTTAGCCCCTTCATGGTCAACGATATTCCCGATCTGCATCTTCATAATGATGGAACCCAATGCTTTCCGCTGTACTATTACGAAAAGAAATCCGTCTACCAGCCGACGCTTTTTGACGGAGAAAAGAGCGAGTACACGCGCAAGGACGGCATAACAAATTTCATTCTGGAACGCTGCCGGGCAAGCTACGGGCCGAAGGTCAGCAAGGAAGACATTTTCTATTATGTCTATGGCCTGCTGCATTCGCCGGACTACCGCCGGACGTTTGCCGCAGACTTGAAGAAGATGCTGCCGCGCCTGCCGCTGGTGGAGAAGCCTGCGGACTTCTGGGCGTTCAGCAAGGCGGGGCGCGCGCTGGCGGAACTGCATCTGAATTATGAGACGCAGCCCCCGCACCCGGACGTGGTTGTTACCGGCGCGGAACAGGGCAAGTTCCGCGTGGAGAAGATGCGCTTCCCGGACAAGCAGGACAAGACGACCATCGAGTATAACCCGTGGATAACGATCTCGCATATTCCGCAGGAAGCCTGCGAGTATGTGGTGAATGGCCGATCCGCCGTGGAATGGATCATGGAGCGCTACCAGATCAAGACGGACAAGGCCAGCGGCATCACCAACGACCCCAACGACTGGGCCACAGAACAGGGCAAGCCGAGGTACATCCTCGACTTGCTCCTGAGCGTGATAACCGTCAGCGTGGAAACGGTGAAGATCGTGAACGAGCTTCCGGGGCTAACAATCTCCTCTTAGAGCGTTTCAACTTTGAAAAAGGTGAAACGCGAGGCGGCGACACAGTGCCGCCCGGCCAAAAGTGAGCGGAAAAACCGCGTTTTTTCCGCGAAACGACAGGTCGTATGGTTTGAAATGCGAAGCATTTCAAACTGAAAATGCTCTAAAGCACAGTCTTCCCAGCAACTTGCAATATATCCTTTTCTAAGTTAAAATTTAAAATAACTTTATACCTTTTCACATGAGGTCGCTATGGTGTCTTCCCATTCCGTTCCTGCCAATTTGACTATTCTCCGCTGGGCTCGGGAAGATGCGGGACTTTCGCTTGAAGAGGCCGCCGACCGAGCTAACATCAAACCTCTTAAGCCACGAGGACAAAAGCTTGGGGTAACGCCTGCAGAGCGCCTTCAGTCTATCGAGGCTGGAGAACAGCCTCTTTCCAGCACTCTGCTAAAGGCCCTTGCCAAAGCCTACCGACGCCCGGAAATCACTTTCTTTCTTCCTACGCCTCCCCATAAGGAAGAGTTCCTGGTAGATTTTCGTACAGTCGATTCCAAGCCGAATTCTGCAGATTCTCCAGAGTTTGCGGCTCTTAAGCGTCGCATTATCTCTTTACACAAAGCGCTGAAGGATATTGCCGAAGCCGAAGAGGAGGCTCCCCTTGCTTTTGTTAATTCCCAAACAAGCAACTCCTCTGTGTCTAGCGTAGTTGCTGCTATACGGTCTGTACTTGGGCCAGATCCTCGCAAAGTTTCTAAAATTCGAAATGAAGCTGAGTTTTTCAAGGCACTTCGAGACCAGGCGCAGCATGCTGGAATTTATGTGATCCTTCTTGGAGATTTAGGGAGTCACCATTCTGCAATTTCACTAGAAGAATTCCGTGGAATGTGCATTTCTGACTCTTTGGCGCCTATGATTATTATTAACCCCAATGACACTTTAAAGGCACGTGTTTTTTCTCTTCTACATGAGATATGTCATATTTTTATTGGAGTTACAGGCTATTGCAATGAAGATGGAATGATTAAATCTCACTATGATAGAGCTCAGGAAACTTTTTGCAATGCTGTTGCAGCAGAGTATCTCGTTCCCGAGTGTGAGCTGTCTGAAGAAAACATACAAGAGCCACTAATACAATCCATTGATAAAATTGCAAAAAAATTCAAGGTCAGCTCTATAGTTATTGCTCGACGAGCAAAAGATATCAACAAAATAACACATACTGACTATAATTATATAGTGCAAAAATATATTGAGCGTGCACGGGCCTTCAAAAACGACATGCGTGGTGGACCAGACGCAAATACTGTCATGGCCTTTCATCTCGGCAAAAAGCTTGTTTCGGCATTAATGAATGCCACAAGTAGTGGGTATATAGGTTTTAATGATGTATCTTCTTTACTAGGCATATCTGTTGCAAGGCTAGAAAAGGTAGCACGATGATATACATATTTGATACAAGTATTCTTGTTAATGCAAATCGTGTCCAATTTCCAATATCTACAAACAATCTATTTTGGGATTGGCTAATTGACTGTGGGAGACAGGGAAAAATAAAAATTCCAGAATCTGTCTTCGATGAAATTGGCGAAGGAGCAGATGGGCTTGCGCAGTGGATAACACAAAATAAAGAACACTTTTTCATCCCTAAGGACGAAGCATATACTCATATGCCAGTAGTTATGAATGCTTATGTAAAAGCATATGGACAACATAGTTCATTCCCAGAAGGAACTCTTGAAACCCTGAAAGCAGATCCATATATTATTGCACATGCAAAAAGACTCTCAGCTTCAGTTACAACAGCTGAGTTAGCTAAAAATGGAAAATTAGCTAATTATAAGGAAGTAAAAATCCCCCATGTTTGCCAATTATTAAACATTCCATGCCTTACATTTATTCAATTCTTTTGGGCCATGCGAAGAGAGCTCCCTGATTAGAATAGGAATTGACTTAATTCTAAAAGAAACTGGCTAATCTCAGACTTCATAAAAGTCGTATAAGAATGGCAGCAACAGAGTATTTTCGGAAAGAGTCATAAAAAACTTTTCTGAAGATGTAATTCAGCTTCATCTGATACAATTTATAAGGGCAGTTTTTATAGAATATCCTCCCTTTAAAGGTAAAATTTCAGGCAGATAACTTCTCTTAGGATTTTTTGATTGATATGTCTCTTGAACAATGAAAAGGACGAACAGCATCCATCTGGACAAAAAATAAAAAGAACGACATATAAACCTCCGTCTTCATGCCTGCCTTTTTGAGACGATACCCAGCTTTTATTTCGATTATATTATCTTTGGGAATAATACCGCCAACGCACACTCGTGATGTTTCACCCCGTTTTCTGTGTTATTCAATCCATTTCACAACTATATAACCATAGTGAAAAGACAGAAATCATGCCGCAAACAACGGCAGACAGCGCCTTGTCCTTCGGGACAGGGCGCTGTCTGCTTTTCTGGAGGTCGTATGCTGGAATTGAACTCCCCGGAAATAACCCGGCTGGCAAAGGCCCTGCTCGCGGTACAGCAGGAGCTTGCGCCCGCAAACAAGGATGCCACCAATCCTTTTAGAGCAGTTTCAGTTTGAAATGCTTCGCATTTCAAACCATACGGCCTGTCGTTTCGCGGAAAAAACGCGGTTTTTCCGCTCACTCTGGGCCGGGCGGCGCTGTGCCGCCGCCTCGCGTTTTGCCTTTTTCAAAGGCAAAACGCTCTACCCGCAGCCGTTACGCAACCCTCAACTCCGTCATGGAAGCCTGTCGGGAAGTCCTGCTGCGTCACGGAATCTGGCTGACGCAGCTTCCCGTCCCCGCTCCCCCGGAGCTGGGGCCGGGGCACATCGGGC
>CALVHG010000019.1 GCA_944327285.1 uncultured Desulfovibrio sp. | reverse complement strand
ATAGCCCACAAGGTCACGCTCGTGCAGACGCTGCATGATGAGCAGCACGGGCGTGGCGTCGGCGTTGCGGCGCGAGTAGAGCGTCTGGGAGTACCAGAGATTGCAGCTTTCGCGCACGGCTTCGGAATAGGCGTCCTTGGCCTGCAAGGGGTCGTCGATGACGATGCCGCCGCCGAACTCGCGGCGCTTCTTGCCCGCGCCGAAACCGGTGATGGTTCCGCCCACGCCCACGCCGTAGACGGAACCGCCCGCGGGCGTGGAGAACTGATCCTGTCGTCCCTTGCCGGGCAGCACGCCCACATAGGGAAAGGCGGTTCTGTACCAGTCGGCGCTGACGGCGGCGCGTATGGCCACGGTCTGGGCAATGGCGAGCTTCGCGGAGCAGGAGGTGTAAATCCATTCGCTGTCCGGCCAGACGGCCAGTCCCCAGGCCACCAGATCGCGGGCGATGAAGGTCTTGCCGTGGCGCGGCGGCATGCAGATGGCCAGATTGCGCCTGCCGCCCGGCAGAGACGCCGTAACCCAGCGCGTCAGCGCCCGGAAGATGCGGCGATGAAAGGGCAGTACGCGACGCGGCGCGCGCACGGCATAGCCATGCGCCACGAAAAATTCTTCCAGCGTCGGCAAAAGCGCCGTCATGCCCGCCGCTCCTGTCCGTCTTCGTCGTACTCCCCGGCGGACTGGCGCACGATTTCCGCCAGCGCGTCGCGGGGAGAAAGCGCCGCCTGTGCCGAGGCCGCCTGCTGCTGGGTGACGTTGACCGTGGTTTGCGACGGGCGTTCCGCCTGCGGCCTGATGTTGCGGCTCACGCGGGAGAGCATTTCCAGTTCCTCCGGGGTGACGGCCGCCTGCGCCAGGAGCGCCCCCTTGCGGGCCAGCGTCGCGTCAAACCGGGCGAGCAGCCCCTCGGCGGTGAGCCGTTCCTGCACGGTTTCCTCAATCGTCATGCGAAAATGCAAGGGCAGGTCTTGCATTTGCGTTTCCACGGCGTGCATTTCCTTGGCAGCCGCCACTTTCCGCTCCACAAGGTCTTGCATTTTGCCTTGCGTCCAGCCCTCGGCCCTTGCGCGCCGCGAGACGCTGGAGGTGGCCACGCCAAAGCTCTTGGCAATCTCCCCCAGCGACACGCCGCGCACCTCGTGCATGGAGCGGGCCTGTTTCCATTGCTCGTCAGTCAGGCGGGCCATGCCTTACCCCACAATGAGCACGCGCTCCGGTTTGCGGCTCCAGACATCCCCCGGCATGGTGTCCGGCGCGACGCGATAGACAAGCTGGATTTTGACGCCCGTCTTGTCCCTGTCGCGGCGCAGCCGGTAGCCGTGCACGCGAATTTGCGTCCTGTCCAGACCGCGCCCCTGCAACAGATTGCAGGCCTGCGAAATGCCGTCGCCCGTGCGGGCAATGGTGCGGGGCAGCGTCGTCGCCGCCGGAATACGAATTTCCACAATCATGCGTTCCTCCCGTTTACTGCCGCACGTCGCAGGCTTCCACGACGCCCGCGAGCATGGTTTCAAAGCGGCGCATGGCATCCTTGCCGTAGGTTTGTTCCAGTCTGGCGAGCGCCTCATCATCGCCGCGACGGCGCGCGGCAAGAAAGCTGGGATAGCCCGGTGTGTGCGTGGTGTCGTCGCTTTCGGGCTGTGCCGCCGCTGCGGACAGCGCCGCGCGGCAGGAGGGCAGACGGTCGATAATGTCCGCGGGGAAGGGCATCCGACGGCCTTCCCGGCGCCAGGCGGCAAAGGCGGCCCTGACGGCGCGGGGCGATTCATCCCGCAGGGCTTCGAGGAACATGTCAGCGAGAATATCCAGCTCGTTAGCCAGCAGCGGCTTGTCGAACAGCAGCGTCATGCGCAGCAGCGCGTCGGCAATCATGGTCTTCATCGTGTTCTCCTTCGTCGTTCTCCCTGTGCAGTGTGGCAAGCATGCTCTGGCGTTCCTGCAAACGCTGCTGGAACACCGTGGGGGCGCGGCAGGCCGTTTGTGTCGCGCTTTCGGCGGGCGGCAGGCCGTTTTCCGTGAACGGCTCGTCGTTCCAGCGTTTGCCGTTGAGCCAGCGTGCGAAGGTCGGAATCTTGCCGCGCTGCCAGCGGCTGTCGCAGGCCGTCAGCTCCAGAATCTTGTCGCGGATGATGTGCGGCTGTTCCAGCGTGCCGTTGGCGTACAGGCGCATCCACTCCCGCCACGCTTCTTCCTCGCCCTGCTTCACGGGGTAGACCTGCCAGCAGGAGAGAAAGGCCGCCCGCTGAGGATGCCCCTTGCCGGGGCAGTCGGTTCTGGGCGGCCCCTGCCGCCGGGGAGCGGGCCGGTCTTCGGTCGTCGTTTCCGGCAGGGGTTCGGCAAGGCTTGCGTCAGCCCCGGCGCAAGCCTTCCCCGAAGCCATGACGGGCTGCGCCGCCGGGCCGTGCTCCTCCCCCCTGCGCGTATTGTCCGGCTTACGGGAAGACGTCAGGGGAGAGGGGGGTTATTCTGCTCTTGTTCTTGTTCTTGTTCTTGATTCGGGCAGGGCTGGCGGAAGCCTTCGGAAAGGCTTTCGGGAAGGCTTGCCGAAGGCTTTTCGCAAGGCTTCGGCAGAATCTCTCCGAAGACTTCCCGGAAGGCGTCGCGGAAACCTTCGCCAAACGCCGCCAGCGTCGCCCATGCGCCCGCCAGCACATCCAGCTTCAGGGGACATTCCGGCAGCTCCTCAAAGGCCGCGGCCCAGCCGCGCACCACGTTGGGCGACTCCGGCGCGTTGTGTTTCAGGAATTTGGGGAACCAGATCAGCTGCGCGTCGGCATCCTGCCGGGCCATGCCGCAGTCCAGCAGCTCGCGGAAGGCGCGGGCAAAAACCGACATCTTCCAGCCGAGCTCGCAGGCCAGACCGGGAATGTTGGCGCGCAGCGCGCCGAGGCTTGTCATAGTGGGATGCGTGAGCAGCAGGAACAGCGTCAGCTTGCCCTTGTCCGACAGGCCGCGCACCTTGGCGTCATTCCAGATGCAGGGGGATATTTTGCGATAGCGCGCCATACTCATACCTCCACGGATGCCGACATCAGCTTGTCCGCCATGAGAATGCGTTTTCCGATCCAGCGCATGACGGGCACGGCCATCGAGTTGCCAAGGGCCTTGTATCGCGGGGCGTCGGGACAGTTCTCAGCGCTTTTTCCACGCCAGGCGATGCGGGTATAGTGATCGGGGAAGCCTTGCAGACGTTCGCATTCCAGAGGAGTGAGACGGCGCACTCTCAGCTCTGTTTGTATCGTTTGTATCATGGGAGTATTACGACCGCTCGGGCTGGTGGTGGTTCCCAAAGTATAGGCGACGTCGCTATGCCGGATGTCACCAGACTGATTCTGCTGTACTGCCAGGGCTTGCACTTCGGCCCGGGCTTCAAGCGTGTAGGCCAGACCGTCTTCGCGGTATCCCCTCCCCTGGGGGCCGGATTGCGGATTCTCACGTACAGCGCCGGCCTGTATGGCAATGCAGGTTTCCCGCCCCTGATTACGGCCAAGAGGATGCGTTACGTCCTTCGACACATCGGGGTCTTGAGAACCGTGAAAAGAAAGGATTGCCTGTCCGTTTGCTCCGTCCAGCGTATGGGATAGTCCAGCCGCTACGCCGCATCCGTTTGCCGAGGTCTGGGCCGTGCGCACCGCAAGGGCAAGGCGTGATTCCTGCGCGACATTGTCGGCATACGGCCGGCAGTTCAGGGGCCCGGCAATCAGGTTGTGATGTTCGTCGCCGGCCGGGCCGGAAGTGCCCTTGCTCCACTTGCAGGACATGGCCTGCTCTACAACCTGGGGGACGTAGAATCCCCCCTGCGCCCGGTTGTCGTCCGGGCCTCCCGTTCCAAGGCTTCTTGCAAGAGCCTGGGTAATGTCCTGCCCCTTTTCGCGGCTCGGCGGAGTATCCCGGCGCAGGCCGCCGAACTCAAAAAGAACCTTTCGGGGATCGGCTCCTCCGCAAGGACATGCGACAAGGAAGACACGGCGGCGGCGTTGGGCCAGGCCGAAATATTGGGCATCAAGGATGCGCCACGCGATTGTCCTGCCGGGTCCAAGCACATAACCAGAGTCCGTCCATCTTCCCCCTGGCGGGAGAAGCGGCACATTTTCGCCGGCCAGTGCTGCCAGAAGGCATCCGAAAGCGTTTCCCCTGTCGGAGAGAACTCCGGGGACATTTTCCCAAACAATGAAAGCTGGATTGCACTCATCCGCCAGCCTCGCAAATTCAAGGGCAAGATTGCCTCGTTCGTCATCCAGCCCTCTCCGCAGCCCGGCCACGGAAAATGACTGGCAGGGCGTGCCGCCTACAAGCACATGCACACGTCCGCGCAAAGAGGAGCCGTCAATCATGGTCATGTCGCCGAGGTTTGGCACATCGGGATAGTGTCGGGCCAGAACCGCGCAGGGGAACGGCTCGACCTCCGCAAACGCCACGGGGGAAAATCCCAGCGGAGCCCATGCGACGCTCGCGGCCTCTATTCCTGAACATACGGACAGGTAGCGCACGGCTACCTCCCCGCACGCCAGCGGGCAAAGCTGGGCATATCGGCAAAGCGCTGTTCCCGTACCGCGGGCGGACAGAGATGCTCCGGCACATAGACTTCCCGAAAGGATCGGGCATCCATGACGCGCGGCACGCCGTCTTCCGGGGCCACAACGTAGACGTTGCTGCCGTGTTGCCAGAAAAACACGGCATGCGGTGCGCCCACGCAGGACGCGGCGCGTTCCGCGCTGTACGGCCAGTCAAAACGGATGGTCGTCGGCATCGTAGTTTTTCCTCCTTCCAGCAAAACTGCCGCGCGTCGTCCCCAGTTGCGCGCCTGCCTGAGCGCCTGCGCGCAGGCAAAGGGAATGACGCGCCTCATCGCCGCTCCCAGAAGCGCCACCACGGCCGCCGCGCCTGTGCGGCGGCCGTGCCGTCCGGATCCAGTGAAAACAGCGGCGCGGCCTCGGTCATGTCCCTGGCTCTGGCCTGCGCGTGCAGCATGCCCTGCGCGCGTTCGCAATCGGTAATCACGTCGCGCAGCAGGCCGCGCAGCTCGCGGGCACAGGCGGGCGTGATGCCGCCGTTCTCGCTGTCGGCCAGCGCGCGCTGCACATCGCCGAGACTTGCGCCCGCCCGCGCCACGGCGGTCAGCACGTCGGCGCGGTTCCCCGCGCTGGGCAGAGCGGGGCGCAGGGCGGCGCACCTGGATTCCAACCAGTGCAGCAACACAAGATTGCCCATGGCGCGGCACAGGGCCGGAATCCGCTCCAGCCCCGGCAGATACTCCGGTTCCGTGGCCTTGAAGTAGCGCCGCAGAATATGCGGACTCACCCCGCCCTCCGGGCAATCTCGTCTGCCGTCAGGCCGGAAACGTCCTTGGCGTGGAGCAGTGGTCCTGTGCGCTCATGGTTTCGTAGTCGGGCATGATTCGTCCTCAACGGTGTCAGCGTCGCTGCGCCGTTCATTTGCTTCCTTTCTCTTTCCCATAGCCTCACGCCGCCTTCTGTTTGGACCATGACGCCGTGCCGCCTTCGGGGCATGCTGGCGCATGGCTGAAAAATCTGTGTATCTGCGGGCGCATCTTCGGGGCGCGCACTGGCTTGTGGCCGTCATCACCTCTGCGGGCATCCAAATTTTTTTGCTGGCAAGATTGTCTGTCGCAGTCCCCGGCAGAGTGTACGGGAGCGTCTTCCACTGTACCCACTGCTATCGGGGCGTTTCGCATAAGGTCTGAGAACAATGAATTTCCAGAGATGTTTGCTCCAACTCATTAGCTTTTAAAAGGATATACTCAGCCGTTCGACGAGGGATTTTGGCTCGACCATTGCGCAGCGCACAATAATGATCGCGAGTAAAACCCAATGCCTTGGCTGCCTTTCCGTGATTTCCAAATCTGCGACAGAGAATCTCAAACGCGTTTTTCAAAGATTCTTCCATGAATCGCCTCCTTCTTCTAAATACGAAAAAAAATCGTATTAAACAAGGAAAATTTTACTGATTGATTTTCTCGTAAGCATTGGCATGGTAACAACATGGATAATATAGATTTCGAGCGCGCCATGGTTGAAACTCTGGCGGCTATCATTGAGAGTCGTGGCCTGAAGCACAAACCTGTGGCGGAACAAGCATGGCCATATAAAAAGGCTGCCTTTAGAACCTGGCAGGCGATGAGGAATGGAGATTCACCACAAAAGCTTACAATTCGCGATGCCTACAGTATGGCACAGGTATTGGGAATCTCTTTATCTGCCCTCTGTGGCATGGTTGAGGGGCAGATTTTAGGTATTGGTATGCCGCTTACCAAGGTTGGTAAGGCTCCCGCGCCACTTTCCCCCTCTCAAGCCTGTTCTTCCAAAGAAAACTCCGCCCCAGCAGCTTGCAGCAATGCCCGTTGAGAATTTTTTAGATGTGCAACGCGCAAAGGCATTGTCTACATTTAAGACGAGCACACCTCCGATAGAGTTGAAGCAATAATTTTAACTTTTATGTAAAAAAAGGAAATATCATGTCAGATGAAGATAAAGGGGATAAATTATCATCGGAATTAAACGAACAGACAGCAACAATTTCAAAAGAAAATATTCAAGGAATTTCTGCTCTAGAAACGATTCTTATTGATTTTGTTAACCGATGTGATTCTATAACTCCAATTAGAAAGCGTTCAATAGTATCAAGTATAAAAAATAAAACTTTAACATATAATGCGTTGTGCGTTGTTTTGGATGAACTTTTACATGATACAAAAATTGATAGTAATTTAAAAAGTGAACTAGCTGACTATCTTCATAAGCATATGAAGATAAAGCAAGAAATTCGTGACCAGCAAGATAGTAAATACAATCTTTCTGCACAGAACGAGGAACTTCTTAAACAACATGAAATACGTAGGCGGCAAATTGAGATACATAATAATGCTCGTTTTGAGAATCTGATAACGCGTCATTTGCAAGAATTTAATAGTGAACTTTTAAATCAAAGAAAACAACATGCTTCTTATCTTGAATCATTAGATAAATTTATAAAGGCACAGGAGGAAAGATTTACTGTTCAGCTTGGTGGATACGACAAAGATTTTAAAGAGTTTAAAGAGTATATTCAATCAAATTATAATGATATTAAAAGAAATATTGAATCATTACTTCCTGAGGCCAGTGCTGTTGGCATAGCAAAGGCTTTTGCCGATGAAATGAAAAAGCGTAAATCTACTGCTACGATACACCTTCTTATATCATATGCGACTATTGCGATAATTGTAATTGTTGCTAGTCTATTCTATATGGAGGGAGGCTTTCTTAATACCATATTTTGAATTAAGGATCAGCTCACACTTGTCAACTTTTTAAAACTACTCAGCTTGGAAGCGCCATTAGCTTTTCTGGCAACTTTATCAGCTAAAAAATCACACCAAAATCAACGTATTTATGAAGAATATGCGCATAAGTATACAGCCGCAATGACATATGTTGGGTTATGTAAGGAAGTCAGAGAACATGAAGAAATCTATGGAAAAGATGCTGTAAAAAATCTTAATGAAGGTTTTCGCCATGCTGTGTTTCGTAATCCAAGCTCAGCTATAGATAAAAAGATTGAAGATGTTGGAACTCCCTTTGAGCTTGTAGAGCGATTGATTCTATCTGTTGGCCAACCGGCTGCAGAAGCGCTTATCAAAAGCAAGGAAGATAAAGGGGCATAGTAGTTTTTACCGCAATTGCATCTCTTTGATTGTTACATACAGAATCAAAGCGATAAGAAGGATACATAAAAAAGTAAGGAGAGTTATTTCTAAGCTTTTTGTTTGCACATAAATATTCCAGAGGATGCGGGATAAAGCTATAAGAGCAGACATCCAGAATCCAAAGATGTCACGCCCTTGACGATTTTCAAGTCGAGAAAGCGCCAGCAGTACCATCCATAATATTAATAAATATTCGCTGGGCATTATTATTTCCTTATCAATCCATTTGTAAGCCTACATCTGTAGTTTTTTTATATCTCTAGATACCCTCATGAGATCTCTTCACATTCCTACGAAGCCAATCTTTCTACGATAATATCGTAGTTCTTTTCTTCTTTCTACGAAAAAATATCGTATTTTTTTCTTGAACAATACGATATTTTCTCGTATTTTGGGCTCACGACGCACGGGACGGCCGGGCGGCGGGGAACAAGCCCCACGGGGCGGAGTGCCGCAAGCCGCAGGTCGTTTCGACCTCACGAGTACCGGGTGCAGGATAGCCGCAAGCCCTAGGGAGCGGGAAAGCACACGAAGCACAGGGAAGAGGGCATCGAGAGGAACGACTACCGCGCAAAAAGTCGGTTCAGACGCGGGCAGACCGCACGGGGGCGCTAGTGTGAGCCGTAGAGCCGGACAGCATGACGACGCCGAAAAAGCCGGGACAACTCCCGGACATGCAAAGGTGGGGAATGCCACTGGGCCGATGCGCGACCTTTTTTAGGACTGTGAAAACTTCAAGTTTTTCTTGAATATTGAAAAAAAGGTGCGCCCGATATAATAATGAACTTTACGGTGTGCAGATAGAACTACAGGAGAGTGTGATGAGTACTTCCTCGCAAAAAAAGTCATCTGAGTTTTTCGCAGAGGGACTTCGTCTGCTTGGTCTTGAGGGCGCGAAATCTGGCGAGAACCAGCAGGCGCACCCGCTTCAGACCGCTGGAGTAGGATACTTTACAATATGTTCTGCGCTTACCCCATCCTGCACGATATCTAGCTCAAATTCTGTTGCGCCGGAGAGTACGAATGCCAAGTTGGGATAAGGTTCTTGAAGAAATTCAATCAGAGGGAGCTCGCCCTAAAGAAAGTAGTGCTGATACTGTTCGGCGCAAATATTTATTAAAGCTCTATGAGCATACTCATAGAAATATCATTGCATATTATTCTGGATGGTTACAGTCAGGACCTGTTACCGGAATTGATATCAATGATATGGATATGAATGGATTTATGGCTACAATTCATAATCTTGATTGTAGTAAAGGTTTAGATTTGATTTTACATACTCCCGGAGGTTCTATTTCTTCTGCGGAGCAGATTGTTCATTATCTTAAAAGTAAATTCGGGAATAATATTCGGGCCATCATTCCGCAAATTGCCATGTCAGCAGGTACTATGATTTCTTGTGCATGCAAAGAAATCGTAATGGGAAAACAGTCCTGTTTAGGCCCCTTTGATCCTCAGGTAAATGGATTATCAGCTATTCGTGTTTTGGAAGAATTTACACATGCTATTAGTTCCGCGAAAGCAGAACCTGCCAGCATCCCTTTTTGGAAAATATCATCCTACCTTCCTAAATAGTTGTAGTTTTGCATGTCAACGAACAGAAGAATTAGTAAAATGCTGGCTTATGGAAAATATGTTTTTTGATACAGATAGTGCTGAAGATAATGCGAATAATGTGATTAAAAAGTTTACAGATACAGGTCATACTCAAGATCATGATAAGCATATTACTGTAGAAGAATGTGAAGATGCAGGATTAAAAATAGCGCATCTTGAATCTGATCAGACACTTCAGGACCTTGTGCTGACAGTGCATCATGCATTTATGCATACTTTAAGCGGTGGAATGATAACAAAAGCGATAGAAAATCATAACGGAATAGGACTTTTTAACTTCAAATCAAATTAAAATGATTCTTTGCCTCTTATTCAGGGCCCCTCGCGGGGCCTTTTTTATTGCTCTATTTTCCGATTTCTGACCTTCGCCGACTCGCTTCGGCGGCGGGAATGGATGAGGAACGGCATATGGACGGATACGGGGCCGGTTTGTTAAAGAATTGCAGGGAGAGAAGCATGCCGACGATTCTCAAAAAAGGGCAGTACCGCTTTTTCTTTTACTCCAATGAGGGAAACCCTACCAAGGCTCCGCACATCCATGTGCGCAGTCCTGACGGCGAAGCCAAGATTTCTCTGAAGGAGCCTTACGGTGTCTTGCTGAGCGTTGGCTTCTCCGCACAGGAGTTGCGCCGGATTTGCGAGATGGTAAGGGAACATGCCGAAATTTTTACGGGAGCGTATAATGACTATTTCGCCTAAGAAAGTCTGGTTTGATGAGGCTTCGCTTTGGGTTGAGCTTTCGGATGCGCGTACCATTGGCGTGCCTCTGGCGTGGTTTCCCCGACTTCTGGAAGCCAGCCCCGCACAGCGTGAAGCCTTTGAGCTGAGTGCCTTAGGCATTCACTGGGAAGAGCTGGACGAAGATATTTCGGTGCAGGGTCTGCTGGAAGGACGCGGCGACATGACGCGCGAACCTCGGCAGGTCGCCTGAGAGATGTGAGCACCCCACAAAAAACAAAGGCCCCGTAAAGGGGCCTTTTTCATGCCCGGCAACAGGGGCCAGTTTTTATACTGGCTTCCAGTTGCCGGGCTTTGCATCATGGATACGGGGTTTCGCGCCCTGCTCCAGACCGGCGTCCGGGCGCGACCGGATTCCATCCGGCATCCCTCCCCCTGTTCATCCGGCGGCGTTCGGGAGCTACCACGGCGCGGCGTCGGCTGCGGGTTCATCGGGGCTGATTGTCGAAGAACCGGGGCGGCTGACCGTCCCTTTCTTGGTTGATGCTTGCCCAAAATTTGTGCTTGAGTCAAGAAAATAATTAGACCATGATGGAGGCAGCATTTTGGGCTATACTCCCGGCCAAAAAATAGGGAGGCCACATGAACGCAGTAGACGAAGGAACCGCTGTGAAGATCGAGCGAGATATCCTGCAACACCTCGACGCTATCAAGAGAGAACGCGGGCTGACGGATGAAAAGTGGGGAGAAGCGGCTTTTCAGGGAACGGTAAATGGTCGTCGTAAGATACAGAATCTTAAGAAGCCGCAAGCCAACGGACATCCGCAGAAACTCTGTATCTCCGACTTCGTACGCCTTTGCTATCCTCTTGGTGTGGACCCTGCGCGAGTTTTAAGCAAAGCCCTGGAAGCAAATGACCTTTAGGTCAATTTTTTATCAGGCCGCACAAAATGCGGCCTTTTTTAGAAGTTTATTTGCACAAAAATTGTGCAATTTCAAATTTACTAATGCACAAAAATTGTGCAAAAATTTCTTGCCAACGGAGAAAAGCTGGCCGCGTAAAGGCGAGGAGCTGTGAGGCCGTGGCCGAGAGGTCGGCGGTAGGTTCTGGGGAGGTGACTAACCCACCGGGTGACAACCGGCAAAAGAGTTCGGCAACATGTAAATGCTTTTAAAGCCGCCCGGCGAACCGCTCGCCGGGCGCTTTGCTATGGAGAGGATGATGACGTTGCAAGAACTTGTTCAGTTATTGCAGGACGTAGTCGTGCAGACACATTGCGGCCCGTTTGATACGCTGTCCTGTTCGGTCTGTTTGGATGAGGAGGGAAAGCCCAGTGTGGCATCTACCGCCATCACCGTATGCTTTTCCATTCATGGCGTTGATGCAGCTTCGCCGGAGCTGGGCGAGGAGCGCCAGGGAATGAAGAACGAAACATTTAGACGTTTTTGGGACGTCTATTTTGACCGGAAGCTTGACGGGCCTGCAAGCTTTCAAGGTATGAATCAGCAAGCACCTTCTTCCCCAAAAGTAGACATTCCTCAAGTTCGTCATTGGACAGTGCTCGGCCAAATGAATTTTGTTTCAACTGGGCAAGAAGAAGCCCACAAATAGTTGAGTACCCTGCCATCTGCATTGCATAAAGATGGTCAATTTTTTCGTCAATAAGCTCAATCGTCTCATTTTTCATAAGATTTCTCTTGATTAAGGGGTCTACCTCTACCCTTCATACAGGAGGCCCGGCCCTGGGGCAACCTGGGCCGGTTTTTTCATTTTTCTAAATTTTCCCGCGCCATCGGGGCGCATCATCGCAACCGCCCGCGCTCCGGTTTATTGGGAATCGACTGGCATGTGCCGCAGGCTGCCGGAGCGCGGGAAAGGAGAGCGCATGTGGCGCGAAATTTCTCCCCGCACCAACTGGCGGGGCTGGTTTGCAACCGTCGGCATCTTTCTGATGCTGGCGGTTTTTCAGTCTCTGGAGAGGATATGAAGAAGTATGTGTTTACGTTCAATGGGGCGTCCTTTGCCTTCAGGGCAGATACCGCGACGGCATCGTTGTTTACATGGTGCGTCGTAACGGCGTTTCAGTCCCTGCGCGCCATTCTTGGGCGCGTTCCGCATCCTGCGGAAATGGTCGCCAGGGCTGCAACTTTCTTCTGCATGCTCCGCTGCGCGGATGAAAGGAGACATTTCCATGCCCATGCCTGATGTTATCGCCATCCGCGCCAGTTCGCTGGCGGACCTTTTCGACTGTCCCGCCCGCTGGGAAGCAAAGCACCTTCGCGGGCTGCGCCTGCCCTCCGGGCCGGGCGCCGTGCTTGGCCATGCCGTCCACGCCGGGGCGGCGGCCTTCGATCAGGCCGTCATCAACGGCGAGCCGATTTCTTTTGACGACGCGGCGGGCATTGTGGCAGATGCAGCCAGAGAGGAGGCCCGCACCGTTGACGTGGACTGGAGCGGCGACATGCAGCCCGCCGACGTGGAAAAGATCGGCATCGACCTCTGCCGTCTCTACTGCGAGCAGGTGTCGCCGGAATACGACTGGGCGGCGGTCGAGGCCTCTTGCGAGGCCCTCGTGATTGAGGATGTGGGCCTTGTCCTGACCGGAACGACAGACCGCATCTATCGCGATCCGATTCTTGGTTACGGCATCGCGGACATCAAGACAGGCAAGAGCGCCGTGGCAGGACGACCGGCCATGCCGCCCAGCTCGGCGTGTATGAGCTGCTGGCGGCCGCCAGCTACGGCGTGCGCATCACGGCCCCGGCCCATATCCTCGGTCTGCAGGCGGGCAAGACCGCCAAAGGGCAGCGCGCCGGCTCCGGCACGGTGGAAAACGCCCGTGCCCGGCTGGTAGGCGATGTCGATTCCCCCGGCCTGCTGCATCATGCCGCCGCCCTGCTGCATGCCGGCCGCTTTTACGGCAATCCCCGCTCCCAGACCTGTCACCCCAATTATTGCCCGGCATACGCAACCTGCCGGTGGAGGTAATGCCATGACCCAGTTGACGACGCTTGCCACCCTGAATGCGCAGTCCGCCCCCGCAGCCGTGCGCGTCGGTTTCGATACCATTGCCGGATTCGAGGCCCTGCAACGCATGGCCCGTATGGTCACGATGTCTCCCATTGTCCCGAAGTCCTACAGAGGGGAAGCAAACCTCGGCAGCGCGGCCATTGCCATGGACATGGCTCTGCGGATGAACGCCAATCCTCTGATGGTCATGCAGAATCTTTACGATGTTCATGGAACACCGGCATGGTCGGCAAAGTTTCTGATCGCCACGCTGAATCAGAGCGGACGTTTTTCCGCGCTGCGCTATGTTTTTCAGGGGCAGGAAAACACGGACGCATGGGGCTGCCGTGCCTGCGCTGTGGAGCTGGCGACAGGGGAAAAACTGGAAGGCCCCCTCATCACCATCGGCCTTGCCAAAAAAGAAGGCTGGTTCAACAAGACCGGCAGCAAGTGGCATACCATGCCGGAACAGATGCTGCGCTACCGCGCCGCCGCGTGGTTTGTGAATGTCTACGCGCCTGAAATTGCTATGGGTCTGCGCACGGCGGAAGAAGAACAGGACGCCGTGGACTATGTGCGGCAGGCGGACGGCTCCTTTGCCCCTGCCGCAGAGGAGGCGGCCCCGACCATCACTACGGCGCAGATTGCGGCGCAGGTGGAACAGCCCCAACACGTCGAGGCCGCGCAGGACGACCAGCCCGCCGAAGCCCCGCTGACACAGCCGCAGGAAGCGGCCCCGGCTCCTGCTCCGGCCCCGATGGAACAGGACGCGCAGGCCGTTGCCGACAAGGAAGCCGAAAAGCGCCGGAAGGAGGCGGAACTGGAAGCCCTGCGCGCGGAAACGGAACAGCTCTGCCGGGATGCGGGCATGGATGATGCCGCCATCAGATGGGCGGCGGGCGGTAAGCCGCGCGACAAGTGGACGATCACGGACTGCAAGCGCATGAGGCGGCAGGCGGAAGAACGACTTGCTGCGCAGACCGCCGCGGCTGAACAGCCGCAGCCCACGCCGCAGGAAGATGCCGTGCGGACTGTCCTTTGTCCCCGAACGGATGAGCGCGTAGTCGAAACCGTCTGCAATGCCTGCGGCCAGCGCAACGGCTGCCCGGAAAGGGAGGCATAGGGCATGGAGCAGAGAAAGAAATGCGCGTCAATTTTGCTCAATATACGCAGCAAAATGACGCGCATTTCCTTGTACGATTTTGCGCTGTTTTCGGCGCAAAATGAGGACGCCGGGCTGTACCGCGTACAGATAAACAGAAAATGGCACAGCCCCGACGGCAAGTATACGGCCTTTTCCCCCGCGGCGCTGGCGGTCTTGCTGACTGACCTTATCGGCGGCACGCCGCCCCCGCCGCCCCCGGACATCCAGCCCGGCACGAGGGTTTACGCCCACTGGCAGGGAGATGACGACGAGCTGTGCTGCGGCATGGCATGGACAAAGACGCCGCCCCACCTTGGCATCGACGGCCGCTGGTATGTCTGGCTGGACGGCAACCGCCTTGCCCGCTGCGAGGACGTGCGGGAGTTGACGCCGGAAGAACTGCGGCAGGCGCGGCGGGACGGGCCCACATCAGCCAGATGCCGGGAGGATGAACCATGACACTACTGCGGCAGGCAGCTCTGCCGGGCTTTGAGCTGGGCGACTATATCAGGGAAAGCGTGGCCTTCCTGCGGGAGCATGAACCGCCGGAAGGCTTTTTTGTCGGGTTTTCCGGGGGAAAAGACAGCATTGTCACGCTTGCACTGTGCCGTCTTGCGGGCGTTCGCCATACAGCCTTCTACAGCTGCACGCGCATAGACCCGCCGGAAGTGGTGCGGCACATCAGGCGCGAATACCCGGAGGTCGTCTGGCTGTATCCGCGCATGAGCATGTGGGAAGGGGTTCGGCGCTACGGCCCGCCCCCTACAAGCCGATTTTCTCCTGGCCGGAATGGGCGGTGTGGGAAGCCGTGGAGGCTCTGGGCCTTTCCTGTCCCCCGCTGTACGACGAGGGGTTCCGCAGAGTGGGCTGTGTGATCTGTCCCTTTATCCTTGGCTCTACGCCGGGAGCCGTCAGGCAGAGACAGGAGAGCATGCGGCGCTGGCCCGGTATCTGGCGCGCTTTTGAGCATGCGGCCAGAAGCTGGTGGCAGGCGCATGCCTCGCAGGGAAAAAGCGCGCGGCTCCA
This sequence comes from uncultured Desulfovibrio sp., assembly GCA_944327285.1. Taxonomy (GTDB): domain Bacteria; phylum Desulfobacterota; class Desulfovibrionia; order Desulfovibrionales; family Desulfovibrionaceae; genus Desulfovibrio. The sequence goes on along the minus strand of CALVHG010000019.1, from coordinate 26,574 downwards.
CGCCAGCGCCGACGCCTACTGGCAGGACTATTTGCAGCATTTTGGGAAATAGGAGGGAAAAATGGGAACGATAAGCCTTGTCTGCCGCAGCTGCGGCGCAACCTTGCAGGGTACGGACAACCTGCTGGACGTAGCCCGGGACAAGGGCTGGCAAATTGATGGCGAAGGCAAAGCCTGCTGCAAGAAGTGCGCGTTGCTTGGAGAAGCTCCGAAAGTCAGACTCAGGCCCTGCCCGCATTGCGGCGAACCAGAAGTCAGACTTATGGAGCATGAAGCATCCGCGTATGTCGCCTGTCCGACTATGGGCTGCTGGATGCACGGACCTGTGAAGGAATCCGCTGATGCCGCCGTGAAGGCGTGGAACGCACTGCCCCGGCACGAGGACATGGAGCGGCTCAACAGGGAGGCCGACTGGCTCGCGGAACACCTGCACCGTTCTGGCGTTCCCTGTCCCGGAGATGGGGAGAAGTTCGATCCCTACGGAGAGTGCGCGGAGAAGGACTGGCCGTGCATCGCGTGTCTCCGAAAATGGGCAAAGCAGGAAACGCAGGGGGAAAAGAGCGATGGACAAGAAAAGGGAAATTGAGCTGAAACCATGCCCGTACTGCGGGGGAACTGACCTGGGCATAGGATTTAATGCCGTTGGAGAGCGGCACTATGTCGTTTGTAGTCATTGCCTGATGCGCGGGCCAGAAAAGTTAGGTGACGAGGACAGGGCTGCGAAATACTGGAACGCGCTCCCGCGCAAGGTTGAGTCGCTCCCCGATGCCCAGCTTGACGCGCTGGAAAAGCTGGCAGGGGAGGCGACGCCGGGCCCGTGGGCCACATATGGAAACTCGCAAGAAATTCTTGGTGGTCAGGTTTGTAGCGGTTGGCATGATGTTTACGGTCTGATTGACGGTGAAATATGGGTACTCATGGCCATGAACAGCAATATGGTAGAGCCGGAAGAACGCCAGTTGCCAGCGACAGAAAAGGACGTTCGCAGGAAGTACGCCCCCGGACAAGCCGGGAGAAATGCGCGATATGTTGCTGCGGCGAATCCCGCCGTTGTCCTTGCCCTCATAGCAGAAGTTCGGCGGCACAGGAGCGCAAAAGAGGAGATTTGGACATGAGCGTTTTTACATACGCTGGGATAATAAATGTCGGATTGCTTATACTGTCTGGATGGATAGCGTGGTTGGTATATAACGGGAAAACTTTGTTGTTACTTTCCCTGCTGTTAATCCCGGTGCTTTATCAAACTTCATATGAAAAAAGTAAAAGGATTGAGAAGAAAAAAGAAAATAATGATGAAGTATCAGCCTCCCCTGAAAAGGAGACAGCGGCGCAGGAGCGAAACGATGACTAGCTATCGTTACCCCGCGCGAGGGGTGCAATTTCGCAAGGCGGCCGTGGCCCTCAAGGTCACGGCTATTTTTTTATGCTATCTCGCCCCGATCATGGCTTGCTGGGGCCCGGAATGGAAGAACCGGATGCAGCGCATCGCCAGGCGGCACGCGGAATGCGGCAAGGCCATAGTCGGCTGGAAAGCATCCGCCGGAGCGCGGAGAGAAATCGAAGCGCAGGCGGAGCAGCTCGACAGGCATCTGGAGAAATGCAGGACAATGGACAAGGCAGAAACCCCGCGGATGATGGGCGCATTCGTTGTGGCCATCGGCGCTCTTGTGTGCGACGCGCTCTGCACCGCTCCTGCGGTCACGCACAAAACCGCGAACGGCGGCAATCCCAAACCGGACTGGCAGAGGCTCAACCGCCTGATGGACGAGCTTGCCGACGATATGACGCAGCTGTGTCCCGGCTGCGACGAGCTGGGGACGACAATTTACATGGAGATATCAAGATGAGTTCGCCGTGCCGTCCGTCAGGGGAAAGATTCTCTGTTACATGGTCAAAGGAGCATAGTATGTCGCAATATCCGTTATTTTTACGCACGCGAGAACTGAAAAATATTTTGGGGATATCTGAGACGCGCGCTCTGGAGCTTTTGCGGGAGCATGGCATCAAGCCTGTCGATATGGGCCGGGGAAGAAGCAACGGCTTGCGCTGGCGCACCACGTCCGTTATCCAGTTGGCGGACACATTGCACGCTGAGGCTCAGGCCATATCTCGGCAAATCGGACGCAAGGCTATGCCCGGTCCCATACGGGGCAAGTCCGCGGCTGATTTGTATGCCGAGTTCAACAGGGAGCACACCCTGCAATAGGAGGCGTGCGGCATGGCAATCAGGGAAGTGAAGGGACGGAAAAGTCCCTTCATTGTTTATTGGAATAATCCTTTTACGCAACGGCGTGAAAGCAAGGCATGCGCAACAAGGAAGGAAGCAGAGAAGCTCGACGCGCTCATGCTGTATCGGCTGAAATATGAGCGCGAGTTTTTTCTGCGACAGGAGGAGACAGCCGGGCAGACCCAGCCGCATACGCTGGAATCTGTGCTGTACCTGTATTTGAAGGAAAGGAATCTGGCGCTCTCCAATCTGGAGCGGACACTCTTTGCCGTCAAGGGGCTTTTGGCTGCCTTTGGCTCGACGGAAGTAGAGCGCATCGACATGCCCCTGCTCAGACAGATACAGGAACGGTTGTCCGCTTCGGGAAATAAGGGGACAACCGTTCGACGCAAGCTTGGCATTATTCGTGCCGCAATGGCATGGGCACACCGGCAGGGTTTGATTGAGCATTTGCCGACATTTCCCAGCATAGCGCAGGAGGAGCATGCCAGATACGTTCCCCCGACGCAAGAAGAGGTTTCTCGCCTGTTTGCGGTCGCTCCGGATCATATCAGACGAGTCATTGTGCTGGGGTTCAATTTCGGTATGCGCGTGGGGCAGAGCGAGCTGCTCAGGCTGCTCTGGTCAGACGTCGATATTCCTGCGGGCATTATCCGCGTGCCGAATGCCAGAAAGGGGGCGCGGCAGCTGTGGCGGGAGATTCCCATTCAGCATGCGCTGTTTTCTCTCCTGCAGGAGTGGCGGGAAACTGATCGGCTGGCTGGGATGGAGTATGTGATCCACTATCGGGGAAGCCCGTGCAGCGCATTATGACGGCCTGGAAAGCCGCGTTGCGGCGCGCCGGCATCACAAGGCATATCAGGCCTTATGATCTGCGCCACGCCTTTGCCACGGAAGCCATTCGCGCAGGTGCGGATTACGGCACTGTCGCCGTGCTCATGGGGCACAGCTCTCCGGTTATGGTGATGCGCCATTACCAGCACGTCTGTAATGAGCAGAAAATGGAGGCCATCGAGGCCATCCCGTCTGCAACGGTCAGGGGCGCGTGTGCGCGGATGTGTACACCGCCATGTGCACAAATAAAAAAGGATTATGACCGAAGCCATAACCCTTTGATTTCATTGGTGGGCAGTACAGGGCTTGAACCTGTGGCCCCCGCCTTGTAAGGGCGGTGCTCAACCAGCTGAGCTAACTGCCCGATGAATGCAGGTTGCTTTTATCCTCTATCGTGGCGAACGTCAATCCCTCTGTCTTGAACTTTTTCCGTCGAGCCTTGCCGCTTGCGCGTCGCGGCGCGGGCCGGGCGCATCGTTGCGGAGCGGTTCAGAGAGCGTCATTGCCGTTGTCGCGTCTGTTCTTGTGCCGGGAGGCTCGCCTTAGGCCTCGCGCAGCTCATGCACAAGAGCGTTAAGCGTGCCTGCCTGATTGACAAGCTGCTGCACTGCCTGCGCGGCCTGATTCATGGCGTCGAGATTCTGCCGGGCCATGTTGTCTACTTCCATGACGCCGTGATTGATCTCTTCGCTGGCGGCGGACTGCTCCTCGCTGGCTGTGGCTATAGCATGAACTTGCATAGCGGCGTTTTCGACTGTCGCCACGATTGCCTGAAGGGCCTTGCCGGAGTCGCTGGCATACTGGTTTGCTTCCCCCACCTTTTGCGCGACGGCTTCCATAGCGCGAACGCTTTGTTCCGTGCTGCCCTGGATGGCCCGGATGGCGGCGGCGACGTCCTGAGTGGAGGACATGGTTTTTTCCGCGAGCTTCCGGACTTCGTCGGCAACCACGGCGAAGCCCCGTCCGGCTTCCCCTGCGCGCGCGGCTTCGATAGCGGCATTGAGGGCCAGCAGGTTGGTCTGATCCGCTATGTCGGAGATGACGACCATAATATCGTTAATGGCCTGCGCGTGGGCGTTGAGCTGTTCCATATCTTTTTTCAGGGCTGTGCTGACCTGATATATATCCTCGATGCTGTGCACCACTTTTTCTACGATATGGGCGCCGGCTTCGGCCTTTTCCTTGGTTTCCGTCGACGCCTGGGCGGCAGAAGAGGCGTTGGAGGCAACTTCGCTGACGGAAGCGTTCATCTGACTGATGGCGGCCGCGGCATCGCTCAGGCGGGTGGAGGATTCCTGGGTGGCCTGATCCGCCTGGCTGATCCGTTCCGCCAGCTGCGAAGACGCCGACGCCATGACTTCGCTCATGGAGGCCAGACGATCGGCAATGGAAATCATGGCCGCGCTCTTGCTCTGCGCCTGCTTTTGCGCTTCTTCCGCGCGGGCAACAGCCTCTTCCGCCTTGGCGGTCTGCTGACGCGCATTTTCAGATTCGCGCCGGGCGGCGTCTATATTGTTTTTCAGCGCGTCAACCATGCTGACAATGGAGGCATAGACGCCGGCTTTTGCCTTGCCGTCGTCAATGGCATAGTCGCCGTTGACAACGCGCTGGGCAATTGCCTGCAATTCGGACGGGTCCTTGCCGAGCAGTTTGCCGACGTGGCGGACAATAAGAAATGTCAGCCCGGCAGACGTCAGCAGAGCAACGAGAATAAGAATTATACCGCTTTGACGGGAGAAATGAAAGAGATCGTCGGCCTCGGCCGCCAGATCATGAGAGACGTTCTGGACGGCGGCAATATTTTTGTCGATGGCGCTGCGGAGAGCTTCAAAATATTTTTTCGTCTCTCCAAACAGCAATGCCCGCGCTTCCTCCTTGTTGCCTTCATTTGCCACCATCCGCAGGCGCTTGCTGCCTTCAAAGAACGTGGCGCTGGTCTCTATGACTTCCGCAAAAAGTTTTCTGCCTCCGGGAGTCTGCAAGCTATTTTTTACATGCGCGATGGCCCTTCAAGCCTGACGCGCTCTTGTGCGAGTAATTTTTCAATGCGCTTAATCTGTTCTGGATTTGTAGATAAGATATGCACAAATTGAAGACGTCGGTAATCGGCTACAGACGTATTGATGGTTCCCATAGCCGTTATGATGGGAAGACGAGATGTGGAGATGACGGCGGTTGCGTCATTAAGTTTTTGCATCTGGTATAGCAGAAAACTTCCCATAATAATGACGAGTGCCGCGAGAATGCTCATGCTGGAGCCAATTTGTGTAGACAGCTTCACTATGTGATCCTTTTGTGAAAATCGTTGGAGGGAATTTGCCCTGCTGACAAAAGATTATTTTATAATCTGAAATATCGACGCTTTTTTTCTTTTTTATTAGGGGGATGTGTTTTTTTGCCCGCGAGATTCCTCAGTCGGTCGTCTTCATGTCGCAGCATCCGTCAATCCCGCAAGCGGCTCCTTCGGGGAAGACCGCCTCCGGCGCGGCGTCGGAAAGGGCCGCCTCAAGAGCGTCTTTGACGCGCTCATAGGGAACGTATCCTCTGGCAAGCAGCGTCCTCCGGGCTCCCTGCGCGAGATAGAGCGTCGGGTAGAGGCAGAGCTCGCCCATGATGTCCGCGGCGGTGCGCGCGTCCTTTTCCGCGGTCTGCCGCACCGCGGGGTCGTGAAGCGCAGTCTGCAACTGGGCCTGAGAGACGTCCCAGCGCGCGGCGACACTGTTCCAGAAGTCCGACGCCATGACATCCCGCGCCTCGCCGTAGAAACCCTCCTCAAATGCTTCCATCTGCTCAAGCTCATGCCCCGGAGCCAGCCGCCGCAGGGCCGCGAGCGGTAAGTTCATGGCGGCGGAATGCATCAGCCAGTTCTGATCGCCGTTAGAGGAGGCTTTGACAAGCTCACGAAAGCGTGCTGTTGTCTGCCCGGTCGTCTGTTCGAGCCGCTCGAAAAAGGCCGGAAGGGTAGGATGCTCTTCCAGCATCTCGGAAATGCGCTGCGGGCTTTCCACGAGATTGCCGCCCAGAACCCTGACCGGCAGGGATGGATGGTCGCGGGTCAGACGACGCATGACGGGAATAAACCCGTAGCACCAGGGACAAAAGACGTCGGTAATGTACAGCAGATGCATTTTTTGTTCCTTATCACTGTGTTTTTTTTGCAATAGGCGAATCCGACGCGCAGGGCAAGCCTGTTGTGCCGCCTGCGGGCGGACGGATTGAGTCCCAACGGCTCTTAGCGTGCTTTACCTCTGAAAAAGGTAAAACATGCGGCGGCGGCATAGCGCCGCCCGGCCAAAAGCGAGCGGAAAAACAGCGTTTTTTCGTAACACGACAGCCCGTATGGTTTAAAACGCACAGCGTTGCAAACTGAAAATGCCTGTGAGGAAGCGATGCTGCACATACTTCATACATCCGACTGGCATCTGGGACGCCAGCTGTACGGACGTTCCCGTTATGAGGAAAGCCAGCTCTTTCTTAACTGGCTGGCGAAGGTCGTGCGGGAAAGACAGATCGCGGCGGTCGTTGTGGCGGGAGATATTTTTGACACCACGACGCCGAGCAATCGAGCGCAGGAGCTCTATTACGGTTTTCTGCATACTGTGGCCACGACGTCATCCTGCCGTCATGTGATCGTCACGGCAGGCAACCATGACTCTCCTTCCTTTCTGGAAGCGCCTCGCGCTCTGCTCAAGGCCATGCATGTGCATGTTGTGGGTTTCGGGAAAAGCCCGGAAGAGGAAGTGCTTGTTCTCAAGGATGCGCAGGACACGCCCGAACTCATTGTCTGCGCCGTTCCGTATCTGCGGGATCGGGAAATACGCAGCGTCAGCGCGGGGGAGAGTCTCGACGACAAGATCGCCAGTCTGTTGCAGGGGATTCGCCGTCATTATGATGTCGTTGCCGGGCATGCGCGGCATGTGCGGGAAGAGCTGGGGGGACGGCTTCCCGTCGTGATGACGGGGCATCTCTTTGCCGCGGGCGGAACGGTGCTGGAAGGGGACGGCGTGCGGGAGCTCTATGTCGGCTCGCTGGCGCATATCGGCGCCGACATATTTCCGTCCTGGATGACGTATGTGGCTCTGGGCCATCTGCACGTGCCCCAGAAAGTGGGCGGCATGGAGCATTGCCGTTACAGCGGCTCGCCGCTGCCTATGGGTTTCGGCGAGGCCGGACAGCGGAAGAGCGTCTGTCTGATTGGTCTGGAAGAGGGCAGAGAGGCCGAGGTGGAGCTGCTCCCTGTGCCCGTGTTTCAACATATTGAACAGATCCGCGGCGACTGGACGACCATTGCCGGCCGGCTTTCCGCTCTGAGCATGGCGGATATGTCTGCATGGCTGGAAATTGTTTATGAAGGCGAGGAATTGATTGGAGATCTCCGGCATCGTGTGGAAGAGGCCGTGAGCGGCACCCGTCTGGAGGTCCTGCGGATCAAGAATCAGCGCGCCGCCCGCGATCTGCCCGGCCTTTCCGTTGAGGAAAGCGCCGAGCTGGCGCAACTTGATGAGCGCGACGTGTTTGAGCTGTGCATGGAGGCGCACGAAATCGCGCCGGACATGCGCCCGGAATTGCGACAAACCTACGCGGAAGTGCTGCGCGAGCTGGAGGAAGAAGATGTTATGGCCTGATTGCGCGTCATGGCGGCTTTTCCGCTCGCTGCGCTGTCGGCGGTATGCGGAGCGGAGGACGCTGTGAAAATTCTTGCCATCCGTTTCATGAATTTAAATTCCCTTGCGGGGGAGTGGTCCATTGATCTGCGTCATCCGGACTACGAAGCTCAGGGGCTGTTTGCCATTACCGGGCCTACGGGGGCGGGGAAAACGACGATTCTGGACGCCGTCTGCCTTGCCCTGTACGGACGCACGCCGCGTCTGCCCAATGTGAAGAAGAGCGGTAACGAGATTATGTCGCGCCAGACGGGAGAGTGCTTTGCGGAAGTGCTGTTTGCGACCGGCGCGGGCGAGTTTCGGTGTCACTGGAGCCAGCGTCGGGCCCGGAAAAAGCCTTCCGGGGAATTGCAGGACCCGAAGCATGAACTGACCTGCGGGGACAAGGTGCTGGAAAGCTCCATGAAGGGCGTGGCGCGCAGGGTCGAAGAGCTCACGGGGATGGATTTTGCCCGCTTCACGCGAGCCGTGCTGTTGGCGCAGGGGGATTTCGCGGCTTTTTTACAGAGTTCCGCCGACGAGCGCTCCTCTATTCTAGAAAAAATTACCGGCACGGAAATCTACAGCCGGATTTCCGCGCGCGTGCACGAACGATGCAGCCGGGCCCGTCAGGAACTGGCGACGCTGCGGGAAAGCGTCGAGGGCCTGCGTCTGGTCTCGCCCGAACAGGAAGAGGACTGTCGCAGGGAAATTGACGAAATTCTGCGCTCGGAAGCGGATTTGCGGCGTATGGCTGACGAGATTAAGGAGAATATTCGCTGGCGGGAGAATCTGCGAGCGTACCGGGACGAGATTCGCCGGAAGGAAGAGGAGCTGCGCCGTCTTGATCGAGAGCGCGCCGACCTGAAAGAACAAGAGCTGCGGCTGGAAAGGGATGCGGACGCGCGTCAGTGTCTGGACGCAATCCATGACGCGGAACGCTGCCGGGAAAATCTGCGCCAGCAGGAAGCGGCCTGCGCCTCGGAGCGGCTGACGCTCGCGGAGCTGGACGAAAAATTGCGGGAGGGGCAGCGCGGCATGGCGGAAGCTCAGGCCGCCGTCGCGCGCGTTCGCGCCGAAGCGGAGCAGCGTTTGCCCGTCTTGCAGGTGGCGCGGCAGAAGGACGTCCTGATTGCCGCACAGGAACAGCGGGTGCGCGAGGCGCAGGGACTTCTGGTCTCCGCGCAGGCGCAGGCGACCGAACGTCTGAAAGCGGCGCAATCCCTTGCGGCAGAACTGACGGAGCTGGCGCGGCGCAGCGAGGAAAATGACGCCGCTCTTCTGGCTTCCGCCGCTGACGCGGCGTTGCCGCAGGAATTGCCGCGCCTGCGGCAGACCTGCGCCAACGCGGAAGAACTCCGCGAACGCTGGCTGAAGTTCCGCGAGCTGGCGGATACAGCCGCGCAGAATGCAAAGAACGCGGAACAACAGCTCCTCTGCGCCGGACAACAGCGGGAGGCAGCTGTCCGGCGGCAGGAAGGGGAGCGGCAGCGACTCGCGGCGCTGGAGCGTGAACTTCAAGTAATACTTGAAGGAAAAAGCGCGGAAGCGTGGCTGGAAGAAGAGGGTCGTTCCGCGGAATTGCTGCGGCTGCTGGAATCGTGGGGAGAGCTTCAGAAAGAGCTGGCGGCAACGGCGGCGCGGCAGGAAGCGCATGCGCGGCGGCGTCAGGAGCTCGCGGCGCGTCGGGAAGCTCTGTGCGCATCGCTGGAGCTCGAAGCGGAACGCCTCGCGGCGGCGCAACGGGAAGAAGAGCTGCTCAAGGAAGTGTATCTGTACCAGCAGGCCGTCAGCACCTACGAGCAGGCGCGGCAGCATCTGCACGACGGCGAACCCTGCCCCCTCTGCGGCTCGCTGGAGCATCCCTATGCCGCGGGTGTACTTATTGAGCCCGACAGGGCCCGCGAGCGCATGACCGAACAGGAAAAAATCGTAGAGCAGTATCGGGGAAGCGTCGCCGCCATGCGGACGGACCTGGCCCGAATTGACGAGCAGACGCAGCAGGCGGAATCCAGGATTCAGGAAAGTCTGCGCCAGGAAACGACCTTGCGGGAACGTATGGAGCTCATGCGGACGGAAGCCGCCGCCAGCCTGCCGACGCTGGCGAACGGATGTTCCGCGCAGCGCATTGAGGAGGAAGCGGCGCGTTGTCGGCAGCGGCAGGATGTCTGCCGGAAGATTATTCTGGAAGTGCGCCGCAGGAAGGAGCAGATGCAGGGCGTTGAGGCTGCCGCGCGCCGGGCGGATGAATACGTCGCGCAGGCCGTGCTGGAGGAAAAAAACGCGGAGCTCCGCGCGCAGTCCGCCCAAAATGACGCGCAGCGTCGCCGTGTGGAGCTGGCAGAGGTCCGGACAGCTCTGGAAAAAGCGCGGGAGACGTGTTCGGCTGCTCTTGCGCCCTACGGCGTACAGCCGGATTTTATACCGGAGCTGCTGGCCAGGCAGGTTGAGGATTTGGAGCGTCGCTCCGCCTGTCGCCTGGCTACTGTGCGACAGGGCGAAGAATTGCGGCAGAAAAGTCTGCTGCTGACGCAGAAAAAAGAACATCTCGACGAGCTCTGCGCCCATGACGCGGCTGCGTCCCGACAGCACGCCGCGGCGCTGGAAAACGCGGAGAAAAAGTTGGAGCAACAGCGGGAAGAGCGCCGGACGCTCGGCGTGGGCCCGGATCCGGCGGCGGAAGAGGACTCGCTGCGCGAGACCGTGACGCAGGCCGAACGGCATCTCGAAGAGACGGTCCGTCAGCATGCGGATGCCGAGCAGCGCCGCCTTGTACTTCAGAAAAGTCTGGAGGATCGGCTGCGCGCCGCGGAAGCCTGCCGCCGGGATCAGAGCGCTGCGGAGGACGCCTTGCGGAACTGCCTGCGGAAGCGCGATTTTGCGCGAGAGGAAGATGCCCGCAATGCTCTGCTGAACGAGGAGGAGCGCGGCATCTGGCAGGCGCGTCTGGACGACCTGCGCATGCGGCGGGGGAGCGCGCACACAGGGCTGGAGGAGACGCGGAAACGCCTGTTTGAAACACGGCGGGACAAGAGAACGCCGTTGGATTTGCCGGCCCTGCGCGTGCAGGCCGCGGGCGTGCAGGACTCCCTGAATCTGGCGCTGCAGCGTCTGGGAGCCTGCCGTCAGACTCTGGAAGCCGCGGCGCGGCAACGGGAGGAGCAGGCCAGAACCTTTGCCGAAATTGCCTTGCGAGAAAAGGAGTATCAACGCTGGCAGGCTCTGGACGCGCTGATTGGCGCGGCGGAAGGCAAGACCTATCGCAAGTTTGTGCAGGGCCTTACCTTCAAACGTTTGCTGGCGCATGCCAACAGGCGGCTGCGTGAGCTTTCCGACAGATATGTGCTGCTGGCGGATCAGACCCGACATCTGGAATTTCAGGTCATGGACAACTACCAGGCGGGAGAGTGCCGTTCCGCCAGGAATCTTTCCGGCGGCGAAAGCTTTCTGGTCAGCCTTGCGCTTGCGCTGGGGCTTTCCCGCATGACAGGACATTCCATAAAAATAGAATCCCTGTTTCTGGACGAGGGCTTCGGCACGCTGGATGAAGACGCGCTGGACGCGGCGCTGTCCGTCTTGTCGCAGCTGCGCCAGGAAGGCACGCTGATTGGTATTATTTCGCATGTTCCGGCCTTGCGCGAACGTATTTCCGCGCAGATAGCCGTTATTCCCGAAGCGGGAGGGCGGAGCCGTCTGGAAGGGGCCGGTTGTTCCAGCGCGAATTAGGTTTTTCCATAGGAAGCTGGGGGGAGGGGAGCCTTTTTGGCTGACGAGAGCAGGGGTTTCTGTGAGCCGCTCTTGGGCCTCCCACCAGTCTTATGTTTTTTACGGAGCGGAGTATCAAAATTTTGAGAGAAGCGCACGGCATGCTTCAAAATAATTTTAATAAATTCATTATATTACATGATAAATTCGTATCTTCGATGCGTCAATGAAAAGTCATAATCAAAGTTATGTAAACTAACAAAAACACACACTACATCAACAACAATCCAACAAAACAACTTCGCAAAAACCACGCCAAAAAAACGCGCTCCACAAACAAAAGGAGACAGAGAGGGAACTTTTCCCGACCTGTCTCCTTTGCAACGTCATAAACGTCTTGGCTCTGAAAAAGACAAAACACGAAGCGGCGGCACGACGCCGTCCGGCCTGGGATGAGCGGAAAAGCCGTGCTTTCTCCGCAAAACAACAGACCGGACGGTTTGAAAAGCGCAGAGCGGTTCAAACTAACCATGCTCTGGAGGCGAACAGAGTTCCTTCAAGGGACAATAGGCGCAATGCCCGCCCGCATTGGCGGTAAAGGAAGGCGCATAGCGCATATGCCAGACGAGAAAGGAAAGCACATCCTCGCAGCGATCAATAATAACGTTCATGTCCGTAGCCGCAGCCGCTTCCGCGTCCAGCAGACGGCGTTCTTCACCGCTGTCGCGCAATTCCACGCAGGCGGCGTTGGCCAGAGGAGTGATGCCGCGCGACCGGGCCATGGCAAGATAGCAGAGCAGCTGAACGCTGGGTACAAGGGCCCGCACTTCGGCAAGCACGGCGTCCCCGTCCGAGGCGTCGTCGCTGTCTTCCAGCGCGGCCATGCGCTCAAACAGAGCGCTTTCCTCCCAGAACGCGCTCCCTTCCAGCGCGATGGAGCCGGTCTTGTAATCGATGATATGAATGGCCCCGTTTCGGCGATCCAGACGGTCCATGATGCCATAAAAACGATGTTCCCCGCTGCGCAGCACCAGCGACGCCTCGATTTTCTGCTCCACGCCAAGCAGAACAGAAGGGCCGGGCAGAGCTTTCACAAAGGCCTCGAATCGCAGAGGAACGGCCGCCAGCAGCATGGCGAGACTGTCCGGGGGCAGAAGCTGCTGCAGCTGCTTTTCTTTGACCTGCTCCTGAAAGCAGTCGTTCATGCTGCGCAGCAGCGCCCGTTTTTCCTCGTCGCTGGCGGGCAGCGTTTTATTTTCATAGGGGCGGAAGGTCTGTTGCAGGACGCCGTGCAGCAGACTGCCGATGGCGGCGGGATCGTCGCCTTCGTTCACGGTGTCCTGATCGCGCAGACCGCACAGATGCGTCCAGACAAAACGCAGCGGGCAGCGCAGATAGGCGTCGAGATGCGTCGGCGACAGGGGCGAGGCATCCAGCCAGTGTTCCATAGCTGCGGCCAGCTCCGCGCTACGGGCCAGCGTGGGAGAGGACGCGGCAAAAGGCCGCACCGCACAGGACGCTATATCCAGAAGGCCGTCGCCGGGTTTCAGCAGCTGTTTCCGACGCAATTCCTCCTGCCAGACGGTCTGTTCCACAAAGCGGCTGCGGCACTTCTTGCCGTCGAACAGCGCCGACTGCATGGAACCTTCCTGCCAGTAGAAGGTGACATGCCGGGCTGAGGCGCACAGGCGGTAGAGATTGTGCGCCATAATCAGTTCGCGGCGGCGGTTGTCCGGCAGGCCAATGAGCGGACGCAGACTGTCCGGCAGCAGCACATCCTGGGCGGGCTGCCCCGGCAATCTGTCGTCCGTGGCTTCCAGAATATGCACATGATCAAAATGCAGCAGGCGCGTTTCCAGCATGCCGAGAACCTGCACCCCGCTCAGCGGATCCGCCTCAAAGGGGATGCGTTCCTGCCGGAGGACTTCGCGCGTGATGCCGCGCAGCTGCACCGCCGTCAGCGGCCGTTCGGCCAGCGCGTTGTCGCGCAGCACCGGAAGCACCTTCTGCATGACGCGGTACAGGGCTTCCGCGTCCAGCGGATACCCGGCCCAGATATCCTGACCGTATTCCAGCAGCAGGGCGCACACGCCCTCGATGGCGGCGGCCATGTCCGCCGTGGTCGAGATAGCGGCAAATGCCGTAACCAGCCGCTCGACAAGCAGACACAGCAGGGCTTGCGTCTCCTCGTCCCCTTCGGCTACGGAAGCTATCAAATCCTGAGGCGACACAAAACGCCGTCCGCGTCGAAGCTGTCTGTCCAGCGCAAAAAGCACCGGACGCAGAGAGGCGTCGTCGGGCGCTTCCGCCGGACGCAGCAGGCCCAGATAGGGATGGGAGAACACAGCCTGCAAAGCGCGCCAGTAATACTGGCCGCCTTCCGCGGCGTTTTCCCGCTCCTGCAGGCGCAGCAGACTGTCCAGCAGCTGATACAGCGGCGTCCGCTCCAGAGGATAACCCATAGATATATTTACATTTTTTTCGGGCAGCTCGTGCAGCAGGGGCAGCAGCAGCCCGCCGTCGCCCAGCACGACGGCCGTGGATTCTCCGTTGGCTTCCCTGCCTTGCAGACGCGCGCCGACTTCCTTGAGCTGCGAATGGGCGTCATAGCCTGCAAAAAAATGCCATTGCGGGCTGGCGTCCTCTCCGGGAACATCCCGAATTCGGGCTTCCGCGCGCCACTGGCGCAACCATTGCGCATGCTCCCGGCAGGCCCAGTGGCAGGGGGGATTGTCCCCCGGAGCCGCCAGCGCCGGATCGGTATGCAGGCAGACATCCGCGCCTTGTTCCCATAACGCCCGGAGCACCGCGTCTTCTGTTGCCGTCAGCTGAAAGAAACCGGCGATAATGACGGCGCGATCCCCGGAAGGGGCGAGCAGAGGGGGAATCCGATCCGCGTGCCGCGCCGCCAGCATGGCGTCAAGACCGGGCGTTGACCAGCGGCGGGCTTCAAGTGCCTCCAGATAGGCCGCGCCAATACGGCCCAGCGCCCCCAGCAGCGCGGCGGCATGCGGCGAAACCTCCTCTTCCGCATAGGGCAGATCCTGCACGTCTACGCACTGGCCGAACATCTCCTCCAGAAGTCCGGCGAGGCGCACGCCCCACGGAAAAAAGCGCTCCATCGGCATGGCGGAAAAGAGACGCTCCAGCCCCTCGTCTTCCGGCGACAGGGCCCGGATGCAGTCATGGAGCAGGGCCACGCAGTCAAGCATATTGGCTTCGCGCAGGGGCATCGGCGGCAGAATGGCGCGCCATGTCCGAAAAACTTCCGTCATGGTAAGCATTTTCGGCAGGATGCGCCCCCCTTCGGGGTTTTCCGCATACAGTTCCTGAAGGTAGCGCCAGGGCCGCCGATGGGGCACGATCAGCAGAGTCTGCAAACGACGGCGCTCAGGATCATCCATGAAATCTCGCAGCGCCGGCAGGAAGGGACGTCCCCAGGGAAACAAAAAAATATCGCCGCTCATGCGCGTTCTCCTTGTCCGCACTGCTTCCGCACGGCCTGCAGGGCTGCCCGATAGTCAGATTCCAGCTCGGAACTGGCCCGCAAGCCCACGGCCTTGAAACGTCGCAAATCCACAAAAATCAGCAGCGCGCAGGCCGCGGCCTGTTCCTGTTCCGGCAGGCAGGCCAGATAGCGCCGCATTTGCGCTTCATACGCAGGGCGGTCTTCGCCTGTCTTGTAATCCACAATCAGCATTCCCCACGGCTCGCGCACCAGCAGGTCGGCGCGCAGTTCCGCGCCGTCAGCGCTCATCAGCGGCTGTTCCGGGACGCCGTGTTCCAGCCAGCGGGGCAGATCGCTCTGCGTAAGACACCAGCTGACGGATTCCTCCAAAGACGCGCCCAGGCCCTCGTCAAGCGCCTCTCTGGCGGCCGGCGCCGCGAGCGTCCGCACGCGGGCGACAGCGCGGGCCGCGTCCTGCGCCGCGTCGCCGGAACAGTCCAGATGTTCCAGACAGGCATGAAAGAGAACGCCGCGATCCTTGGGACGAAAACGAAGTTCTTCCAAAGGATTGCGAAAAACCTTGAGCTGCGGCAGCCACTGCATGGGCCGCCATTCCCCGGCGGGAGGCAGCTCCCGTCCGGGCAGCGCTTCGGGCATATCAGGCAGGGCAGCCTGTCCTGCGGACACGGAAGACACGGACGCCGCCTGACAGCCGCAGCTGTAGGGAGGCGTCAGACCCGCAGCCTGCCAGAGCACGTCGAGGCCCTTGCAGATAGTGGCTTTTTTGGCCGTGTCCGTCGTGGTATGGAAGATGTGCAATTCCTCGCGGGCGCGGGTAAACGCCACGTACATCTGATTAAGGCTTTCGCAGGTCTGCCGGATCAGCTCCTCATAATAAGGCGCTCCCAGCGCCTTGATATTGGCCACGGACACTTCCCGTCCGGCAACCGTGGTCTGCACGGCATTGGAAACTCTGGTCGAACTCATCAGCCAGGGCACGATGACGACGGGGGCTTCCAGCCCCTTGGATTTGTGGATGGTCATAATGCGCACGGCGTCCAGCCCTTCGGGCATGGGAATTTGTTCCGTAACGCCAAATTCTCCCCAGTGCTGCAGGAAAAGCGGCAGACAGCCAGCCCCGGCATCCTCCGCGGCGTGCACGACTTCCAGAAAACGCCGCACAAAAACGGCATCTCCGGGATAGCGCCGTTCCACCTGACAGAGCAGATACCATTCCCGCACAATGTCATAGGGCGTCATCAGGCCGGCCTGCGACAGGAAGGGCGCAAACAGCCGACGCCAGATATCGGGCCATTGCCGCTGAAACTGCGCGGACAGGGGCTGCTCATGGTTGCGGCTCACGCACCAGTCGTGCAGGGACTGCCAGTCAAAGGGCATGCCGGGCAGCTGCTGCACGATACTGCCGGCAACAACCGTCCAGAATGCCACATCGTCCGCCGGAGAGCTCAGGAAGGACAGAAAAGCCACCGTCTGGCGGACGAGCGGATGCGCGGCAAGCAGCAGGCTGTTTTCCGTTATGACGGGAATGCCCGCTTCCGTCAGCGCCCGCACCAGCGTGGCGGCTTCCTTGTTGGCGCGGACCAGCACAAGAATATCCGCCCACGCATACCGCGTTCCGGTGTTGCGCAGAAGTCCGATCGTTTCCTGCAAAACAAGCTCGTCCAGCTCCTTTTTATTGGCGGCATGCAGGCAGCGCGTCCGCACAAAGCCGCCGTCCCGTTCCGCGCCGTCGGGAACGCGCTGCGCCGCTCCCGCAAAGGCTCTGGTTACGCGCCTGACAGCCTCGGAAAGAAATTCTTCGGGAATGCTTTCTCCCAGCAGGGCGGTCATGGCGGCGCGGGCCGTGTTTTCCTGTTCCAGCCCGGCAAAGAGCGCGTTGTTATGCTCCACGATGACGCGCCGGCTGCGCCAGTTGCAGGGCAGATTCTTTTGTTCCGGCTGCGGCTCCAGCGCCCGCAGCTGCGGGTCTTCCAGCACCTCGTCAAACAGGGTCGCGTCGCCCCCGCGCCAGCCGTAGATAGCCTGCTTGACGTCGCCGACCCATGTCAGGGAGCCCCCGCGCGACAGCGCTTCGATAATCAGCGGTTTCAGGGCCTGCCACTGCTCGCGGCTGGTATCCTGAAACTCGTCCACAAAGAAGTGGGAGAGGCGCGTTCCCAGGCGGCACAGTTCGGCGGGCACGCCGCCGGGGCTGTCGAGAATCTGGGCCGCCAGGTCCGGCACCAGCACGGCCGGAACGCGCCCTTCTTCCTGTATGTTGCTCATGTAGGCCCGCGCCAGAGGACGCGCCAGATCAATAAAAGGCGCGCGCGCCACGGCGGCATCGACAATGACCTTTTCCGACAGAGCCTGCCGCAGCGTATCGTAGGCCCGCAGCAGCGAGGCTTCGGGAACGACGCCTTCCCTGCGCGCGGCAGCCTTCATCAGATCCAGCAGACTGTCCTTAAAAAGATAGGCGGACGGTTCCTTGTTCTTCGGCAGAGGATTTTCCATCGCCTTGAGCGCATTTTTCAAATAGACATCCGGCGACATGCCGCGCAGCAGGACCGCCGCCGATGTCAGAATGCGCGAACGGCAGTCTTCCACCAGAGCAATGACCTCGTCCGTCGAGCAGACGTTGTCATACGCGCCCCGCAGAGCGTCATCCAGCAGGGCGAAAATGCTCTGAGACAGGGTGTTTCCCGCCAGAAAGCCTTTTTTGTCCCGGTATCTGACCAGCGTGGAAAAAATGGAACGCAGGCGTTCCCGCCGTTCCTCATAGGCGGGATCGCCGTTCCACGCCTGCTGCAACAGCAGATCAAGATAGGGGGCCAGGGCGTCGCGGGAGGAAAAGACCGGCTCGAAGTCCGGCGGCAGACGCAGCTCCAGCGCCGCGGAGCGGACAATCAGATGCAGCAGGCTGTCGATGGTGCGGATATTGAGACGGCCCAGGTCCCGCAGAATATCGTCCACCCGGCAACGGGCTTCCGCCTGCGTCAGGGGAACGTCCCGTTCTTTTTCTCCCAGGGCAATGCGCTTGAGGGTTTCGATGACGCGCTCCCGCATTTCACGGGCCGCGGCATTGGTAAAGGTAATGGCCATGATCTCGCCCCAGCCCGTTTCGCCGTCCCGCACGGGAACCTCCCAGGCGCAGGCGGGCGCTTTGCCCGCGACGTGCCGCGATGAAGCCGCCAGGCGCTGCAGGAAAAGACGGGTCAGGGTGTAGGTCTTGCCGGAACCGGCCGATGCCTTGATCTGCGAAAGACGCGCCATCGAATTACTCCTGCGGCAGCATGCCGTACATCATGCCCTGTCCTGTGGATTCCAGAACAGCCCGCCACAGCTCGGAATGCACGTCCAGCTTGCGGCGACGCCGCGTCACCAGTTCCAGCGGCAGATGGACGAAGCGCTCCTGAATTTTGCAGACAACCATATCGGTGCGCCCGGCCATGGCCGCATGCACCGCATGCTGTCCCAGGAAGCCGCAATAGACCTTGTCCGTGGACGTCGCCGGAACGGATCGGATCATGTAGCTGGGATCAATATACTTAAGATTGTAGGCGATGCCGCGCCGCTTCATGTAATCGGCAATGGCCCCCCGCAGCAGATCGGCCACATCGCCGAGCACCGCGTTTCCCGAAGCGTCGGTGGCGTTGCTGCGATGCTCCATCAGATGCTGTCCCGCGCCTTCGGCCACGACGATCACGGCATGCCCGCGGGACTTCAGGCGCTGTTCCAGCGCCGGAAGCAGCCCGGAATCCCCTTCCAGCTCAAAGGGAGCTTCAGGCACGAGGGTAAAGTTGACCTGCTTGAGCGCCAGCGTGGCCTGCGCCGCAATGAAGCCGGACTCCCGGCCCATCAGTTTGACAAGGCCGATGCCGTTGGGCATGCCGCTGGCTTCGGTATGCGCGCATTCAATGGCCTCGGTGGCCTTGCCGACGGCGGTGTCAAAGCCGAAGGACTGGGGAATGAAATTGATGTCGTTGTCAATGGTCTTGGGGATGCCGATAACGCCGATGCGCAGGCCGCGATTGCGGATTTCCCGGCTGATGGACAGCGCCGCCTTCATGGAGCCGTCGCCGCCGATGACGAAAAGCACGCTGATATTGCTGCGCTCAAGGCTGTCCACAATTTCCTCGGCCGATTGCGGCCCGCGCGAGGAGCCGAGGATGGTGCCGCCGAAACGGTGAATATCCGTCACGTTGGCCGGCGTCAGCTCCATGGGCAGATGCCCGTAACGCTGAATGAAGCCTTCCAGCCCGTAGCGGATGCCCATGACGGCCGGAACATTATAGGCATGGTAGGCTTCCATGACGATGGCGCGAATAACGTCGTTAAGGCCGGGGCAGAGCCCGCCGCACGTCACAATGGCGCACTTGGCCCTGGTGGGGTCAAAATACAGATGCTGCCGCGGGCCTGCCGCCTCCAGTTCCACAATGCCGCCGGGCGCGTCTTCGCTAACTTCCGCATCCAGATACAACGGAATGATGGGATGATCGTCCGCCCAGGTACGATAAGGCAGATGCGACGGAATCTTCTGCGGCCCCAGAATGGAAATGCTTGTGTCCAGCGTTGCTGTGCTCATTGACTGTTCCCCCGTTTTCAATGGTTCTTCCGGGGGGAAGGGACCCCCCTCTGCGCGCGAGAGGGCCCAGCCTTTCCAACGGAAAGGCGTTCTGGTAATCCTTCCCCCCCAGGCCCCCCATCCCTTCCCCAGCGCGCTTTTTCAGAGCCGTGGGGAGTATGCGGCCAGTATTCTTTATGGGCATGCGTAGCCAGCATGCTCTATTTATCTGAGAAACTTGTAAAAATTATACTACTATTTCTAGAGCATTTTCAGTTTGAAATGCTTCGCATTCCAAACCATACGGCCTGTCGTTTCGCGGAAAAAGCGCGGTTTTTCCGCTCACTTTGGGCCGGGCGGCGCTGTGCCGCCGCCCCGCGTTTCACCTTTTTCAAAGTTGAAACGCTCTAATGCGCGGCTGGCAGGGCCGACATGGCCCTGATGGCCAGCCCCAGAAAGACATCCAGTTCCAGCCCGGCCTGCGCGCATTCCTTGATGGTCTCCCGGTTGACGCTGGCGGCAAAGGCCTTGTCCTTCATCTTTTTCTTGATGCTTTTGGGCTCCATGCCGTCATAGCCCGTGGGGCGCAGCAGGGCGGCCGCCGCAATGATGCCGGTGACGGTTTCGCCACAGCGCAGGGCATAATCAAAACGGGACTGCGGCTGCCGTCCCGTATATTCGCCGTTATGGGCTTCAATAGCGGCGCAGGCTTCGTCGGGCAGCTTGCCAGCCAGAAGCGCGGCGCCTTCCTTGCCATGCTTTTCGGGCGTCTGCTCCGTCGCGGGATAGTCCACGTCGTGCAGCAGGCCGGTCAGCCCCCAAAGCTCCGCATCCTCGCCAAAATGTTCAGCCAGCGCCTTCATGACGGCTTCCGAAGCCAGGGAGTGCTGCAACAGGCTGCCCTGAACGCCGTGCTCCGCCAGCAATGCCAACGCCTCGTCTCTGGAAATCATGATTCATCCTTTTGTCTTGGTGGAAAAGGGAAACGGCGGCCATCCATGACCGTTATCAGGGTAGGGCAGAGCGACAAGGAAGGCAAGCCGGGAAAGGCTCTGACATTGACAGCAGCGACGATATATCCAAAGATAGAAGTTCCCTGTGCGCGGAATAAAAAATGTCCGGCCCTGCGGACTGTGGTCCGCACCTTCCCGAACGCTTTCCGATGCCGACAACGTCTTTCCTGCCGCCCCGGCGGCGCTCGCATATACCATGCCCATATACGGTCTTCGCTTTCATTCCCTCGACCAGACAAGCTACTATCTCGGCCCCGAACATCTGCAACGCGGCGATATGGTCTTTGCCCCCCTCGAACAGGGGGAAGCCCTGGGCGAAATCGTCTGCGTCTGTCCCGCGCCGCCTCCCGGCATCGCGGAAGACGAGCTGCCCGCCATCATTCGCGGCACAACGGACGAAGACAAGGCCCAGCTCCAGGCCAACAAGGAAATCTCGCTCGAAGCCGCCGAATTCTGCCGACGCTGCATCCGCAACCGCCATCTGGACATGAAGCTGGTGGATGTCGAGGTCTTTTTTGACCGCAGCAAATTCATCTTCTATTTCACGGCCCCGGCCCGCATCGATTTCCGCGAGCTCGTCAAAGACCTTGTGCATCAGTACCGGGCCCGCATCGAATTGCGCCAGATTGGCGTGCGCCACGAAACGCAGATGATCGGCGCCGTGGGCAATTGCGGCATGGTCTGCTGCTGCCGCCGCTATCTGCGTAAATTCGCTCCCGTCACCATCCGCATGGCCAAGGAGCAGAATCTCTTTCTTAATCCCGCCAAAATTTCCGGCATTTGCGGCCGGTTGCTCTGCTGCCTTTCCTACGAGCAGGAAAACTACGATCAGTTTCACCGCTCCTGCCCGCGTCTGGGCAAGAAATATCAGACCAAGAAAGGCAGCATGAAGGTGCTTCGCGCCAACATGTTCCGCAACAGCATTTCCGTCATCACGGAAAACAACGAAGAAATGGAGCTCACGCTCGACGAATGGCAGGCGCTGGAGTCCTACCGACCCGAAGGGCCGAAGCAGACAACGGCCAAGGCCGCTCCCAAGCCCCAGACAGGCGACGGACTGCTGGTTGTCTCCGTAACGCCGGACAGCGTCGATGATCCGGCCCTGTTTGCCGACATGCTGCCCGCCGAAGTAGAAAAGGAAACGGCTCCGCCACCGCCGTCGGAAGAGGGGCAAGGCCGCGGCAAGCGTAAACGCAAGCGCAAGCCGCGTCAGGAAGGGGAAAACCGGAGCGAAGCTCCGACAGCGCCCCCCGCCGTATCGCCCGAAACGACGGACTAGAGCGATGCGTCATTGAAAAAGGCGGATCGCGAGACGGCAGCACAGAGCCGCCCGGCCAAAAGTGAGCGGAAAAATGCGTTTTTTCCGCGAAACGACAGACCGTATGGTTTGAAACGCAACGCGTTTCAAACTAAAAACGCTTTAAGAAGGGCAGGGCGGCTTTTCCAGATCCGGCCCCTCCCCGAATCAACCCGCGCCTCCTGGAGAAGCGTGTTTTTCAGACAAAAAGGAACCCTGATGAACTCCTATTTCGTCACAACGCCGATTTATTACGTCAATGCCAAGCCGCACCTCGGACACGCCTATACGACCGTGGTTGCGGACGCCCTGGCCCGTTACCATAAACTTTCGGGGGAAGACACGCTCTTTCTTACCGGCACCGACGAACATGGCGACAAGATCGTGCAGGCCGCCGAAAAGGAAGGCAAAACGCCCAAAGAGTTTGTGGACGGCATCAGCGCCCGCTTTCAGAGCCTCTGGCCCCAGCTGGGCATTGCCAACGATCGTTTTGTGAGAACTACCGACGAGCAGCATATCAAGGCCGTGCAGCGCTTCCTGCAGAAGGTCTATGATGCCGGCGACATCTATTTCGGGGAGTTCGGCGGCCATTACTGCTACGGCTGCGAACGCTTCTATACGGAAAAGGAACTGGAAAACGGTCTGTGCCCGCAGCATCTTACCAAGCCGGAATTTATCAGCGAGAAGAACTACTTCTTCAAAATGTCGAAGTATCTTCCCTGGCTGCGCGAACATATCGAGAAGAATCCCGACTTCATCCGGCCGGAGCGCTACCGGAACGAGCTGCTCGGCATGATTGATTCCGGTGGTCTGGAAGACCTCTGCATCTCCCGCCCCAAGTCGCGCCTGTCCTGGGGCATCGAATTGCCGTTTGACAAGGACTATGTCTGTTATGTCTGGTTTGACGCGCTGCTCAACTATATCAGCGCCCTTGGCTGGCCCGAAGGCGATTACGCCCGCTACTGGCCGGGCGAACACCTTGTCGCCAAGGACATTCTCAAGCCCCACGGCATCTTCTGGCCGACCATGCTCAAGGCTGCCGGCATGCCCCTCTACAAACGGCTGAACGTGCACGGCTACTGGCTTGTGCGCGATACCAAGATGTCAAAATCTCTGGGGAACGTCGTCGATCCCGTGGATATGTGCCAGCGCTTCGGGCAGGACGCCTTCCGCTATTTCCTTCTGCGGGAAATGCACTTCGGGTCCGACGCCAGCTTCAGCGAAGAGGGCTTCATTAGCCGCACCAATGCTGATCTGGCCAACGATCTCGGCAACCTGTTCAGCCGCGTTCTTTCCATGTGCGCCAAATACTGCGACAGCAAGGTTCCCGAAGCCGGGCCGCTCACCGAAGACGACAAGGCCATTGCGGAGCTTGCCGCCAACGCGCTGCGCAATTTCCGTCAGCTTTTCGGCAACGTCCAGTTCTCGCAGGCGCTGGAATCCCTCTGGGAGCTGGTGCGCGCTCTTAACAAATATGTTGACGCGCAGGCGCCCTGGGCTCTGCACAAGCAGGGCGATATGCTCCGCCTCGGCACCGTCATGCAGGTGCTGCTGACGGCCATGCGCAAAGTTGCCGTCTGCGTCTGGCCGGTCATGCCTCAGGCCTCCATAACCCTGCTGCGCCAGCTTGGGCAGGATGTCGCCGACAACGGCTCCCCGGTTCCCTCTCTGGAGGCGGAAATAGACGACTTTACTCTTCTGGCTCCGGGAACCGCCCTGGCCGCTTCGTCTAACCTTTTCCCGCGCCGTGATATGCCCGCGCCTGCCGAGGCTGCGCCCGCCAAGGAAAAGAAGGCCAAGAAGGAAAAGAAAGCTCCGGCCGAAGCGCCCGCACCCGCCGGGGAAATCAGCTTCGATCACTTCAAGGCCGTCGATCTGCGGGTGGGAACCGTCCGCAATGCCGAAAAGCACCCTGACGCGGATCGCATCCTGCGTCTTGAAATCGACTTTGGCGAAGGGCAGCTGCGTCAGATACTTTCCGGCCTTGCCGAATACTACAAGCCGCAGGACCTCATCGGAAAGCAGGTTTGCGCCGTGCTGAACCTTGCTCCCCGCAAAATCCGGGGGCTGGTTTCCTGCGGCATGGTGCTGACCGCCGAAAAAGACGGCAAGCTCTGCCTGCTGCAACCCGCGGACGTCATGCCCGACGGCAGCAATATTGCCTAGCGAGTTCGCTTTTTTTGGGGGGAAGGGAAACACCTCTCACGCTAGCAGAGGGGTTTCCCTTCCCCCCCAAGCCCCCATCCTTTCCCCAGCGCGCTTTTATCGGGAGGATGGAAAGGATCGGAAGCACGAAGGCTGTTTCTCCGACAACCGTCCCCCGGCAGCATAAAAAAGACAGGAAGGGCTGCCGAAGAATATCCTTCCGGAACACCGCTGTTTCCGCTTTGCCTGGAAAACTGCATGGGAAATTGTGAGACAGGCCCCGGCGCGTTTCCCTTCTCCCGCGCTGAACTCTGAATGCCGACGGGGAAGAAGGGGAAAGACCTTTTGTCTGTAAAAAGCCGCTTTCCTCTTCTTCCCCGTGTTTTTCGTATCCTAGAGCAATTTCAGTTTGAAACGCTGCGCGTTTCAAACCATACGGCCTGTCGTTTCGCGGAAAAAGCGCGTTTTTCCGCTCACTTTGGCCGGGCGGCGCTGTCCGCCTCGCGTTAACCCTTTTCAAAGGTGCAACGCTCTATTCCCGACAGCCCCGGCGTACTCCGCCGACGGCAATCAGCTTCGTTCTTCCTGAAAAATACGCTCCAGCGCGGCCGCGTCCAGCGGCGTCAGGTTGAAACGCATGCCCGCCTCATCGAGCAGGGCGGAGAGGGATTTTTCAGGGTGTGCGGTCCGCTCTTCCGCAATATAAGCGGCCGCGCGTCGGACAAGTTCGTTTCTGGATACCAGACTTTCAGACATGAGCTTCTCCTTTGGAACATTTTCAGCTTGAAATGCTTCGCGTTTCAAATCATACGGCCTGTCGTTTCGCGGAAAAATTCACTTCAGGCCGGGCGGCGCTGTGCCGCCGTTCGCATTTTGCCTTTTCCAACGGCAAAACGCTTTATGATGTTATTCAAGGGTAGGCGAAGCGCTTTTTTTTGGCAATCGCCGCCGCAGACGCAAAGGACTCCCAAGGAACAGAACTATGGATTCATGGTTGACCGCCGTTATTCTCAGCATTGTGGAAGGACTGACGGAATTTCTGCCCGTATCGTCGTCCGGGCATCTCATTCTTGCGGGCGATCTGCTCGGCTTTTCCGGCGATAAGGCGGCCACCTTTCAGGTCGTCATCCAGCTGGGGGCCATCATGGCCGTGGTCGTCCTGTACTGGAATCGCTTCTGGGGCCTGCTCAAACCGACGCCCGGCGTTGCCTTTTCCGGCCTGCGGGGTATCGGCCTGCTCATGCTGACCTCCCTGCCGGCCTGCGTTCTGGGTCTGCTGCTGCATTCCACCATCAAGCACCTGTTCACGCCTTTTTCCGTGCTGTGCGCTCTGGCTGTGGGGGCCGTCATCATGATCGTGGTGGAAAAGCGCCCGCACACGCCGCGTTATGTGACGCTCGACGAAATGACCCCCAAACTGGCTCTTGGCATCGGCTGCTTCCAGTGCCTTGCGCTGTGGCCCGGATTTTCCCGTTCCGCTTCCACTATCATGGGCGGTATGCTGCTTGGCGCAAAACGCTCGCTGGCCGCCGAATATTCCTTCATTGCGGCCGTGCCCATTATGGTTGCCGCCACGGGCTATGACCTGCTGAAGAGCTGGCATCTGCTCAGCGCTGCGGACGCGCCTTTCTTTGCCATCGGCATGATTGGATCCTTCCTTTCCGCGCTGCTGGCCATCAAGGTCTTTATCGCGCTGGTAAGCCGCATGACGCTGATTCCCTTCGCCATCTATCGGCTGATTCTCGCGCCGCTGGTCTATATTTTTATGGTGAACTAAAAAAAATGCTTGCCAAGCGACGCGACGTTCGCTATATACCTCCCTATCGCTGATGAGCGACGCACGGCAAGGTAGCTCAGTTGGTCAGAGCATGCGGTTCATACCCGCAGTGTCGGGGGTTCAAATCCCTCCCTTGCTACCAGAAAACAATAGCCCCGAAGCCCGCAAGGCTCCGGGGTTTTTTGTGTCGAAAATCCGACCGAAAAACATTCGGCCCGCAAATAAACGGGGCAGGGGGGCTGCGTATTCGCCCTCATTCACCCGACAGACGGCTGGAGTAATTTCAGTTTGAAACGCGAAACCATAGGGCCTGTCGTTTTGCGGAAAAAAGCGCTGTTTTTCCGCTCAATTTTAGCCTGGCAGCGCTATGTCACCGCCTCGCGTTTTCCTTTTTTATCGCGTCCCCCGCAAAAAAGCAGATTCGTCAAAGTTTTTGCTTGACCAGAGCGCATCTCTTGCGTATATCTCTCTTTCGTTGCTGAGAGCAACGAAACATGGCAAGGTAGCTCAGTTGGTCAGAGCATGCGGTTCATACCCGCAGTGTCGGGGGTTCAAATCCCTCCCTTGCTACCAGGAAAGTAAAAGCCCCGAAGCCGCAAGGCTCCGGGGCTTTTTTTGTGGTCAAAATCCGGTCGATGATATTTCCGCCTGAATCTGGCAGGACAGGGGGTTGAAACGCTCTCTGATAACAAAGCCCAAGGATTCCATATAACCACTTGCCGCATACCCCCGCGCCCCCTGAAAAAGCGCGCTGGGGAAGGGATGGGGGGCTTGGGGGGAAGGTTTACCAGAGCGTCTTTCCGTTGGAAAGGCTGGGCCCTCTCGCGCGAGCAGCGACCGAATAGCGGCCGCAGGCCGTGCCCGTTGCGACGAAGAAAGCTACGGGCATCGACAGCAGAGATGAGGGGTTTCCCTTCCCCC
>CALVHG010000018.1 GCA_944327285.1 uncultured Desulfovibrio sp. | reverse complement strand
AAAAAGGTGAAACGCGAAGGCGGCGGCACGGCGCCGCCTGGCCCAAAGTGAGCGGAAAAACAGCGCTTTTTCCGCGAAACGACAGGCCGTATGGTTTGAAATGCACAGCATTTCAAACTGAAAATGCTCTACTTGTCGCCCATGCGGCGCACCTGCCCCGGCTTGGGTTCGCCAAGGCCCAGCTTTTCCGCCTTAAGGCGCAGCTCATAGGGCGAAAGCAGGCGCTCCCGCTCCACTTCGAGCTTGGCCCGCAGGGCGCGCCGCTCCCGGAGCGTGTTCAGTTCGGCATTGATGAAATAGGTTGTGTCGGTGCGCTCGATATTGCACCACACCAGCACCAGACTCATGGTCATGCAGCTCAAAAGACCGCCTGCCAGAAGCAGCAGCCAGCCTTTGCCGCCGCGTCCTCCCCTGGCCATCAGGAAACGGCCTCCGCAATTTTTTCCACGGCGCGCAGCTTGGCGCAGCTGGAACGGGGGTTGGCGGCAACCTCGCTTTCGCAGGCCGTAACCGGCTTTTTATGCAGCAGCCGCACCTCAGGCACATGTCCGCAGACGCAGCGCGGCACATGCCGCGGGCAGCGGCAACCTTCGGCCCAGTGACGCATGGCCTGTTTGACCATGCGATCTTCCAGCGAGTGAAAGCTGATAACAGCCAGACGGCCGCCGACGCGCAGCCGTCCGAGCACGGCATCCAGAAAACGACGCAGCTCTCCCAGCTCGTCGTTGACGGCCATACGCAGAGCCTGAAAAGTCCGGGTCGCCGGATGACGCCGCGCCTTGGCCCGCCATGCGGGCGGATAGGCCATTTCCACGATATGCGCCAGCTGCAGCGTTGTGTCGATGGGTCCCTTCTGGCGCGCATCCACAATGGCGCGGGCAATGCGGCCCGCCTGCGGCTCTTCGCCCAGGGTGGCGATGCATTCCTTCAAGGCCGCAAAATGCTCCCTGTTGACCCAGTGCCAGGCGGAGTCTCTCCCGGAATGCTGATCCATGCGCATGTCCAGCGGGCCGTCGCTGTTAAAGCTGAAACCGCGCTCAGCCTCGTCCAGCTGAAGCGAAGAAACGCCGATATCGATCAGCGCGGCGTCTATGCGCTCCCAGCCCAGTTCGTCAAGCGCTTCCTCGAAGCCGCTGTAGCAAAGATGAAACAGATTGATCCGTTCGCCAAACGGCGTCAGACGTTCCCGCGCCAGTTCCAGCGCCTGTTCGTCACGATCAAGGCCGCAGAGCAAGGCCTTCGGCGCCGCCGTCAGCACGGCCGAAGCATGCCCGCCGAGACCCAGCGTGCCGTCCAGATAGCGCGCGCCATCCTCTCCCAGAGCGGGAATGAGAGCGTCGAGCGTTTCATGCAGAAGAACGGGAATATGCCGGGGACGAAAGGAGTCGCCGTCCTGCCGGGCATCTTTCGCCACGGGCTCGACGGCGGATTCGGAAGCGTGAAGCTGCTCCATGCACCAGTCCAGAGAGGTTGTGCGCCGCCCCGAAAGGGGCCGACGCTGTTTCGCGCGACAAGAGCACAAAAAAGGGGCGCATACGCCGCGCCGCGCCGCCGCGTCCGCCCAGGGCGGCCTGCGGGCCTTCGCGCAGTGCGCCGTTGGCGCCCATCAGCTCCCACTCGCTCCCTTTTTATGCCCAAGGGAGAACGGCATGTCAAGGCGCGCTGCGCGGTTTTATTTTTATTACTCTTCAATATTATTGAAGATTTTTCTTTATATATTCTCTATAAATCTTCTTGCGATATTCTCAAAAAATGCCGCCACCTCTAAAGAAAGCCCGCGAAATGCCGTTCAGCTTGACAAAATATTTTAAAAGCCGGAAGCTCTTTTCCATCGTAGTACGAATGTTCTTCCCTTTCTTTTATTGATGGAATCGCCCATGAAAACCAAAATTGTTGCAACTATAGGTCCTGCTTCCAACACCAAGGAAAAGCTCAAGGAACTCGCCGCAGAAGGTGTGAGCATTTTCCGCCTCAACTTTTCGCACGGAACTGCAGCCGACTTCGTCAAAATTATCGGTTATATCCGCGAAGTGGAGAATGAGCTGAACAAGCCCATTACCATTATGCAGGATTTGTCCGGTCCGAAAATCCGCCTCGGCGTTGTGGAAGAAGGTTCCATACAGGTCACCAAGGGCATGCGGCTGCTGCTGGGCCTGACCTCGCAACGTCCGGAACACGGCGATTTGCCTTTCCTGCCATTCGATCATGCCGTCATTCTTGAGACGCTTGCACGGGGCGACTGCCTCGTGCTGGCCGACGGCGGCCTGCAATTCACCGTTCAGGAACGCCGCAGCGACGATCTTGTGGTGCTGGAAGCCAACAACTCCGGCATTGTCACCTCGCGCAAGGGTCTTGCCCTGCCCGGCAAAGCCACCAAGGTGCGCGCCCTGACGGAAAAGGATAAGCGCGATCTCGCGGACGGCCTGGCCCTGGGCGTGGACGCCGTGGCCATTTCCTATGTGCAGACGGCCGACGACGTGCGCGAAGCCAAGAAGCTTATTGCCGATGCCGGCCGCAAGGTGCCGGTCGTCGTCAAGCTGGAACGCCAGAGCGCCGTGGATAATCTGGACGAGATTCTGGAAGAAACCGACATCATCATGGTGGCCCGCGGCGATCTCGGCGTGGAATGTCCGCTGCCCATGCTGCCCGGTCTGCAAAAGCGCATTATCCGGGCCTGCAACAGCGTTTCCAAGCCGGTTATCGTGGCCACGCAGATGCTGCTTTCCATGGTCAACAGCCCGGCCCCGACCCGCGCCGAAACCACGGACGTGGCCAACGCCGTGCTGGACGGCGCCGACTGCGTCATGATGTCGGAAGAAACCGCTATGGGCAACTTCCCGGTGGAGACCGTGCGCTACATGCGGCGCATTACCGGCGAAGCCGAGAAACTGCTTCTGGAACGCCGCCTCAAAGCGGAAGAACCCGCCGCGGAAAAGGGCATTCCCGAATATCTGGCTTATTCCGCCTGCCTGCTGGCCGACAAAGCCCAGGCCAAGGCTCTTGTGGCCCACAGCGTCAGCGGCGCGTCGGCCCGGCTGCTTTCCAGCTGCCGCCCCTCGCAGGATATCTACGCGCTGACGCCCGATCCCGGCACCATCAAACGCCTGAACTTCTCCTGGGGCGTCGTTCCTGTCGCTGTGGACGATCCTCAGGCTACCACCAGCCATCTTGAGCGCGCAGAGCATTTCATTGCAAACTGTGACGCCATCGCCCCCGGCGAAAGCGCCGTCATCACGGCAGGCCAGCAAACCGGCTCTTCCAAGGCGACGCCCAGAGGTACGAACCTCGTCAAAATCTACTGGAAATAACCCTGGATACATCCATGACCCGCGCAGTTCCTCAGAATATCAACGAAGAGTATTATCAGATCAGCCGCGAAATCCTCGAAAGTTTCCCCAAGTACAGGCATCCTGTCGATCTCTTCGCCTTTCGTGAAGATATCGCCGTGCTTGCGCCCATAAGCCGCAAGGGAGAACGCCTGAGCAACGAGAAAATCGAGGAAATCTTCAATCTCTGCGACGAAGGCTGTCTGTTCGTTTCGCGTTCGGATCACCCGATCTATTCGCGGCATATCGTCAAACAGCTGGATCTCGTCCTCCAGGATCAGAACCTCAAGGAAGCTGAAATCGCGGATATCTGCATTCGTGCGCTGGTCATGCGCTATGCCAACTTCTACGATCAGCCGGTCCGTCCCTTCTTTGAGCCGCTGTACAACGACGCGCTTGTCGTCACGCAGTATATCACCGAAGACAAGCACCGCATCAACAGCTTCTGCCGTCGCCTGTTCCGCAAAAACGAACCCGCGCGGCACGCTCTCAATACCTTCTGCATCGGCCTCTGGCTCTGGCTGCAGAGCACGCAGGAAATCCGCCGCAAGGACTTTGACAGCATGGCGGTGGCGCTGCTTGTGCACGACGTGGGCATGGGCAAAATTCCGCCCTTCATCCTCAATAAGCAAGGGCCCCTCAAGACCGAAGAGCGCGAAAAGATGGAGCTGCACGCGCTGGCCGGCGCAAAACTGATCCAGAAACTCGACGGCGCCACGGAAGAAATGATCCGCGCCTGTTTCGAGCATCACGAACGTATGGACGGCAGCGGCTATCCGCAGCACATCAAGGACAGAAACATCTCCCGCGTGGCGCGCATCACAGCCGTTGCGGACAGTTTTTCCGCGATGATCTGCGATCGTCCCTATGCCGCCGGAAAGACTCCCGAAGTCGCCGCCAAGGAACTGGCCGCCGACCCCCGCTATGACAGCGAATTCACCCGGCTGCTCAACGGCGCCGTTGCCGCCAGAACCTTTGGCGAATTCCTGGACATGGACGCAAGCCTCGAACAGGGGAATGCCTCTCTTCAGAATGCCTGAACCGCGGCATAGCCAGGTCTTTCCATCCTTTCCCTGCGCCGGGGGAAGGGGACTCTCCCTGCATGTGCGAGAGGCTCCCCTTCCCCCGGCGCTTTTTAGAGCGTTTCAACTTTGAAAAAGGTGAAACGCGAGGCGGCGGCACAGCGCCGCCCGGCCAAAAGTGAGCGGAAAAACCGCGTTTTTTCCGCGAAACGACAGGCCGTATAGTTTGAAACGCAACGCGTTTCAAACTGAAAAATGCTCTATGAACAAGGCAAAGATGCCACGGCGCGTGGCGTCGCTCTATTTCCCTATTTTGTAAAAACAGTGCACGCCTCTCTCATGGAAAACAAAACACGTTCGCTTGCGTTTCTTTCCCTGCTCTGCTTTGGTCTGGCGGATGTGCGCGATGGCCTGGGGCCCTTTCTGGGCGTCTATTTCCAGCAGCAAGGCTGGGCAGCTGACGAAATCGGCATCATCATGAGCCTTGGCGACGCCGTAGCCCTGCTGTGCGCCGCCCCTCTGGGAGCCCTGACGGACCACACCCGCGCCAAACGCTGTCTGATTGCCTGCGCCGCTGTTCTCATTACTCTTGCCTGCGGCGCGTTCTTCCTCTCTACCGCCCCTCTGGCCGTCGGCGTATCCCGCTGCGTGCAGGCCATTGCCGGAGCCGCCGTCGGTCCGCTTATCTCAGGCGTCACGCTGGGATTGGTGGGGCAGGCCGGTTTGCCCGCCCGTCTCGGCGTCAACGAGGCCTGGAACCATGCCGGAAATGCCACGTCCGCCGCTCTCGGCGGTCTGGTGGGCTTCTACTGCGGCATCGTGGGCGTGTTCTGGGTCATGGCCGTCATGGCCGCCCTCAGCTTCGCGGCTGTGCTGGGCATCAACGGCAAACAGATTGATCATCAGGTGGCGCGCGGTCTGGACGCCGACACCTCGCGGCCGCCCCTGGCAAGCCGCAAGGGCTTTCCTCCCCGTTCTCTCTGGGCTGTCGCTCTGACCGTAGGTCTGTTCCACTTCGGCAACGCGGCCATGCTGCCCCTGCTTGGACAGTCCGCCGTAACCCGTTTCGGCAGCAATCCGGCCTTATATACGGCCGCCACCGTCATTGTGGCTCAGGCAACTATGATCGGCGCGGCGCTGCTGGCCTCGCGTCTGGCCGTGCGCAGGGGCTACGGCGTCCTCTTCCTGCTTGCGCTTTGCGCGCTGCCCGTGCGCGGGCTGATTGCCGGACTATACGCCAGCGAATGGGTTATTCTTCCTGTGCAGATTCTGGACGGCATCGGCAACGGCACGCTCGGCGTAGCCATGCCGGGCCTTGTGGCCCGTCTGCTGCGCGGTTCCGGGCATATCAATCTCGGTCTCGGCTTCGTCATGGTTGTCCACGGTATCGGCGCCGCCATGAGTCATACCTATGCAGGATTTATCGCGCATCTTTTCAGCTACGAAATGGCCTTTCTTGCTCTGGCGCTGCTCCCCTGCATCGGTCTGGCACTGTATATTTTCTCGCTGCGGCGCTTCCCCGATCTGCGCCGGGCCTCGCAAGCCGAGGAAAACAGCGCCGCGTAACAATCCTTTAGGGCCTGTTAACACTATTCGTACGTTGTTTGGGGGAAGGGAAACCCCTCATCTCTGCTGTCGATGCCCATTCCTTCGTCGCAACGGGCACGGCCTGCGGCCGCCATCCGGTCGCTGCTGGCGCGAGAGGGCCCAGCCTTTCCAAAGGAAAGGCGTTCTGGAAATTCTTCCCCCCAAGCCCCCCATCCCTTCCCCAGCGCGCTTTTATCGTGGGAAAAGTCAGGAATACGAGGCGACCCCGCCACCAAAGACAAGTGGCGTCTATACAGCTTATTTATTTTATCTATTGAAATTATTTGTAAAATTTGTGTTAATAGGCCCTGGGAGCATTTCAGCTTGGAATGCGCTGCGTTTCAAACCATACGGGCTGCTGTTTCGCGGAAAAAAACGCGGTTTTTCCACTCGCTTCGGGCCGGGGACGCCGGGCCGCCGCGCGTTTTGTCTTTTTCAAAGGCAAAATGCTCTAACCCTAAGGGCATGGCATGGTGACACCATTGCGGAAAACGACACAACTGCATGAAGAAATACGGCACAGACTGATCCGCAGCCTGGATAAGCCGTGCATTCAGGAAACGGCCATAAGAGACTTTCTCCTTGCGCGCCGGGACGATGCCGCAGCCTCTGAAAGCTGCTTTGAAAGGCCGCTCGCGGGGCTTGTCGTACAGGGGACCAAGCATTCCGTCATCGGCGGGCGGGAATATGTCTACACAGAAGGACAAAGCATTGTTTCCGGGATAGACGTTCCCATAACCTCCCACGTGGAAAATCCCTCGCGCGAACATCCTTTCCTGTTCCTATATATCTATCTGGATCGCGCTCTGATCTCCTCGCTGGTGGAAGAGATGCAATCGCCGGTTGAAGACGCGCCGGAAGAACATATCGCGGGAGTCTCCATTGCCGATACCGATCCGGAAATACTGGAAGTCTTTCTGCGCATGCTGGACCTTCTCGAAAAACCGGAACAAATAGCCATCCGGGCGCCTCTGATGCTGCGGGAGCTGCATTACCTGCTGCTCGTCAGCCCGCACGGAGACATTCTTCGCCGCCTGAATACGCCCGGCACACGGAACAATCAGATTGTGCAGGCCGTCAACTGGATTCGCGCCAATTACAGGATGCCGCTGCGGATTGAATCTCTGGCGCAGCGCGTCAATATGTCCACAGCCAACCTGCATCGCCGCTTCAAGCTGCTGACGGGTCTCAGCCCGCTGCAATATCAGAAACAGCTGCGCCTGCATGAGGCCCGTCGCCTCATGCTGTTTGAAAACGAGCGCGTTTCCGATGCGGCCTTTACCGTCGGTTATGAAAGCATCACCCAGTTCAACAGGGAATATAAACGCATCTTCGGCGAGCCGCCGCTCCGGGACACAAATCGTCGTCGGGCGGCATCGGGGCTGCAAAACACAGTTTGAAACGCTTTGCATTTCAAAGCATACGGCCTGTCGTTTCGTGGAAAAACGCGGTTTTTCCGCTCATTTCGGGCCGGACGGCGCTGTCCGCCGCCTCGCGTTTTGCCTTCTTCAAAGGCAAAACGGTCTGAAGCGTTTTCAGGGACATCATGCGACATTGCCGGGAGCAAAGGGGACGCTCCCGTCCGCATGCACCTTTACTTAAAAAAAGAGGGTCACCATGAAAGTTATTCTGATTCTTCTGTGTCTCATGACGCCGCTGCTCTCCGGCACGGATTCCTTCTGCGCTTCCATCGATAATCTCTCCGAAGCCCAGATTCAAAAGGGCATCGGCATTATAGAAAAAAACGCGAAAGAAGGAGACGCCACGGCGCAATACCGGATCGGCGTCATTTACGGCAAGGGCTTCCACGTGCCGCAGGACAAGGCCAAAGCCTTTGAATGGTTCCGGAAAGCCGCGGAACAGGGGCATGCAAAGGCGCAGTACACTCTCGGCATCATGCTCAACAAGGGCGAAGTCGGACCGCGGGACTATGTCGAGGCCCGCAAATGGTTTGAAAAAGCCGCCGCCCAGGGAGACCCTGAGGCCAGCTACAGCCTCGGCCTGCTGTACTTCCACGGCCGCGGCGTAACGAAGGATGTCGATAAGGCCCGCGAGCTGTGGGAAAAGGCGGCAAACAAGGGTGTCAAAAACGCTCAGTTCAATCTTGGTTTACTGTACTACAACGGCAAGGAAGCCAAACAGGACTATGCCAAAGCCCGCAAGTGGTTTGAAATGGCCGCGGCACAAAACGACACCCATGCGCAAATGGTCCTCGGCCTTATGTATGAAGGCGGCGAGGGCGTGAAAAAGGACCTTGCCGTCGCCAGAGAATGGTACGACAAGGCGTGCAAGCGCGGCTTCAAGGAGGCCTGCAAGGCTCTGGAACGAGTGAACGGCCAGTAGAGCATTTTCTTCCGAACCGAGCGGAAAAGTACGGTTTTTCCGCTCGCTTCGGGCCAGGCGGCGCTGCGCCGCCGCCTCGCGTTTCACCTTTTTCAAAGTTGAAACGCTCTAAAGCACAGAACAGCTGCCGGCGATGCGCGCTCCCCGTCCCCTTATTTCGCGCACGTCGCCGGACGCTTTTTTAAGGGTGAAAAGCTCTACAGCACCCGTTCTCGCAACGGACAGAAGGCATGCCTGCATCTCGGTACCGGGGCGAGTTAACCTCTGGAGTATTTTCAGTTTGAAACGCTGTGCGTCTCAAACGGCCTTTTTCAAAGGCAACATGCTCTCATGAATAAAAAAGGAGTCGCCATGAAAGTTGTTTTGATTCTTCTGTGCCTCATGGCTCCGCTGTGCTTCTGCACGGATTCCTTCTGCGCTTCCCCCGATCGACTCTCCGAAGCCCAGATACAAAAAGGCATCGACCGCATAGAAAAAGCCGCGAAAGAAGGAGACGCCACGGCGCAATACCGGATCGGCGTCATTTACGGCAAGGGCGTCGGCGTGCCGAAGGACAAGGCCAAAGCCTTTGAATGGTTCAAGAAAGCCGCGGAACAGGGACACGTGAAAGCGCAGAACGTTCTCGGCATCATGCTCAGCAACGGCGAAGTCGGACCGCGGGACTATGTCGAGGCCCGCAAATGGTTTGAAAAAGCCGCCGCCCAGGGAGATCCTATGGCCAACTACAGCCTCGGCCTGCTGTACTTCCACGGCCAAGGCGTAACGAAGGATGTCGATAAGGCCCGCAAGCTGTGGGAAAAGGCGGCAAACAAGGGTATCAAAAACGCTCAGTACAATCTTGGTTTACTGTACTACAGCGGCAAGGACGCCAAACAGGACTATGCCAAAGCCCGCAAGTGGTTTGAAATGGCCGCGGCACAAAACGACACCCATGCGCAAATGATCCTCGGCCTTATGTATGAAGGCGGCGAGGGCGTGAAAAAGGATATTGCCACTGCCAGAAAATGGTACGACAAGGCCTGCAAGCGCGGCTTCAATGAGGCCTGCGCGGCTCTGGATCGAGTGAACGGACAGACACGTCAAGTCATAATTCTGGAAAAATTATAAATTTCAGTTAAGGCCAAAGAATGAGTAAAGCCGAGAGGCCTGCACGGCTCAGGATCGGGTGAACGGTCAGTAAAAGAGGCCGCGCGATTCGTGCCCCCTTGCTTCGCGCGCCTGCGGTGCGACAGCGCGCCGACGCCCTGCCGCACCGCCTCAGAAATACATCCCTGGGCAGAGCTTCTACCGCTCCCGTTCTCGCAACAAACAGACCGCGTTCACGACATTTCTGCACTAGAGCTTTTTCAGTTTGAAACGCTGCGCGTTTCAAACCATACGGCCTGTCGTTTCGCGGAAAAAACGCGGTTTTTCCGCTCACTTTGGGCCGGGCGGCGCTGTGCCGCCGCCTCGCGTTTCACCTTTTTCAAAGTTGAAACACTCTATCCATCAACAGGAAAGCACCATGAAACATCTTTTCCTTTTTCTGTTCCTCACAGCGGCGCTTTTCCACGGTACGCCTTCCCTCTGCGATACCGCCAAGGATGATGACGCCGAAGAGCTGAAACAGGCTGTTGAGCCCATAAAAAAAGCTGCGGAACAGGGAGATATCACGGCACAATATAAACTCGGCGTTCTGTACAGCCAGGGCATCGGTATGGAGCAGGACAACGCCAAGGCCTGCCGCTGGTATCGAAAAGCCGCTGAACAGGGAGATATGAAGGCGCAGTACATGCTCGGACGCATGTATTACAACGGAGAAGGCGTGCCGCAGGACTTTGTCAAAGCCCGCCAGTGGTGGGAAAAAGCCGCGGATCGGGGCAACCCCAGCGCACAAGTGAGCATCGGCGCTATGTATGAACATGGCGAAGGTGTAAAAAAGGACCTTGCCGCCGCCAGAGAATGGTATGATAAGGCGTGCGGGCGCGGCTTCAAGGAAGGCTGCACGGAGCTGGAGCGGCTGAACCGCAAGTAAAATCACAAGACAGGCCGTCGGCGCGCGCCCTCCCCTCCCCCGTATGCCGCGCCGCCGACACACGATGTCTATACCGTAACGTTTCCCCAGCAGACAGGACGCTCCACGTCATCCCCGCATTGCCCTTTACAGGAAATCACCATGAAACATGCATTCCTTCTTCTGTTCCTCATAGCGGAACTTTTCTCTGGTACGCCCTCCCGTTGCGATACTGTCGAGAATGACGCGGACTCCATGGAGCAGGCTGTTGACACCATAAAAAAGGCAGCGGAACAGGGAGATGCCTCGGCGCAATATAAACTCGGCGTTCTGTACATTCAGGGCGTCGGTATGATGCAGAACAGCGCCAGGGCCTGCTACTGGTATCGGAAAGCCGCGGAACAGGGGCAGACGGAAGCGCAGTACATGCTGGGACTCATGTTCAGCAAGGGGGAAGGCGTACCGCAGGACTTTGTCCAGGCTCGTCAGTGGTGGGAAAAGGCCGCGGCTAAGGAAGCTGAAACCGGGGACACTAACGTCATACTCTCTGCCAACGGCTCTTTCTATTTCAATCTCTATGTCAACGGCATGGCCGAGTACAGCCTTGGCGAACTCTACAGCAAGGGGCTGGGCGTCAGTCAGGATGACGATAAGGCTCGCCAGTGGTGGGAAAAAGCCGCCGCAAAAGGGTTTATCACCGCCCAGCTCCACCTCGGTTTCCTGTACTATAAGGGTGAGAGCGTCAAACAGGATTACGGCATGGCCCGCCAGTGGTGGGAAAAAGCCGCCGCTCAGCATAATCCCAGCGCGCAGGTGCTCGTCGGCTCCCTGTATGAACATGGCGAAGGCGTGAACAAAGACTGCGCGACCGCCAGAGAATGGTTCGACGAGGCGTGCAGAGGCGGCTTCCAGGAAGGCTGCGCGGCCCTGGAGGGGCTGAACTGTCAGTAAAGCTGCTCTGCCGTACTGGAACGAATAAACATAGTTCCGTTTTTTCGTTCCGCATGTTTCCGGGGATCGGTTGCTGCGAGGAAAGCGGCGGCATCTCCGGCGCGCTCGCTCCCTGGAGCATTTTCAATTTGAAACGCTGTGTGTTTCAAATCATACGCTGGGGGAAGGAGGGGGCCTTCCCCCGGAAGAACTTCTTTCCAATGTGCTACATGTTCTGCCCTCCCTTTATCATGTCTATCTCGCGCAGCCACTGCGCCACATCCTCACGGGCCTGACCGACGCGCGAGCCGCGAACCTCGAAGCCCTTCAGAATGCGGGCCTGCGGGCACAGCCGCCGAAGATCGCGTTCGCTGCGCCCGAACCGGCTCCCTTCATGCGTGCAGAAGGGAATGACGGTCCTGTCTCCCGGATTATGCGTTTCCAGAAAGGTGAAGACTGCCATAGGAAAAGTCCCCCACCAGTTCGGATAGCCAATAAATAGCGTGCGCGCATCTCCCAGTTCGGGAATTTCCGGGGCAAGAGCCGGCCGGGCATTGGCCCGCAATTCCTTCTTTGCCATGTCCACTACGGCGTCGTAGTCCTGCGGATAGGGCCTGGCAACGCGAAGCTCCGCCAGACGGCCGCCTGTCTGTTCATGGATAAGTTCAGCAAGCCGGCGCGTATTGCCGGAATGAGAAAAATAGACAATCAGCACCTTATTTCCTCCTGTTTCCGCTGCCAGGGCAGTCCGGCCGCCCAGAAAAGGCACGGTCATGACACAGGCTGCGCCCAGAGCAAATTCCCGCAAGAATTCCCGCCGCGAGCGAAGGCCGCCGCTCCGGGAATATACCGCCTTCGCACAGTCAGCCGAGGTATCTCCATTTTTCATGAACACTCCTCCTTGGTGTCATTGAAACGCGACGAGTGACGTTCTCTGTCTGCCTCGCAGGCTTTCCCGTAACGCCGTCAATACGCGCATCATACGAAAACCCTCCCAGCAAACCAGTCACAATCCTCGCAAGTTCTTGCCTGATTGTGGAAACCGGGGAAATCTGTTTCGCTGTGCGCTCTGCCGCCTCCCGCGTCCGAAACAACGCGAGGCGGCGGACAGCGCCGCCCGGCCCGAAGCGAGCGGAAAAACCGCGTTTTTTCCGCGAAACGACAGGCCGTATGGTTTAAAACGCGCAGCGTTTCAGACTGAAAAAAACTCTAATGGAGCAATAACGCATGCAGATACGCGCCTATCGCACCGCCGATATTGAAGAAATCCTGACGCTCTTCCGCACGACCGTTCACGCGGTCAATGCCGCGGACTACTCGCCGGAACAACTCCAGGCATGGACATCAGGCATACGCCGTGAGCGCTGGCACGCCAGCCTCGCGGCACATCACAGTCTTGTGGCGCTGGCTCACGGACAGATAGTCGGCTTTGCGGACATGGACGCGACAGGCTACCTCGACCGGCTCTATGTCCATAAGGATTATCAGCGGCAGGGGATCGCAACGGCATTATGCGATATTCTGGAGCGACACTGCGACGCGCGCCCCTTCTCCACCTATGCTTCTCTGACGGCCGAGCCCTTTTTTGCCGGGCGGGGCTATCGCGTCGTCTTCCGGCAGACCGTCGAGCGCGGCGGCATTTTTCTCACCAACTGCCTTATGCAAAAAAACTGAATACCCGCCCGCGACGCTCTCCCGGGGCGGCTGACGGCTCATTGGGGCGAGACAACGGGCCTACGGAAACCGTTCTGACAAAAAATAAAAAGAGAGGGCGTTCCCGGCGATACTCACCGGGAACGCCCTCTTCTTATTTCAACTTAGAGCGTTTCAACTTTGAAAAAGATGACACGCGAGGCGGCGGCACAACGCCACCTGGCCTGAAGTGAGTGGAAAAACCGCGCTTTTTCCGCGAAACGACAGGTCGTATAGTTTGAAATGCGAAGCATTTCAAACTAAAATTACTCTAAACAGGGCTATCAAAAAATGAGGCTTGATTTTTACCCTGCTCTTTAGCTTTATAAAGAGCAATATCCGCAGATTTAAAAAGTTGTTCAAATGTCTTTCCATCTCTGGGAAAGAGGCTGATACCAATTGAATTTGTTAACGAATAGTTAACTTTTAATGATAAATTTTTTTCTACTAGATTTTCTTGATATCTTCTAATCAGTTGTTTGATTTGAGGAATATTTACATCCTTGATGAGCGCAACAAACTCATCTCCACCAAATCTTCCTTTTAAATCCTCTGAGCGGAAAGTTTCTTTTATACACATTGCAACATGTTGTATGACAGTATCACCAAAACCGTGTCCTAGTTTATCATTTGCTTGTTTAAAGTTGTCAATATCAAAAATAACCATTGCATGATATCCCTGCTTGCCTGAAGAATGTTTTAAAAACTCGGTTGCATCTTGAATGAAGGCAACTTTATTAAGCAGACCTGTCATAGTATCTTCCCTGATTTCTTTTTTCAACTTTATGGCAGTAGTCATTTCTTTATCTATATTTATAAATATTCCTACAATTGTATTATTGATTATTCCACAATTAACAGCAAACCATTGGCATCCATTTTTTGTTATAATCTGAAATGGTTCTGATTTTTTGTATTGCCGTGCTACAACAACTTCTTGTAAAAAGAATTTACGTAAAACTTTGATACTATCATCGGGCAGCATCTTATGATCTGCGGGTCTTGAAAGAAAATTATCAATACGTAGCGTATTAAAGTCATAAGAATTTTTTGAATAATTTATTAAAGTGTCATTTTCTATATCATATTCAAATAATAAATCATTTGCCAGACTGCATACAATTCGATAGCGCTCTGCTTCGTATTCTATTTTGCTTCTAATCTTCTTTAATTCAGTAATATCTTTCATTATATTAATAAAACATGGTTTGTTATTTTTGTAGCCGATAAAATTTGATACAACACTAAGCCAAACATAGCTTCCATTTTTGTGCATGACTCTATATTCAATAGATAAAGTCTCCTTTGTCTGCACATGCTTATGAAAAGCTGAAAAAACTCTTTCAAAATCATCAGGGTGTAATACATTTTTAGGATTACCATGTTTTAGCTCATTATCATACTCTTCACGAGAGGCTCCTGTTAATGCAAAGAAACCATTATTTGCCCATGTTATACTACGAGCATCTCCATCAAACATAATTTCAACTATCCCACAATCAAGCATATCAAGAATATTTTCTAATTTTTTCATAGTGGAAAGTCCTTATATCATATTTTTGCTGGAGGCGCTTCAACTGGTCGAATGTAAAACACTCCTGGCCGCAAGGGGGGCCTTACCCCGGAAGAATGGTTACGTGTTTAGCCAGCCCTACCGGCGGCCTGCCAGCGCCAGCAGCGCGGAAATATCGCCGGGAGCGCAGGCAACGGCGTCGGGGCGGGCGCGGAACCAGGTCAGCTGGCGCTTGGCATAGGCGCGCGTATTTTTGAACCAGAGAGCCTTGCAGGCCTCCAGCGACAGCTCTCCGCGCAAATGAGCCAGCAATTCGGCGCAGCCGATGCCGGACCAGCCGGGAGCGGCGGGATCGTCGCAACGGCGCAGGGCCGATCGGGCCTCTTCGAGCGCTCCGGCATGGAGCATGAGGTCGATACGGCGGGCCAGCCGGGGAGCAAGCGCGTCCAGGTCCGGCATGAAGCAGGCCAGCGGTCCGGCGCACAGGGGCGCTGGCATGGCGTGCGCATGCCACCAGCTGAAGGTTTTGCCCGTGCCTTCGAGCACTTCCAAAGCGCGAACAATGCGCTGGCGATCATTAGGATGAATACGCGCGGCATAGTCGGGATCGCGCCGGGCCAGCTCGGCGTGCAGCGCGGGGGCCCCCTCTTCTTCAAGGCGGGCGGTCAGTCGGGCCGTGATGTCCGTCGCTATGGGCGGAATTTCCGCTATGCCGTGCAACAGACTCTGAAAATAGAGCCCCGTGCCGCCGACCAGCAGGGGCAGCTTGCCGCGGGCGTGAATCTCGCGGGCGGCGGCAACAGCCAAATCCGTCCAGCGACCGGCGCTGATCTTGCGGGACGTCTCCAGAAAACCATACAGATGATGCGGACAGCGGGCGCGCTCCTCAGGCGAGGGCTGCGCGGTTATCAGCGGAAAATCCGAATACACCTGCCGGGAATCGGCATTGACGACTTCGCCGTCGAGAGCCTCGGCAAGGGCCAGCGCCGCTTCCGTCTTGCCGCAGCCGGTGGGCCCGGCAAGACAGAACACCGGTATGGGCTGTTGCGCGGGCACGGCTAATCCTTGACGCGAAAACCGCCGTACGGCGGCGCAAGGCAGGGGGTCCCCTGCCGGACTTCGCCCTGCTCGTATTTTTCCTGAAGACGCAGGCGCACGTTTTCCGGCACCAGTCCCATGATATCCGCGCCGTGGCTGGCAGCGGACTTGACGATGGTGGAACTGGTGAAGAGCCACTGATAATCCGTCATGAGAAAAACGGTCTGAATGCGACGTTGCAGACGCCTGTTCATGAGAGCC
This sequence comes from uncultured Desulfovibrio sp., assembly GCA_944327285.1. Classification (GTDB taxonomy): domain Bacteria; phylum Desulfobacterota; class Desulfovibrionia; order Desulfovibrionales; family Desulfovibrionaceae; genus Desulfovibrio. Next base: position 27,922 of record CALVHG010000018.1, on the reverse strand, counting down.
AGCTGGAACTCATATTCAAAATCCGACACAGCCCGCAGACCGCGCAGGATGGCGCAGGCGCCGCGCTGGGCGGCATATTCCACCGTCAGGCCGGAAAAGGGCTCCACAATGGCGCGGGGCTCGCCCGCAAGCGCCTCGCGGGCCATGGCCACGCGCTCTTCCTGCGTGAAGAGCGGCCGCTTGGGCGTATTGTCGGCCACGGCGACAATCACCTGATCAAAAACATCCAGACCTCGCCGCACGAGGCCGAGATGCCCGTTGGTGATGGGATCGAAGGTTCCGGGGTACAGAGCTGTTTTCATGCGCGTTTCCAGATGAGAATGCGGGTCTGGCCAAAGGCGCGGTCCGCCAGCAGCTCCCAGCTTTCGGGAGCGCTGAAGGGAGCGCCCTTTTCCAGCTCCGCGGTAATAAAGGCCTCCGGGGCAAGCCAGCCGCGTTCTTCCAGACCGGTCAGGCACATATTGAGCAGATTTTTGCGATACGGCGGATCGATGAAGACAAGATCGATGGGATCGGCCGGAGGACGCAGCAACACCTTGCGAACGTCGTCACGCAGCAGACGGGCGCGATCCTGCACGCCGAGCTCCTCAATATTGCGGGCCAGACAGCGGGCCGGGGCCAGTCCGTTTTCCACAAACAGGGCTTCGCCGGCGCCGCGGCTGAGAGCCTCGAAACCAAGGCTGCCGCTTCCGGCAAAGAGATCGAGCACACGAGCATCCGCAAACTGCATGCCACGGGACAGCAGCATGGAGAACAGGGCTTCGCGCGTCTTGCCCATGGCCGGACGATAGCCTTCGCCCTCCACCGTGTGCAGACGCCGCCCTCCCAGACTTCCAGAAATGATACGCATGGCTTCTCCGATACGAAAGGCCGCCCCTTTCTGTCAAGCGTGCGAGACGCCTGCGGAAAGCGGCGGCCTGAAGCGTTTTAGCTTTAAAAAAAGTAAAACGCGAGGCGGCACAGCGCCGCCCGGCCCAGAGCGAGCGGAAAAACCATGTTTTTTCCGCGAAACGACAGGCCGTATGGTTTGAACGCTGCGCGTTTCAAACTGAAAATGCCCTAAGACCCGCTACATACGCGACAGCAGGCGCGTCATGGCATAGTCCATCTTTTCCAGCGCATCCTGAAGTTCTGTCTGCTCCACCCAGGGGCGCTGCTCGATATCCGCCAGACGATCCCGGAAGAGGCCCCACTTGCGCTCCAGTTCGCTGGTGAGGAAATCCCAGTTGATTCTGGGATGCGCCTGCGCCTCGTGGGTCAGGGTTTCTGCCACGCGCGAGCCTTCCAGAACGATCTCTTCCAGATAGCCCGGCACAATAGGCTTGATTCCAAACTGGCTGCCGATCAGTCCGGCAAGCGTGCCCTGCGCCTTTTCTTCGCCGTGCACCAGCACGATCTGCGGCTTTGCGGGACCGGAAACCAGCGGCTTCAGCCAGTCCAGCAACTGGCTCTGCCCGGCATGAGCGGAAAAACCGTTGATGGTATAGATGCGGGCGGCCACTTCCACATCTTCCCCAAACAGGGTGATCTTTCCGGCCCGCTCGACGATCTTACGACCCGGCGTTCCCACGGACTGATAGCCCACGAACACAATGCTCGCTCCGGGGCGCCAGATGTTGTGCTTGAGGTGATGCTTGATGCGCCCGGCATTGCACATGCCGCTGGCGGAAATAACGATGCAGGGCCCTTCATGGCTGTTGATGGCCTGCGACTCCTCGACGCTGAGCGTATAGCGCAGATTGGGCAGCTCAAAGGGATCGTCCCCCTTGCTGAGCAGGGCCTGCGCGTCCTCGTCAAAGAGTTCGCGATGACGCTTGAAGACTTCCGTGGCGCGGATGGCAAGGGGGCTGTCCACAAAAACGGGCATGTCCTGCGGCAGCTTGCCCTGACGATTGAGATTATGCAGGCAGTAAAGAATTTCCTGCGTGCGTTCCACGGCAAAGGCGGGAATGATGACCTTTTCGCCCTTGCCGTAGCTGTAGGCGATGGCGTCGGCCAGTTCCGCGTCGCTCACGCTTTCATTCTTGTGATTGCGATCGCCGTAGGTGGATTCCATGAACACATAGTCGGCCGTGGGCGGCGTTTCGGGATCGCGCACGATCAGCGCCTGCGGCCGTCCGATATCGCCGGAGAAAATAATGCTCGTGGTCTTGCCGTCCTCGTCGGCCTCGATGCGCAGGGAGCCGGACCCCAGAATATGCCCGGCGTCGTAATAGGTCACGCGGATGCCGGGAGCCGGTTCAAAGACCGTGTGGTATTCCACTTCCTTAAAGAAGGTGGCCGTTCTGATGGCGTCGTCGGTGGTGTAAAGAGCCGGAGGCGGATTCTTGAGGCCGCGCCGCTGATACTTGGTGGCCGCCCACTGCGCTTCCACTTCCTGAATGTGCGCGCTGTCCTGCAGCATCAGCTCCAGCAGTTCCGCCGTAGCGCGCGTGCAGTAGATAGCGCCCTTGAAGCCATGCTTCACCAGCATGGGCAAAAGCCCGGAGTGGTCCATGTGGGCATGAGTCACAAGCACAAAATCCAGCGACTCCGGAGCGTAGGGCTTTTCGTCGCGATTACGCTCTTCAATAGCCTTGTTACCCTGATGCAGGCCGCAATCCACGCAGAAACGCTTGCCGCAGGCCTCCAGCATAAAGCAGGAGCCGGTTACTGTCTGGGCAGCGCCCAGAAATTGTACCTTCATGGGGATACCTCTTTGTTACACGCCAGTCCTCCGCAAAGTCTCCTTGCGAGGCTTTCTTCATTTTTTGACTATGCCCCTCATTTCCTGCAAGCGCAAGAGGGCAAAGCCGCAAGACCGACTTGCTCTCGCGGAAACTCCGATCTATTGTGGTCATAAACGGATATTGCCTTAACACTGCGGACACAGTCCCGCAGCAGGGGCCAAGGAGAACACCATGCCTGAAATTCAGCAGAATATCGTTGACGATCTTGCCAATGTGACGACCGAATCATGGCGCACCTTCCGCATCATGGCAGAAATGGTGGAAGCCATGGATACGCTCAACAGTCTGAAGAGCCCCTGCGTCTCCATCTTCGGCTCGGCGCGCACATCCCCCGACGCGCCCATCTATCAGGAAGCCGAAAGCATGGCCCGGCAGCTGGTGGAACGCGGCTACGGCATCATTACCGGCGGCGGGCCCGGCATCATGGAGGCCGCCAACAAGGGAGCCAAGGAAGCCGGGGGCGTGTCCGTCGGCCTGCATATTTTTCTTCCGCACGAACAGGACTGCAACGCCTATCTGACGACGCTCTGCAACTTCCGCTACTTCTTCACGCGCAAGTTCATGTTCGTGAAGTATTCCATGGCCTATGTGGTCATGCCCGGCGGCATGGGAACCATCGACGAGCTGTCCGAAGCCTTTGTGCTGGCGCAGACAGGCCGCAGCCGTCCTTTCCCCATCATTCTTTATGATTCCACCTACTGGAGCGGTCTGCTGGAATGGCTGCGCCGCACCATGGTTAAGGAAGGTTACATCAGCGCCGCCGAGCTGGATCGCCTGATTACCGTCTGCGACACGCCCGAAGAAGTCGTGAGCACTCTGTGCAAGCTGGTGATCCTGTAAATCGGGCGCGGGTCATCCCCTGTCTCGGACCGCGACCGGGTCCGCCTCCGGGCTGGACGTGGGAAGCGCTCATGGATCTTGCCCTGAAAGAAGCCGCCCTTGCCGCGGATCAGGGGGAAGTCCCCGTGGGCGCTCTTGTCGTGCATGCCGACGGGCATCTTCTGGCGCGCGCCCACAACGCGCCGCTGTCGCGGCGCGATCCCACCGCGCACGCCGAAATTCTGGCGTTGCGTCAGGCGGGAAAAAACCTCGGTAATTATCGCCTCAACGACTGTATTCTGGTGGTGACGCTCGAACCCTGCGCCATGTGCGCGGCCGCGCTCGTGCACGCCAGGGTGGCCGGTCTTGTCTTCGGCGCGGCCGACGCCGTGGCCGGAGCCGTCCTTTCCTGCGACGAGGTTCTGAGCCGCCCCTACTTCAATCACCGCGTCTGGCATATGGGCGGCATCCGTGCCGAGGCCTGCGCTGCCCCGCTGCACGCCTTCTTTGCCGCACGGAGGACACCCTGATGCTGGAAATAACGGTCTTTCTCTGCGGAGCCATCTGCATGGCCGTGGAAATGGTCGGCGCGCGGCTGCTGGCTCCTTATGTGGGAACCTCCGCCGTGGTCTGGGCGGGCGTCATCGGCGTCATGCTGGCCTTTCTGGCCTGCGGCGCATGGCTGGGCGGAAAATGGGCCGACAAAAGGCTGCACCGTCGCACGCTGGCTGCCATCCTTGCCGCCGCGGGGCTTGGCTGCGCTCTGGCCGCCGCCGTGGGCGGCCCGGCCGCCGACGCCATCACGCGCCGCCTGGACAATCTGTATACGGCGGCCGTGGTCTGTTCCGCCGCCGTCTTCGCCGTGCCCGCCCTGTTCTTCGGCATGATCACCCCCTACGTCATCCGTCTGCGGCTGGCGGCTCTTGCCGATGCCGGGGCCACTGTCGGGCGGCTCTCGGCCCTCTCCACGGCCGGGAGCATTGTCGGGACCTTCCTCGGCGGTTTTGTGCTGATTTCGTGGTTCCCCAGCCGCGCCATACTCTGGGGCATGGCCGCCGCCCTGCTGCTGCTCTCTCTGGCGCATGCGCTCGGCCGCATCTGGCCGCGCGCGGCCGCCCTGCTCTTCTGCCTCCTGATGGCCGCGGACGCCCTGCCGCCGTCCGCTCCCGCGCGCGACGATACTCCGCCGCCGCTCACAGAAAGCGCCTGCAACAGTCTGCGTATCTGGAACGACGCCTATATGGGCCGCGCCGTCCGCCTGCTCGCCACCGATCCGGGCCATGTGCAGTCCATCATGGCGCTGGACGATCCCGCCGATCTTTGCGCCTCCTATACCCGCTATTATCGCCTCGGCCCGCTGCTTGCGCCGCAGGCGCGCAATATCCTCATGCTCGGCGGCGGCGCGTATTCCGTCCCCAAATGGCTGCTGGCCAACCGCAGCGGCTTGCCCGCCGATTTCCGGCTGACCGTGGTGGAACTCGATCCCGCCATAACGGCCCTTGCCCGCCGCTGGTTTGCCCTGCCCGATGATCCGCGCCTGCGCATTGCTCACGAGGACGCCCGCACCTTTCTCCGCCGCAATACGCGCCAGCACGACCTCGTGCTTGTGGACGTGTTCACCTCGCAGTATTCCGTTCCCTTCCACATGGGAACCGTGGAGGCGGCTCAGGAACTGCGCCGGGCTGTCAGCGATAACGGCGTGCTGCTGATGAACGTCATCTCGGCGGCCTCCGGCCCCGACGCTCGTCTGCTGCAAGGCATTCGCGGCGCGCTGGCCTCCGCCTTCGCTGAAGTGCAGGTCTATTGCGTGGGCTACCCGGATCAGCCCTCCCTGCTGCAAAACGTCATGCTGCTGGCCCTGCCCCGCAAGCGCGCCCTGCCCTCTCCCGACGCGCTCGCCGATGCCGAACTCGCCGACATGCTGCGCTCCCGCTGCATTGCCTGCGAAACCGGCGACGCCACCCCGCCCCTGCGGGACGACTTCGCCCCCGTGGAGCGGTATACGCTCAAGCTGGCCCGCAAGGATTAGAGCGTTTCACCTTTGAAAAAGGCGAAACGCGAGGCGGCGGCACAGCGCCGCCCGGCCCAAAGTGAGCGGAAAAACCGCGTTTTTTCCGCGAAACGACAGGCCGTATGGTTTGAAACGCGCAGCGTTTCAAACTAAAAATGCTATAGAACGAATTTACCTTCTTCTTCCGGGGCCCCGTGATCCCCATCCTTCCCCCAACGCGCTTTTATCAGGAGGATGAACCGCTCCGAGGATACGATCGTTTTCCTCGCGGCAACCGTCCCCCGAAAGTATGAATGAAGGCTTTTCTTCCGGGATAAAACGGGCGATACTGGAGCATCTTCATCAGAAAAAACCTCTTCAGGGCAGCGCCCGCCGTATGCCCTGCCAAGGAGTCCTCCCCATGTTTGAATCCGCCGCCCTTGGGCGCAAATACAGCGACAAGGAATTTGAACAGAAGGCGCCAACTCTGCGTCTGCGTCTTTTCAATGCCCAGCGACAGTGTCTCGAACGGCGCATCCCCATTCTGATCATCGTGGCCGGTCTGGAAGGTTCGGGACGCGGCGCCATTATCAACATGCTTTCCGAATGGATGGATAGCAAGCACATCCGCAACCATATTTTCTGGCTGCCCACGGACGAAGAGCTCACCCGTCCCCGTCCCTGGCGTTTCTGGCGTTGCCTGCCGCCCGCCGGAGAAATCGGCGTTTTCTATGATGGCTGGTACAGCGAAGATTTGCGCCGTCTTTGCTGCAAGAAAATCAACGACGCCGAATTTTCCAAATGCATGCAGCAATGGTGCGCTCTGGAATCCGGGCTTGCCGACGCCGGGATGGGTATAGTCAAGCTCTGGCTGCATCTGGACAGAAAAACGCATGCCGCCAATGTCAGCAAGCGCCTGAACAACAAAGCCCTGCTCCACTTCTCCCCGTACGACAAAAAAACCGCTGCCGATTATGACGGCATGGTCAACGCGGCCTCGCGCGCCATTACTCTTACCGACCGCGACAACGCGCCCTGGAGCATCATCGACGCGGCGGATCCCAACTTCCGCGTTCTTTCTGTCGCGCATGCCGTCATCGCCGGCATGGAACGGGCCATTGCGGCCCGCGATGCCCGCGAAACGCGCCTGAAGCAGCTGGCCACTCTGGAGACGGATTCCGCTCCCGCGGAAAAGGAAACCCTGATTTCCACGCTGGACGCCATTGATCTTTCCGTCTCTCAACAGCCCGATCACTACAAGAAGGAACTGAAAAATCTTCAGGAAAGCATCCGCACCCTGTCGTACCGCACCTATCGGCGCGGCATTTCCTGCACGCTGCTCTTTGAAGGCTGGGACGCCGCGGGCAAGGGCGGCGCCATCCGCCGCATCACCTCCGCCGTGGACGCCCGCATTACCCGCGTCATTCCCATCAGCGCGCCGTCCGACGAAGAACTGGCGCATCCTTACCTCTGGCGCTTCTGGCGCCATATCCCCCGTTCTGGCTTTGTCACCATCTACGACCGCTCATGGTACGGCCGCGTTCTTGTGGAACGGGTGGAAAAACTGACGCCCCGCGAAGACTGGAGCCGCGCCTACGCGGAAATCAATCAGTTTGAAAATCAGCTCACTTCCCGCAACAACATCCTGCTCAAGTTCTGGCTGCACATCTCCCCCGAAGAGCAGCTCCGGCGTTTTCAGGAGCGGGAAAATACCCCCTGGAAACAGTACAAAATTACATCTGAAGACTGGCGCAACCGCGAAAAATGGAGCGACTACGCCCGCGCCGCCGACGAAATGTTCCTTCGCACCAGCACCGTCAACGCGCCCTGGCACATTATCCCCGCGGAAAACAAAAAATACGCCCGACTTGCCGTTCTGCGCGCCTACGAAGCCGCCCTGCGCGCCGCGCTGAAGAAAAAGGGAAAGGAATAACGCTCCCGCGCCCCTCAAAACGCAAGCCCTCGTCGTTATATCCGTTTTGAGGAAGCCGCCTCGCTATGACTTGCGATAGTCTCTCGAAAAAGCTAGTATAGGCGCAGCCTACAAGGAGGTTCTTATGCAAAGTGATCCCCGGATAACCACGCCTGCTGTCAGTACCAATGAAAATATGCTGCATACTCTTGGCCGCAAGGTCAGCGCCGGGCGCGAACTGACGCTTGCCGAAGACCTCATGGCCAGAACCGCCGCAGCCCGCTACCTGCGCGGCAACTACGGTCCCGGCCCTGCGGAAATGCAGGTTAGCCGTCCGGAACTGCCGGAAAGCGTCAAGGGCCTGCTGGCCAGCTACGCCGGAGTCTAGCACCTCTTTCTGAAAAAGCGCATGCTCCGGCAACCCCTGTTGCCGGAATACAGCGCTTTTTCAGTGTCTTCTATCGCGTCCTGCCCCCGGGCGTCCTTCCTCGAAAAGGCAATGCGCGCTGCCCGTGAAGCTCTCCTTTTGTTTTCCGCCAAACCTCAACCGCCGAAAATCGCCGCATGGCCATTTCGCGTTTTCTGAGAGGATGCCTTGAGCGAATCCATAGACGATCTGACCGTCACCTATGAGGAAAACGGTCAGACCCTGATCAAGGAACTGGACAAAGTCATTTTGAGCAAGGGCGCATGGACGACCATCATTTTCCGTTATCAGGAATGGCGTCCGCAGACGAACAACTACGGTCCCGACAAGTACGTCATCCGGCGCTACAAAAAAGTCGGCGGCGAATATCGTCCCCAATCAAAATTCAATATTTCCAGCGCCGATCAGGCCCGCAAGATCATTGAAGCCCTGCAAGCCTGGATCAGTGAAAGCGAAGAACACAAGGAAAAATAACAACGTTTCAGCACTGAAATATTGTTCCAGGGGGCCATCCCCTGACACAAAGGGCGGCGTGTGTAATCCTCTCTCCACACGCCGCCCTTCTTGTAAGCAATTTCAGTTTGAAATGCTTCGCATTTCAAACCATACGGCCTGTCGTTTCGCAAAAAAACGCGGTCTTCCCGCGCACTTCTTACCGTGCGGCGCTGCGCCGCCTCGCCTTTTGCCTTTTTCAAAGGCAAAAACGCTATTCCAGAATCCAGGTCAGCGCGGCATCCGCCAGCAGAGCCGCCGCTTCCGTCACTCGCGGCGCCAGCGGAGCCGCCTCCGCCACATCTGTGGCAAAATCCCCCACCACAACCAGACGTCCCAGCCGCCGACGCCCCAGAGGCTCCCGGCCATAGCCCCCCATGCCCGACGCCGAGGCCACGCGCAGGCCCGCCGCCATGACTGTTTCCACGAACAGGCGCTTGTCCTGCGCGCCGTCCAGCGCCTCCAGCCACAGCGGACAGGCTCGCACAACATCCGCCATCGTTTCCGCCGTCAGGCGCAGCTGCAAGGTCTCCACCTGTGCCGCGGGATTCAGCTCCAGCAAAAGTTCCCGCAACGCCTCCACCTTAGGCATGCCCACATGCCGCGGCCAAAACTGCTGCCGGTTCAGATTCGAGGCGTCAACTCTGTCGTCATCCACGAGCAGAAAATGCTCCACTCCCGAACGCGCCAGCATCAGCGCCGCATTGGAACCAAGCCCTCCCGCGCCGGCCACCCCCACACGCGCGCTACGCACCGCCGCCACCTGTGCCGTATCCAGATAACGGGCTATCCCCTGCCGTAACAGATTTTCTTTCTTCAGCATGATTTTGGCGAGTATGCTTGAGGGGGAGAGGGAAACTTTTTCCAGCGGAAAAAAGTCTTCCTCTCCCCCTCAAACACCCTCTCTCCCTTCAAAAATCGCCAGGGCGTGTTAACACTCTTCGCAGAATGTCGGGGGGAAGGGAAACCCCTCTGCTAGCGCGAGAGGGGTTTCCCTTCCCCCCGATCCCCCCATCCCTTCCCCAGCGCGCTTTTTCAAAGGTAAACCACTCTATGCTTACGCTGCACGCATTACATTTACGCGCCGAAGACTCTCCCCATCGGGGGACGAACACCGCAAGAAAAACGATGCGTACCCGTAGCGTCGCATCCTCCAGAATAAAGCGCGTTGGGGGAAGGAAGGGGGAAAGCCCCCTTTGCGCGCCAGCCGCGACCAATGGCGGCCGCAGGCCGTGCCCGTTAGGCGACGCAGGAGCCTTACGGGCATCGACAGCAGAGATAAGGGGGGCCTCCCCCCTACTCAGCTTCGCTGAAGCACAGGAAGTCGACAATCAGGCAGCAGGGCGCGCCGCTGGCATCGAAGCCCCAGAAGGCAGGATAGGCTCCGTCGCCGAAGCCGCAGGAAAAGGCGGCGAGCGTCTGTCCCTGGGCGCGCTGCCAGAGGACCGCCATGCGCCGGGGCTGGAAGGAAGCCACAAGAGCATCTTCCACGGCATCCACTTCGGCATCGCGCAGGGAAAGGGAGGCGTCCCAGAAGCCGCCAAAGCCTTCTTCCGCCTCGAAGCCAAAGAAACCGTCTTCTTCCAGCGGCTCAGACGTATCCTCTTCGCCTGTCAGGGCCATTTCATAACGCGCGGGCTGCGCGTCGTTCAGGCGCACTTCGGCAAAGGAGATGATCTCCTCGCCTTCTGCGTCTCGAACCACATGCAAAATAACAGGATAGCGGCCCGGAGCCACCGTTTGCGCGAAGGGCGCGGCATCGTTACCCAGCGGATCAGCGGCCACAAGGCGGCCGCTGGGCAAATCAAGCATACCCAGAACCACTTCCGTCATACCGGCGCCGTCGCCAAGCATGGAAGCCATGGAGCCGGATTTCAGGGCTTGCAGCAATTCCTTGGGAATATACATGAAAGAACCTCGTATCGTATCCGGCGCATGCCGGACGTATTGCAGGACAAGAAAGGGGAGGAACGACGGCCTCCCCTGCGACGTGTTACAGAATATAGCGGCTCAAATCCTGATCTTCCACCACGTCGGCCAGATGTTCCCTCACGTAATCGCGGTTGATCATCAGTTGCGCGCCGGGCATGTCGGGAGCGTCAAAGGAAATATCCGCCAGAATCTTTTCCATGATGGTATAGAGACGACGCGCGCCGATGTTTTCGGTTTCCGCGTTGATCTGCTCGGCAAAGGAGGCTATTTCCTCCAGCCCGTCAGGACTGAAGCTCAACTTGATCTGCTCCGTGCCCAGCAGGGCCTCATACTGCTTTGTCAGGGCATTGTCCGGTTCCGTAAGAATGCGCAGGAACTCGTCTTTGCCCAGCGCCTGCAATTCCACTCGCAGCGGGAAACGCCCTTGCAGTTCGGGAATCATGTCCGACGGCTTGCTGAAATGGAAAGCCCCCGCCGCAATGAACAGGATGTGATCGGTGCGCACCATGCCGTGCTTGGTGTTGACCACACTGCCTTCCACAATGGGCAGCAGGTCCCGCTGCACGCCTTCGCGGGAAATATCCGAAGTGCGATTCTGGGAAGAGCTGGCGACCTTGTCGATTTCGTCAATGAAGATAATGCCCATTTGCTCCACCCGCTCTCTGGCGCGCTCCGTCAGGGCTTCCTGATCCACCAGCTTGGCGGACTCCTCCTGCACCAGCACGTTAAAGGCGGCGCGCACCGTCATCTTGCGGCGGCTGCGCTTGGGCGGAAAGGCCTTGCTGAACATGTCCTTGACCTGACTCCCCATCTGCTCCATGCCGGGGATGGCGAACATGTCGATAGTCTGGCCGGGCTGCTCCACCACTTCCATCTCCACTTCCTTGTCATCCATGAAGCCGAGACGGAACTGCTGGCGCAATTTTTCGCGCGTGGAATCGCGATCGCCGCCAAAGGAGCCGGGCAGCAGCAAATCCAGCAGACGGGACTCCGCGGCGCTCTCGGCCGCAGCCTTAACGCGCGCGTTTTCCTCATCGCGCACCATCTTGATACCCACTTCCATAAGATCGCGCACCATCGACTCCACGTCGCGACCCACGTAGCCCACTTCGGTGAACTTCGTGGCTTCCACCTTGATGAAAGGCGCGCCGCTCAGACGGGCCAGCCGCCGCGCAATCTCCGTCTTGCCCACGCCGGTGGGCCCCATCATAATGATGTTCTTGGGCGCCACCTCGTCCCGCAATTCGGGCGACAGGCGCTGCCGACGCCAGCGGTTGCGCACAGCCACGGCCACCATGCGCTTGGCCTGTTCCTGACCCACGACATATTTATCCAGTTCCGCCACAATTTCACGGGGCGTCAAGGTACTCATCCGTTGTTCTCCTGTGGAACGTATTGGCAAGATGCGGTTTGCAGGCTTGCATTGCGCCACACTGCCGCGTACATGCAGAGGGGCGCTATGACCGCATTTTTTCTGTACAGTAAGCATCCTTTAAGGAATCGTCCATGCCTTCCCTGCAGGAAATTCCCGCGTTCTTTCCCTTTTCTCTTGTTCTTCTCATTGGCATGGGCGCGCAGGTTCTGGGCCTGCGCCTGCGCAGCCGCCCTTTAATTTGCTGCGGCGCGCTGGCAGCCGCCCTTGCCGCGCTTGCCGAACGGGACATAACCTTTCTTGTTGCGCAGGCGCTGCTCCTCTGGCTGTACCGGCAAAGGAAATTTCTCTAAGCGCTTCGTCATTGAAAGGGGCAAAATGCGAGGCGGCGGCACAGCGCCGCCCGGCCCAAAGTGAGCGGAAAAACCGCGCTTTTTCCGCGAAACGACAGGCCGTATGGTTTGGAATGCGAAGCATTTCAAACTGAAAATGCTCTAACGAAGGGACGCTCCGGCGCAACGCGCAGATTTTGCTACGATCAAAAAAGGCCCCGCAGAGCGGGGCCTTTTGTATTTCAGAACCGGATATGTCCGTTACTTGAAGGCCTTTTCAAAGTTGGGCACAACCTGCTTCTTGCGGCTCATCACGCCAGGCAGCCACACGGAGGTGCCTTCGGGCTTCACGCCAAAGGCCTTTTCGACCACGGAGGGATCGTCGGAAACGATCAGCATTTCCGAACCTTCCTTCATGATGTCGGTGAGCAGCAGGAACACGCTGTGACGGCCTTCGGCCTTCACCTTGGCGATTTCGTCCTGCAGACCAGCTTTCACCTTGTCGAGGATGGAGAGATCCACCACTTCGAGCTGGCCGATGCCGACCTTGTTACCGTTCATGTCGAAGTCCTTGTAGTCGCGGAACACAAGGTCCTTCATGGAGGCACCGTCAACGGCGCTCTTCACGGTGAACATTTCCATGCCCAGAGCCATCACATCGGCCACGCCAGCGATCTTGGCCAGAGCTTCCACGGCCTTCTTGTCGGCTTCGGTACAGGTGGGAGACTTGAACATCACGGTGTCGGACAGGATGGCGCACAGCAGGCCGCCAGCGATGCCCTTGGGAATTTCCACGCCGTAGAAATCATACATGCTCTTCAGCACGGTGCCGGTGCAGCCCACGGGCCAGATCCAGGCTTCCAGCGGCGAGGAGGTGGTCACGTCGCCGAGCTTGTGGTGGTCCACAATGCCGAGCACCGTGGCGCTGTCCATGCCCTTGGGGGCCTGGGCCAGATCGGAATAGTCAACCAGATACAGGTCCTTGCCGGCCACATCGGAAACGACCTGAGGAGCGGTCAGACCGAACTTTTTCAGCACAAATTCGGTTTCGGGAGTGGGCGCGCCCTGAGCGGCGGGGGTCACGTCCAAGCCGCGTTTGCTGTAGAGGTCGGCGGCGGCAATGGCGGAAATGATGCTGTCGGTGTCAGGGTTCATGTGCCCAAGAACAAGTGCGGACATGGTTCAGTCTCCTTCAAGATGATACGAAAAAGGCAATACGCCTTGTTTCTTCGTTTTGTTCTTTTTAGCACAACCACCTGCCCTTGCCAAGACCCTTTCGCCGGATGTCTGCGAAAATATTTTTCTAAAAAACTACAACTACGTTTTTTTATTAACAAAAAAATTCGCGCCGCAGTTATATTTTTTACTGCGGCGCGCCGGAAAAAAGGAGCTCCTCCTTCTGGAAAAGCTCCTCTTTTTTCAATGCCGGACGAAAGCATTTTCAGTTTGAAGCGCTTTGCGTTTCAAGCCATACGGCCTGTTGTTCCACGGAAAAACGCTTTTTCCCGCGCAATTCGGGCCGGACGGCGCTATGCTGCCGCCGCGCATATTGCCTTGGGAAAAGGCAACAAACGCTATTTGCTCCACTTGAACGTGAAAACCTGCTCCACATCGGGGTGCAGGCTGAGGTGAACCGGGCAGGTATGGGCGGCGCGTTCGATCATAATCTTCTGCTTGTCCGTAAATTCCCGATCAGGCATGACGAAGGTCACCTCGATTTTGCCGATGCGGCGAGGATTGGCGCTCATCTCCTTGGTTACGGAAGCGGTCATGCCGCTCACGTCCACGTCGTGCTTTTTGCCGTAGATGCCGATGATGGTCATGGCGCAGGCGGCTACCGCGTTGGCGCACAAATCGGTCGGGGAAAAGGCTTCGCCCTTGCCGTTGTTGTCCTTGGGAGCGTCGGTCATGAAGGTCGCGCCGCTTTCGTCATGGGTGCATTCCACGCGCAGATCGCCGCAGTATTTCAGGCTCATTGTGGTCATGGCAAAACTCCTTCACTTTTTTTCGTGGGCTCTGGGGTGCGCGGCGTCATAGACGCGCATCAGTCGATCCAGACTCACTTGCGTATAGCGCTGCGTCGTACTGAGGCGACGATGCCCCAGCAGCTCCTGGACGCTGCGCAAATCTGCTCCGGCATCAAGAAGATGCGTCGCAAAGGAATGGCGCAGGGCATGAGGGGAAATGGTCTTATTCAGCCCGGCCTTATGGCAGAGCAGCCCCAGCCTTCGCGCCGCTTCGCGGCGGTTGAGACGATGGCCGCGCGCGCCTACAAAAAGGGCGCTCTCGCCGGGATCGGCCACAGCCGGACGTTCCGCCAGCCAGGCGGCCAGAGCGCGCACGGAGGTATCCGACATAGGCGCAAGGCGCTCCTTATTCCCCTTGCCGATGACGCGCACCACCTGTTCGTCGGAGCGCACGTCGCCAACATCCAGTTGCAGGGCTTCCGAGATGCGCAGCCCCGAACCGTAGAGCAGCTCGGCCAGCGCCAGATCGCGGCACAAAAGATGATGTTCCCCAGGCGAGACAGCCGCGGCGGCCCTGCCGGGTTCGTCCAGAAGGGAAAAGGTTTCGTCCACATTAAGCAGCCGGGGCGCATGCTGTTCCTGCCGGGGATTAGGCACACGAGCGGCGCTGTTGTCCTCCAGAAGTCCCGTCCGCACCCAGAAGCGGAACAGCGTCCGCACGGCGGCGAGCTTACGCGCCAGAGAGCTTTTGGCCTCTCCGGCCCGAAACAGCTCGGCTACAAAGGACTCCACATCGCGCCGCCCGATGCTTCCGGGATCTGCCAAAGCGCAGCCGCGCCGGGAAAGAAACTGCGCAAACTGCCGCAAGTCCGTGCCGTAAGCCCGTCGCGTTGCCGCCGAAGCGCCTTTCTGAATATCCAGCCACTGGAGGAAAGCGTCAATGGCCTGCACTTCGTCGGCGGCAAGTTCCTCATCCAGAAAGACGCGAATGGGCGCGCGGGTCTTTTTCATGCAAGGGCCTCGTAGCGTGCGCCGGGCAGGCGGCGCACCTGTCCCAGCAATTCCAGACTGATCAGGGCGGCATTGAGCGCCGCGCTTTCCAGAGACGTTGCCGCCGCGAGATCATCCGCCTGAAGCGCGCCGTGACGACGCAGCGCAGCCAGAATACGCCTGCCCTCCCCTGAAACGCCCGTCACCGTTGCGGCGCTGTTGTCCGCCGCTGCGGGCGAGGCTTCGGGTTCCCGCGCCGCGGCAACGGGAACAGCCTCGCGCGCCTCGGACGAGAAAGCGGACGGGCGGCATTCTTCCGCGTCCGCCGCAGACCCGGCATGCGCCGACGCGCTGCGTTCGGCCTCTCCCAGCTCTTGCAGGCGCAGCCGGGAAACGCCGTATTCCCGTAAACGCGGCGCAAGATCGCGCAGAATGTCCTCCGCGCTGAAAACCGGGCGCGCGCCCTGCCGGACAAGATTATGCGCCCCAAAATTGTGGCTGTCCAGAGCCGCTCCGGGCACGGCGTACACTTCCCGGTTCTGTTCCAGAGCCAACCGGGCGGTGATCAGACTGCCGGAGCGCTCGGCGGCTTCCACCACCAGCACGCCGAGACTAAGCCCGCTGATAATACGGTTTCGTATAGGAAAATTGCCGGGCTGGGGTCGCGTTCCGGGCGCAAACTCCGAAAGCAGCAGACCGTCATGCCGCATGCGCGCAAACAGCCCTCTGTTCGACTGGGGATAGACAATGTCTATGCCCGTTCCCAGCACGCCGATACTGCGGCCGATCTGCCGAAGAGCGCTCCCGTGAACGGCGGCATCAATTCCCTGCGCCATGCCGGAAACAACGGCCAGCCCTCCGGCGGCAAGATATTGCGCCATATGGGCGGCCACGGCCCGCGCCTGTTCGCCGGCCTTACGCGCCCCGACAACGGCAAAACAGGGAGAGCGCAACAGAGACACGTCCCCGTCGCAATAAAGAAACAGAGGCGCGTCCGGCAGCATACGCAGCAACGGCGGATACAGCGGGTCCGTCCAGAGGAGAATGCAGGGATTGAGCCGCACGGCCGCATCCCATTCCTCGCGGGCCGTCACGCGCCATGCCCCGCTCCTGAGGGCGGCTCCGGTCTCAGGACGCAGACCGAACGCCGCCCACTCCGCGTTGCGCTGCACGGCGGCATGCGCGGAGCCGCAGGCCCGCACCAGCTTGAAACAGGAACGGGCCCCCAGGCCCCGGCAATGCCGAAGGGCGAGGGAGGCCCAGTATTCCTTGCGCTGCTCGGCGTCAAGTTCACGCCAGCGCGGGCAGCGCCGCATATTAACGAATAAGTCCACGGGCGCGCCGTGCGGCCTGCGAATTGGGGAAACGATCAATCACCTGCTGATACTGCTGCTTCGCGCCCTGGGCATCGCCGAGGCGGCTCATGGTCATGCCCGCCTTAAGCAGAGCATCGGCCGTCTTGTGATGCCGGGGGAAGGACTGATCCACCGTCCGGAACTGCTGCAGCGCATCCTGGAGCTTGCCCTGCGAATAATAGCCTTCGCCGATCCAGTAATGGGCATTGGCGGCATAGCGTCCTTGCGGATACTGCTGCAGAAGACTCTGGAACTGGGCGATACCGTCGGCCGTGCGGCCGCCGTTCAGGGTGCGCAACGCCTGCTCATAGGCGGCCTTTTCGCCCTTGGCGGCGCGGGGAGCGGGAGCAGCCTTCTGCGGCGCGGGAGCGGCCTTGGCTGCCGGAGCCGCGGGCGCGGGCGCGGCAGGCGTCACGGCAATATTGGGCACGGCGGAACCGGCGTCGGGAACGGCAGAGACGGCGGGCGCGGCAGGCGCGGGCTGCCCAGCGGAAACGCGCGGCGGCACGGGCGTCAGAGGCGCAACCTTATCCTGCTCCAGGCTCCGCAAATGCGAAACATCCGGCACCGGAGCCTCGGAAGGCGGCAGCGCGAGATCCTGCACCCCTGCGGGCGCGGCCGAGGCCGCGGCATCCGGCGAAATGCTGCCGGAAGGCCCGGCAACGCGATCCGGCGTGCCGATGCTGCCGGAAGCCCCCTGACGGGCAGGCGCGGGCCGCGCGGCGGCTTTTTCCGCAGCCGCGGGTTTTGCCGCAGCGGCGACAGCGGGCGCGGCGGCCTGCTGCGGGCGCGGGAACGGCGCGGGCTGCGCTTCAGGATTGATGACGCGGGCATGCGCCGATGACGCGGCGCGGGCAGGCGCGGGCGTTTCCTTGCGAGCAGGCGCGGGAACGACCTTGGGCGCGGCGTTTTCTGTCGCGCCGCGCGGCACGACGATCATGGACGTCGTCTTGCCGCTCTTGGTACGCACCTCATAGGTGGTATCGCCCAACGTATCCACGCGCTGATCCAGCGTCGCCATCTGCTCTTCCAGACGCTCAAGACGCTGTTCGGTACTTTTCTGCGCGGCCTGTTCCAGCGCGGCGGAGGTTTCCCCCTTGCTGCTGCAACCCAACAGGCAAAGCCCCACAAAACAACAACATACTTGTAATTTTTTCATAGGCCCCTCTTGCCCGGTTATGCCCCAAGAGTACAAGCAATGCAAGCGATCTTGCAGGGAGTTGAAATTTAGGGCAGATAGACAAAAAAATAGACACGGCCTGCCTTCCGCGGACACATCCCGACGCAGGCGGAGTACTGCCATGAATGCTGTGCAAAACTTTCTTGCCACCTATCCTTTTGCGCAGACCGCGCTGGAAATTCTTGCTCTGACCGTTCCTCCCGCATTCTTTCTTGCCTTCGCGGGACTCGGTCTTTTCGGCGCGGCTGCCCAGAGCAAGGGAGCGCGGCAGCGGCGCAAGTCCTTCAGCAAATGCGCCCGGCAACTTGCCATGCTCGGCATGACGCTGGGCTGGGGTCTGCTTATCGGCATGCGCGTCTGGCTTTATCTTGCCCCGATACAGCAGTTGTCAATGGTTTTTGAAGCGTCCTGGCTGCTGCTGGCCATAGCGACGCTGCTGGCCAGCTGCTGTTTTCTTGGGGCGAAGCTGCTGGAAAAAGCTCCGTGGCTGCACTTTTTGCTGGGCGTTCTTCAGGCCGTTCTTGCTTATGTCGCCTTCCTGCTTGGTCTGGCTTCCGCGCACCTTGCGCCTCTCGTGGACAGCGTTCTGGAAGCCCTGCGCACCGGCAGGGTTCCTGAGCTTCCCCCGTTGCAGGATATTCTTATTCCGCTGGCGACGCCGATCTCCTACAGCCTGCTTCTGCTGCTGGCGCTGCCCGCGTCCTTCGGCGCGTTCTGGCTTGTGCTCCGCCGCAAGTATGACGATTACGGCCGCGATCATTATAACGTCACCCTGCCCTGGTGCGCTGCCTGGGCCCGTAATGTCTGGCTGGCCCTCTGGCTGCTCATGCTGGCTTTTAACGGTCTGAACATCTATGACCGCTGGCAGAACGGCGTCTTTACCAGTCACGACGCCCTCCTCCAGAGTATCCCCCTCCTGCTCTGGCTGATTCCGACCCTGCTCTGGGCCGTTGTCAGCAGCAGCAAGACGCCGCTGCGCCACAAGTTTTCCCTGGCGCTGGCCCTGCTTTTCAGCATCGCCTATCTGCTGCCCTTTACACTGGAGGTCGCCACGCCGATCATGCCCGACGCCGTTCTCTGGGAATGGCCCCTGCAGGATCTCGCGCCGGACACGCTTCAGGAAACGCCGCTTCCTGAGCCCGATCTGCCGCAACAGGAACTCCCGGCCCCCGATGTGCCCGAAGAAGGCGTGCCCGAAACCGAACAACCGACGGCTCCCGATGCGCAACCGGCGCCTCCGCAGGAAAAGCCGTAACGCCGCACCGCTCTTTCATAGAAAAGGGAACCCCTCGCACAACGAGGGGTTCCCTTTTGCTTTTTTCCAGTCTTTCCCACGGTGGGCGGCCCCTGCCGGGAAGTCATCTGCCCGCCGTCTCCAGAGCATTGTCAGTTTGAAACGCTGCGCGTTCCAACCCATACGGCCTGTCGTTTCGCGGAAAAAGCACGTTTTTTCGCTCGCTTCGGGCCGGGCGGCTGGGCCGCCGCCGCGCATTTCACCTTTTTCAAAGGTGAAACGCTCTAACGCCGCGCCCCGGCGTTACGCGTTCTGCCCCTGCGTTTCGCCTTCCCGCCGCATTTCCTGAATAAGCTGCAGCAGCACCTGCGACTGACGCATCAGCTCCTGCACGGAATCAGAGGAAAGATGCATGGCTTCGGCCGTTGCCGCGGATATGCCGTTGATGCTGTCTATGGCCTGATGTATCTCCTCGCTGGATGCGGACTGTTCCTCGCTGGCTGTGGCGATGCCGCGCACCTGATCGGAAGCCTGCTCCACAAGCGCAACGATTTCTTCCAGCGCCTGACCGGAATGCGCGGCCAGCTCCATGACTTCTCTCACAGTCGCGGTGGCGGATTCCACATTTTCGGCATTCTTGGCGGTTCCCTGCTGAATACCCTGCACGGCCCTGCCCACTTCGCCGGTAGCCTGCATGGTTTTTTCCGCCAACTTGCGCACTTCGTCGGCCACAACGGCAAAGCCGCGCCCGGCCTCTCCCGCGCGGGCGGCTTCAATGGCGGCATTAAGGGCAAGCAGATTGGTCTGATCGGCAATATCGGAAATGACGTCCAGAATGCTGCCGATGGACGCGGCTTTCTGGCTGAGCTCCGCCATATCGGCATGCAGCGCTTCGGAGCTGGCATTAACGCGGCTCATGCCCTGAATGACCTGCTGCACGACTGCCGCGCCCCCCTGCCCCTTCTGTCTGGCCTGTTCGGAAATATCGGCTGTGCAGGCGGCATTTTTGGCCACTTCCAGCACGGAAGCGTTCATTTCCTCCATCGCCGTCGCGGTTTCGCTGACACGCCGGGCCTGATTATCAGCCCCCTGCGCCGACGAGGTGATCTGCGTGGAAAGCTGAGTGACGGCGGCGGAAACGCTTGCCACAACCTCTTCAAGACGGCTTGCGGCCTCATGCTGCACCCGCAGAGCCTGGAAGGCGTCCCGAGATGCGCTCTCCGCGCGAGTGGTGGCCTCGCTGGCCTTGAGGGCCGCATGTTCGGCTTCTCGCGTTTTCCGCTCCGCCTGCTGCACCATCCCGCCCATATTGCGAGCCATAGCCTCCACGGAGCGGGAAAGAGCGCCGAGCTCGTCGGAACGCCGGGCATGTCGATCCAGCATTTTCTGCTGTTCGGGCGTTATTTCCAGATTGCCGTCCGCCACAAGCAAGGAGAACGACGTCAAATCATGGATGCTGCCCGCCATATCCCTGGTTATCCAGATGATGACGCTGCCGCAGCACAGCAGAATCAGCACGGAGGCCGCGGCAATGATATACAGCATGGTTCTCAGAGGCTCTTCGGCTTCGGCCGCGGGCACGTCGAGCATAATCGTCCAGCCCAGCGCAGGCAGGGAGGTAAAATAGAGGAGGTGGCGCTGCTTTTCCTCATCTGCATAGGTCATGAAGCCCGAACCCTTTGTCAGCATGTCCCGAACCCAGGACTTGCCGCTGTCATCCGCGCCCTGTCTGGCGGGGTCCGAATGCATGAGCACCGTTCCACGGGCATCATAAACGCCGGAAACGCTGTGATCATACAGATGGAAGGAACCGATGGTGCGCTCCGCGAGGCTCTTCATGGGCGTTGTGGCGTAAACATGTCCGATCACCTGCCCGTCCCGCATGACCGGCACAGTAAACACCGCGGTAATTTCCCGTTTTGTGCCGCTGCGCGTATTGATGACATGGGCCTTACCGTCCGGGCTGAAGTAGGAACGCTTTGTCCCTATGGAGGCGGGCGTGATATGCGCCACGACAAGCCCCTCCGGCGTCAGGATGCCGATCTGATCCAGCGTGGAGCACACCTTGCTCATATGGGAGATAAGCCGCATGGCCTCCTGCCGCCGATCTTCGGGAATAGTCCCCGCAGCCGCGGCTTTCAGCAGCTCACTCACGCAGCGTTCCCCGGCGAAACTCTCCATGATGTCCCCTGTCAGCAGGGCCATATTGTTGAGTTCGCTGCTCTGCCGGGAAAGAATCTCCGTCATGGCGGCATTATTTTGCTTATGGATGCTGTCGCTTGCGAAATAGCCGCTCAATCCTCCCAGACAGATCAGCCCGAGCATACATGGAACAAAAATAAAACCAATCATCCTTGCCTGAATGCTCACCTTCATCTCCGTATTCACTCCTGTACATATCCGGGAGCGACGCCATCCCGGAACCGGGCAGGCAACAAATCTGGCTCCTGACAACAGCCGCACGCTGCCTGAACGAAAAAAGAGCGCAGGAAGCCATAGGCTTCCCGCTCCCACTCTCAATCCGAGATTACGCCGTCCCGTTTGGCATTCATTAATTTTATCAAAAGTTACGGCGATTTATTTACGGTTCTTTTCTTATAGCAAAAAGAGACTTCTCCTGCAAGAAAACATATATGCACAGAGAATCAATTCTGTTTTTTCCTTTAAAAAAAGTATTTTTCAATAAATTGCACCCGGATTTTCGTCAGCTGCATTTCAAGGCCAAAGATTACAAAATATATTTCTTCAGATACAGTAAAGACATAAGCCTTTGTAGTCACAAAACAATCACTTGTTTACACAGAACGTTTCAACTTTGAAAAAGGTGAAACGCGAGGCGGCGGCACAGCGCCGCCCGGCCCAAAGTGAGCGGAAAAACCGCGTTTTTTCCGCGAAACGACAGGCCGTATGGTTTGAAACGCACAGCGTTTCAAACTGAAATTGCTCTAAGACGACAACCGCACACGCCTTCCCGATGCCACCGGAAAGGACATTGCCGCAGGCGTACGTCGCAATGCCATAAAAAAGGGGAGCTTCTTCCATCGGAAAAAGCTCCCCCGCAAAAACGCTCCAGGGCATTTTTCATAAATTTACAAGCATTTCAAATAGATAAAAATATATCCGAGCACATCCCTTAAAGAAAAATTTCTTCCTGCATCCGCCTGAAAAAGCGCGGATTTTTCGCTCGCTTCGGGCGGCACAGCGCCGCCTCGCGTTCCGCCCTTTTTACGGGCAAAAGGCTCTCTGTTTATCCTCGCTTGCGTCCATGCAGCTTGCGCCACTCGTCCAGCAGCAGAATACGAACGCCGATATCCGACAGCGGACCGTCAAGGGCGCGCAGGGCGGCTGTTAAATCGTCGAAACGAGCGTCGGGAGGGAGCCCCAGCTCCTGCAGCAGAGACGGCAGAGCCCCGCGCAGGCTGTCCGGCACGCTGTCCAGAGCGCTTGCGGGACGCCCGCCCTCCGGCCACGGACCGAGCTGCTCCGCCGTATAGTCCAGCAACGCGCGCATGCGCTGCTGATAGGTATGATCCCGCAGGACGCGCGCTCTGGCTCGTGCCGCAAAGGCCGCGCGTTCTTCGGGACGGGCAGCGAAGTGTTCCAGCAGTTCCAGGCATTGCGGCATGGAATCGAAAACGGCCAGTTCGTCCTCCGCAAAGAGCTCCGGCAGCAGACGCCGCCGATCCACCAGCTGAAACGCGCCCATGCAGGCCAGTTCAAAGGTGCGCGGATTGACGAAATCGCCGCCGCTGACCAGTTTGTCGGCAAAGACGCTGGAATGCAGATTGATGTTCACCGCCGTGGCGGCATAGATTTTGACGCTCTCCTCTGCCGAAATGCGCGCCCCGCCGCGCTGAATATTGCGGGCAAGGGCCGTTTCGCCGTCCCAATCCGATCCCCAGATTTTGAAATCTCTGTCGGCCAGCGCCCGGAATGCCTGCCGCCGATTGGGGTAGCCCGCGCCGAGGAAGGCCGCTTCAGCCCCGTATTCAGCCTGCTCCTCCGGCGTCAGCGTCGGCATGCGATGGAAAGACGGCAGCGCCGCCAACGGCAGATAGGGCGCGCGTGGCTGTCCTGTCTCGCGCAGGAGCGAGACAAAGGGCTCCTTCTGAATTACGGCAAAAACGTCATACAGGGGGGCGTAAGCGCGCCAGTAATCAAAAACGGCGTAGTCTTCCACAAACCACATGGCCGTGCGGATACCCGCCCGCTTCAGGCGTTGCAACAACAGCCGGTTCAAGGGAGCCTGTGCCATAGCCAGCACAAAATCCGGCCGCCAGCATTCCACCTGCGTCCAGATGGCCTGTCCCACGACCTGCAGCAGGCTGTTTTCCAGCGGCCCGGTGCTCATGGGGGGAAGCCCCAGTTCCTTCAGTCCGGTAAAAGCCGGATAAAGACGGGGAGCGTCGAAGACCTGCACGCTGTGCCCCAGATCGCGCAGAGCGTCGACGCAGTAACGCCCTATGGGCAGGGAGCCGCCGTACATGGGCAGCACCACAAGAATACGCAAGGAAACATCGGCCATCAACAATACCTCCCTGGCGGCAGCATCCAGTCCGCCTCCCTGGTCAGACGAGCGCACCAGTCCGCCGCCTCCCGGCTTTCCGCAAGGGGGGCCGCCAGCTGGAGCTTCTCCATTAGTCGGCGACGCAGGGCCGCGCGAGCCACGGCATCAGGATCGCCCTCGCTGCAAAAAACAGTGCCGAGGGCGTCCAGCTCGCTACGCCAGACCCGGATGCCCGGCAGCGACGATTCGGGCCGCTCCCCGCGCAGCGTCAGGGCAAGGGAACGCAGCAGCCCCCGTTCCGCAAACGGCGTCAGGCAGGCGACATCCCGCGTACAGGGCGCGGACTCCAGACAGGGAGCGCACGGCAGATCCGTCTGCCAGACATAATGCCCGGCGCCGTAAGGACCGGTTTCATGACACCATGCCGACGAGAGAAAAAAGGCGAAAACCGGCACGCCCAGATGGGCGGCCAAATGCATGATGCCGGTATCCGGCGTTAGCAGCACATCCAGTCCGCGCACGGCATCCGCAAGGCCGGGCCAGTCTGTCTTACCGCTTAAGTCATGCACCTTTTGCAGCATGCGCGGCGACAGCAGACGCAGCAACTTACGCGCCGCCGGACTCTCCGACGCGCTGCCCAGCAGATAGACCGGAGGGCCGCCCAGCGCCTGAAAGACCGTCTGCACCACCTGCGCCAGCACGGGCATGGGCAGGGATCTGCGGGATTCCCGCCCGGCCAGCGTGACGCCTATGCCGCGGCCTCCCGGCGCGGCCGCGGGATTCACCGCCGCGGGCGCTATCGGATTGTCCGTCAGATGTCCCCAGACATCCACAAGATTAAGGCTTGTTTCGCGCCGCCGTTCCGTCAGACGAAAAACCTGCCGAATCCAGAAGGAACGCGCCGTGCCGCTGGGCGCGGGACGGTAACCCCGCACGCTCTCCGACGGGAAACAGCGGCACACGGCCGCGTTAAGCGGCGAAAAGTTGCAGTTATAGACGGCATCCGCCCCCAGCGACGCCAGCTCGCGCACGACATCGCGGTTGTTCTCCGCCAGCGCGGCCTCGTCCGCCGGATACAGCGCAAGAGCATGCACCTGCGCCGCGGGAAAAAGCAGACGCGCCAGCGACGCCAGACCTCGCTCCACCACAAGATGGAGCTCGCCCCTCCCCTCCAGCGACCGCAACAGACGCGTTGTCTGCACCAGATCGCCGAAGCGGGCGGTTTGCAAGACAATATTGACCGCCATGAGACTCCTTGCGGCTGCCCGGCCTTGCGCCGTCCGCCCCGGACGGCGCCCCCGCAACCTGCGCGTCATCCTATAGAAGAGCGCGTTCCGACGCAAGAAACGGAAGCTCCGCGCCGCACAGAGAGGAACGCCCCTGCCGCTTGCGCTCCGGCGTCTTATCTGTATACTTCCTCTGCGCCGCGAGCGCCTCATCATCTTACCGGAAACACGACGCCATGGACGCTCCAGCCTACCCCCTTTTCCTTTCCCTGCGCGACAGTATCTGCCTTGTGGCCGGCTTCGGCGGCGTGGGCCGCCGCAAGGTGGCCGGTCTGCTGGCCTGCGCGCCTGCCGCCGTGCATGTTTTTGACCTTCGGGACCCGGACGCTGACGAGGGACGCGCCCTGCTGCGGCATGACGCCGTCCGCTTTCATGCCCGCGCCTGCACGGAAGACGATCTGCGCCCCTGCCGCCTGGTCTTTGCGGCCACGGGTTCCCGCGCTGAAAATGCGCGTATCGCCGCGCTGTGCGCGCGCCTGGGGCTGCTCTGCAACTGTGTGGATGCGCCGGAGGAAGGAACGTTCATTGTGCCCGCCGTCGCTCGGACGGAGCGTCTGGCCGCGGCCCTGAGCACCGGCGGCGCAAGTCCCGCGCTGGCCCGGCGCTGGCGCGGCGAGCTCGAAGCCTGGCTTGCTCCCCGCGCCCGCATGAGCCGTCTCATGGGCGAACTGCGGCCGCTGGTTCTTGCCCTCGGCATGGATACGGGGCAAAATACCGCCATCTTTCGCACCCTGGCGGCGTCTCCCCTCCAGGACTGTCTTGAGCGCGGCGACCTTGCGGGCTGTCGCGCCCTGCTGGAACAAACGCTTCCCCCGGCCCTGCATGGCCGGATAACGGAGTTGCTCGATGCTGTCGCCTGAAACATCCACCCTTCTGACCCTGTGCTGCTACGGCGCATCCGCCGCCGCCGGCATCGCGGGCATGATGCTGCGCAATGCCGCGGCCCGGCGCTGCGGCGCATGGCTGGCCGTGGCGGGCTTTGTCTGCCAGACGCTGGTGCTGGCGCTGGGCTTCCACAAGATGCTGCCCGGCGGCCTGAGCTACGGGGCCTATCTGCAAATGCTGGCCTGGTTCGTCGTGCTGTGCGGCATTGTCTGCCGCATCCGCTTCCGTCAGGAAAGCCCCCTGCTCTTTGCCGCTCCGCTGAGCCTGCTGCTGTTCGCCACCAGCGCCCCCTATCTGGGCTCGCTGGTCGTCATTCCCGCGTCGCTCAAGGGGTCCTTTTATGCTCTGCATATCGGGGCGCTCTTCCTGAGTCTCGGTTTCATTACGCTCGGCTTCGGCGCGGGGCTTATTTTCCTGCTGCTGGAAGGACGCATCAAGAGCAAGCAGCGCATGCAGGGCTTTTTGCAGGATATGCCCGCCCTCTCGCTGCTGGACAGAATCAACGCCTTTACCA
Organism: uncultured Desulfovibrio sp.; assembly: GCA_944327285.1. Lineage (GTDB taxonomy): Bacteria > Desulfobacterota > Desulfovibrionia > Desulfovibrionales > Desulfovibrionaceae > Desulfovibrio. The sequence goes on along the minus strand of CALVHG010000018.1, from coordinate 1,999 downwards.
TGCTGAGCTCCTTCCCGCTCTACACGCTGGGCATTGCGGCCGGTCTGCTCTGGGCCAAGCCGGTCTTCGGCGCGACGTTCAGCGGCGATCCCAAGGAAGTCATCAGCTTTATCGTCTGGGCCGCTCTGGCCTATGTGTTCCACGGCAGACTTTCCTGCGGTTGGCGTGGCCGCAAGCCCGCCCGTATGGCCGTGCTGATCTTCTGCCTGTGTCTGTTCTCCATCATTGTGGTGAACACTTTCATGGAAACCCACCACGCGTTCATTCGGCAGTAATATGGATTGCGATATCGTTCTTGTGGGCCTCAATCACCGCACAGCCGGCGTGGATGTGCGGGAAAGATTCGCCCTTGTGGATTTCTGCGCCCCCGATACCTGGGCCGTGCCCTGTAAAGGCAACATCAATGAAGCCCTGATTCTTTCCACCTGTAACCGCGTGGAACTCCTGGCCACCGGATCAGGAGACACAGCCGGACAGCTTCTGCACAGCTGGGCCGCCGCCCGCGGCGCGGACGTGGACGAATTGCGCAACTATGTCTATATTCACAAGAATCTTGACGCTGTGCGCCATCTGTTCACCGTAGCCTCCAGCCTCGACTCCATGGTGCTGGGCGAACCCCAGATTCTCGGCCAGCTCAAGGGCGCCTATCGCAAGGCCGTTGCCGCCCATAGCGTGGGCGTCATTCTCAACCGCCTGCTGCACAAGGCCTTTTCCGTGGCCAAGCGCGTGCGCACCGAAACCGCCGTGGCCTCCAGCGCCGTTTCCATCAGCTATGCCGCCGTGGAACTGGCCAAGCGCATTTTCGGCGACATGCACGAGCACAGCGCCATGCTGGTGGGCGCCGGAGAAATGGCCGAGCTGGCCGCGACCCATCTGCTGCAGGCGGGCGTCCGGGAAATCATCGTGGCCAACCGCACCCTGGCGCGCGGGCAGGAACTGGCCGCCCAGTTCCACGGACGGGCCATTCCCTTCGAGACGCTGCCCCAGTATCTCAAGGATGTGGATATCATCATCACATCGACCGGCTCTCCCGAACCTGTCATCCGCGCCCGCGATATCCGCTCCGTGCTCAAGGTTCGCAAGAACCGCCCCATGTTCTTCATCGACATCGCCGTTCCCAGAGACATTGATCCCGACGTCAACAGCCTCGATAACGTCTATCTTTATGATATTGACGATCTCAAGGAAGTTGTGGAGGAAAACCTCGCCGGAAGACGCGACGAGGCTCGCAAGGCGGAAGCCATCGTCGAGGAGGAAGTCGGCTACTTTGCCCAGTGGACCCAGAGTCTCGACGTGCAACCCACGATCGTGGATATCATCCGGCGCGGGGAACATGTGGCGCAGGATGAGGTCGCCAAGACTATCAAGCGGCTCGGCGTGGTGGACGACGAAACCCGCAATGCGCTGGAATGCATGGCGCACGCCATTGTCAGCAAGCTCAATCATGACCCCATCATGTTTCTGAAAAACGGCACCATGTCGCAGGACGGCATAGCTCCGCGCATCAGTCTTGCCCGCCGTTTCTTCAATCTCGACACGGGCTGTACGGCCAAAAACGGTTCGGGAGGCTAAACGTCATGCGTTCCTATCTCGTCGATGACATCCCCGAAGACAAGCTGACGGCCCTTGCCGCCGCTCTTGACGACCGCGGTCTGGCCGCCAGTCTGCCCGGCCTTTACTGGCTGCCTCTGCCTGACGAGATGCTCACCCCCCTGCAACGGGAACATGCCCCGGAATGCGGTCCCCATGTCATGGCTCTGGAGCTGCTGGATAACGCCGTCAAGCTGGAATTCCTTGTCCGCGCTCGCGGCCGTCTGCGCTGCGATTGCGTCGGCTATGCCGATCCCCCGGTGCGCGATCAGATGATCGCCAGTCTCGATCGGCTCCTGCTTGATGTCGGCATTGTGGGGTAAGCAAGGAATGGATTGTTGAGGGGGAGGGGGAAACTTTTTCCAGCGGAAAAAAGTTTCCCCCTCCCCCTCAAACTCCCCCTCTCCCT
>CALVHG010000017.1 GCA_944327285.1 uncultured Desulfovibrio sp. | reverse complement strand
CATTCGGCTCTTGGCAGAAGACCTCCAGCGTCATGCCTGAGCGGAGGGTGAACAACGTGTTGATACTCTACATCTAGCCCTGCTTTTCCGCAGTGGAATCCTTTTCCTGCCCGTGCTCCTCCGCGGCAGCCGACGCCGTTTCATGCTGACCCAGCATCAGGTTCTGATGGCCGAAGATAATGGGCTTGAGCACTTCGGGCTTGGCCAGGGCGGTCGTATCGCCGAGGTCGTCGTAGGTTCCGCCCGCAATCTTGCGCAGCATGCGCCGGATGACCTTGCCGGAGCAGGTTTTGGGCAGGGCTTCGGCAAACTGGATATATTCGGGCGAAGCCAGCGCGCCGATATCCCGGCGCACGGTATCCCGCAGCTTCTTGCGGACGTCATCGCTCCACGGCACTTCGTCGCGCGTGACGACATAGGCATAGATGCCTTCGCCCTTGAGCGGGTGAGGCATGGGCACCACGGCCGCCTCGGCCACTTCGGGGCAGGAGGCCAGAACGGCCTCGATTTCGGCGGTGGACAGACGGTGCCCGGACACATTGATGGAGTCGTCGATGCGGCCCAGAATCCAGAAATAGCCGTCTTCGTCAACTTCCGCGCCGTCGCCCGATTCGTAGCAGCCGAAGCGCTGGAAATAGGACTGATATTTTTCTTCGTCGTTATAGACGCCAAGCATCATGCCGGGCCACGGCTTGCGGATGACAAGGTGACCGGAGCGGCGGCCTTCGCTGGTGTCCATGTCCGGGGTCTGGCCGTCGCGCAGCACGGCGGCGTCCACGCCGGGCAGGGGCTTTGTGACGGAACCGGGCTTGAGTTTGGTCGCGTAGGGGAAGGGGGAGATCATGGCTCCGCCGGTTTCGGTCTGCCACCACGTGTCCACGATGGGCAGTTCGCTGCCGCCGATGTTCCGGTGATACCAGTGCCAGGCTTCCGGATTCATGGGTTCGCCCACGCTGCCAAGGATGCGCAGCGTGCCGAGGTCGTAGCGTTCCGTCCAGGCCTCGCCCATGCGCATGAGCGAACGGATGACCGTGGGGGCGGTGTAGAGAATATTGACGCGGAATTTTTCCACCATGCGCCAGTAGCGGTCGGGCTTGGGCCAGTTGGGAACGCCTTCAAACATCATGGTCGTCGCCCCCAGAGCCAGCGGCCCATAGACGCCGTAGGTATGCCCGGTGATCCAGCCGATGTCGGCGGTGCACCAGTGCACGTCGTCGTCGCGCATGTCAAAGATCCACTGGGTCGTATGGGCTGCATAGGTCAGATAGCCGCCGGTGGAGTGCATGATGCCCGTAGGCTTGCCGGTGCTGCCGCTGGTATGGAGCAGGAACAGAGGATCGTTGGCGTCCATGCTTTCGCAGGGGAAGTCCACGTCGAGGGTAAAGTCCTCGATGAGATCGTGCCACCAGATGTCGCGGTTGGGCGTCATCTTCACGTCGTAGAGATCGGCGTGATTCACCACGACCACATGCGCCACGGAGGGACACTTTTCCAGAATGGGATCGAGGTTGGCCTTGAGCGGCTTGAGCTTGCCCGCGCGGACGGCGGCGTCGGCCGTGATGACGACCTTGGCCTTGGCACCCTGAATACGGCTGCGCACGCCGCCTTCAGCATAGCCGGAGAAGATGGTGGTATGGATGGCGCCGATGCGCGCGCAGGCCAGCATGGCGATGACCAGTTCGGGAATCATGGGCATGTAGAGCGCCACACGATCCCCCTTGCGGATGCGCAGGGAGCTCAGGGCATGCGCCACGCGGCAGACCTCGGTGTAGAGCATCTGATAGGTGAAGCAGCGCACGTCCATTTCCTTTTCGCCCTGCCAGATGAGCGCCGCCTTGTTGCGACGACCGGAAAAGAGATGGCGGTCGATGCAGTTGAACGAAGCGTTGAGCTTGGCGCCGGTGAACCAGCGGTACTTATGCCGTTCCTCGTCAGCCTCCAGTACCTTGTCCCAGCGCTTGAACCAGTGCAGCAGCTGCGAAGCTCGGGCGGCCCAGAAATCGTTGGGGTCGTCCAGAGCAGCCCGGTACAGGGCTTCGGCTTCTTCGCTGCCGCATACCCAGGCAGACGATTTGCCGTGCTGGGGAGGGAGATAGCTGCGCTGTTCCGTTAACAAGGTGGTGAGGCGCTCCTGTGACATCCTTCTGCTCCTTCTCTGCTGAAATATGCCAGATATGGCGTGAACATGCCGCCATTCTATCGGGGTAGCGGCTTTGCCCGTGTGCGTCAAGGACCCTGTTGTTGTTTGTGCTTTCAGTCATCGTTGTGCCTTTTTTCTTTAATAAATTTGACAGGCTTTATAATTGTAACAATTTCATGCGAATAGATTTTTGTGTTTTTTTTCCCAATCTACCTGTTTCGGAGTGAAAAATTTTTTTCAATGGAAACGCCCGCTTCTGGAGAATCTTCGGAAATCGGGAGCGCAAAAAAAGCCCCCGGCGGATGCCGGGGGCCGAGAGAGCAGGCTGCCGTTTGGGCCTTACTTCTTGCGCTGGGCCAGCTTCACTTCAAAATCCTGGAGCGAATTGCCCACGATCTTATGCAGCGCCAGCAGGGCGATCAGGTTGGGAATGACCATCAGGCCGTTGAAGAGGTCGGCAAGGGCCCAGACGAGATCGACCTTCAGGGTCGCGCCGACAACGATGAAGGCGCAGACGATGAGGCGGTAGGGCAGGAGGCCGCCGTCGCCGAACAGGAAGCGCACGTTCTGCTCGCCGAAGAAGTACCAGCCGATAATGGTTGAGTAGGCGAAGAAGAACAGGCAGATGGCGACAAAGCTCATCCCAAAGCTGCCGAGGCCAAGGTTGTAGGCCTTCTGGGTGAGTTCGATGCCGGTGGTCTGGTAGTCCAGCACGCCGGTAACGAGGATGACGATACCGGTGAAGGTAACGATCAGAACGGTCGTAAAGACGCCGAAGATGGCGACAAGCCCCTGTTCGGCGGGATGTTCCACCTTGGCGATGGCATGAGCATGCGGGGTGGAACCCATACCGGCTTCATTGGAGAACAGACCGCGCGCCACGCCGAACTGCATGGCCTTGGCCACGGTAAGGCCGAGCGCGCCGCCCGCGACGGCCTGCGGATTGAAGGCCGCGGTAAAGATAAGCTTGAAGGCCGGGATAATCTGGCTGGCGTTGCTCAGGATGACATAGGTGCCGCCCAGCAGATAGATAGCGGCCATGAAGGGAACGAGCTTTTCAGTCACGCTGGCAAGACGCCCCACGCCGCCGAAGAAGACGATGCCCGCCAGAATGGCCGTGACGATGCCGGAGACGATGAGCGGGATGCTGAAGGCCGTCTGCATGCCCTGAGAAATGGAGTTGGACTGCACCATGTTGCCGATGCAGCCGAGGGCAATGATGATGGCGATGGAGAAGAAAACAGCCAGCGGCTTGAACTTGGGACCCAGACCCTTGGTGATGTAGTAGGCGGGACCGCCGACCACATGGCCGTGTTCATCGGTGCCCTTGAAGGTCTGCGCCAGCACGGCTTCCGCAAAGATGGTTGCCATGCCGAAGAAGGCGGCGACCCAGAGCCAGAAGAGCGCGCCGGGACCGCCGGAAACCAGCGCCGTTGCGGTTCCGGCGACGTTGCCCGTGCCTACCTGGGCAGCCACGGCGGTGGCCAGCGCCTGAAAGGAGCTCATGCCGGTCTTGTCGGCCTTCTTGCCGAAGAGGGTGGCGCCGCCGAACAGATAGCGGGCCGCAAGACCGAACTGCCGAACCTGAACGAAGCGCAGCTTGAAGGTGTAGAAAATGCCGGTGCCGCACAACAGGGGAATAAGAACAAATACCCCCCATAGAACGCTGTTGATATCACCGACCAGCGAATTGAGAAACTCCATGCATTTCCTCCTGACGAGAAAGACGTGATTCCTGTCGGGGTCAGCCGAGACGGACGCTCCGAGAGGTCAAGGGAAGAGCAGAAAGTTCATGATGCCGTCGGCACGGGGAAAGCAGGGCACCAGCCCGGAACGGGCTGCTCTTCAAAACCACGGACATATAAGGCGTCATCCTCCGTTGCGTGCGGCGGATGAAGGCGTCGGGGGGAGTTGGGTCCAACTGTTGCAAGGGTGTTTTGTTGGAGTCAGAAAAACCTAGCATGCTTTGGAAGCGCGGTCGAGTCCTCTCGCTGGCGCTTTGCTGTATTTTTTTATTTCTTGCGGCGTCGCGACAGCTGCCACGTACAGCGTATGACGGAAAGTATATCGTTGAACAGCGCTCCCTGGGAAACGGCGCCGTCGTTCTGCGCGTCCGCGTCGGGCTGCGGCAGCGGCGACAGAGGTTCGATTTCCTCCAGAATGGGCGGCGATTGCGGCTGATTGTCCCGCGGCGGCCATGACGGAGCTTCTGGGACGGGGCGGGCGTTTCCGTCCGCTTCCCGCGCTCCCGCTTCGTCGCGCGCCGCCTGTCGTTCCTGCCAGAGCTGGAAGGCGGCGGCTTCCCGGCGCCGTTCTTCGGCGGCCTGGCGCAGACGTTCCTCCCGCTGGAGGGCGAGCGCGTCCAGCTGACGACGAATTTCGCTGCTCAGGGAAAGAGCTTCGTCGCCGAGCTCGCCTTTCAGATGATTTTCCAGCCGGGCAATGAGTTCATTGCTTTCGGCGCGAATGCGCGCGGCGTTCTCGTCGCCTTCGCTGCCCTCCGTGGCCGAAGCCAGGCAGGTTTGCGCCAGCTTGTCCGCAATGGTCGCGTCGTCGCTGATGTCGTAGACGGCAGCCAGCGCCTGCGCGGCTCCTTCCACATCCCCCTGACGCAGCAGACGCTGGGCGGCGGCGATAACGGGATTGCGGGCGCGCGGATTTTCCTGAAGCAGGCGCATATAGGCGGAACGCGCCTTGTGCCAGCGTCGCGCCCGCGCGAAGGTGTCGGCGGCGCGGGCCAGCCACGCCCGGTAGCGCGCTCGGTCTCCCTTGCCCTTGTAGGCGGCCGCAATGCCCAGTTCGGCCTCGCCCTTGATATGCTCCGCTCGCAGGGCCCGCTGAAAGGCGGCGATAGCCGTGTTCCATTGCCCGGCTTCCAGGCAGCGCAGGGCGGCGTTGAAATAGTCTTCGGGCTGGCGGGCCGGTTTGAGCAGCATGGCATACGACGCCAGAGCTTCGTTGAAGGCGCTGGCGTCGGTATTGGCCGCCGCCTTCTGCAGCTGGCGCTCGTGGGCGGCATAGGCTGTCAGGGAGAGGAGCTGGCGGCGAAGCGTCTCCACGGAGTAGGGGCGCGAAAGAAGAGCGCTGGCGCCGCAGCCGAGAGCGGCCATTTGCTGGGCTTCGTCGTCGTTGGCCAGCAGCAGGAGAATCGGTTGCGACACCAGACGGGGATGCAGGCGGAGCATGGCGCAGAACTGTTCGCCGTCCATGTCTTCCAGCTCCTGATGGCAGACAATGACGTCGGGCGTTTCCGGCCGGGAACCGGAGGCGAGTCCTTCCAGCAGGCGCGCGGCTTCCACGCCGGAAGTCATGCTCCATCGGGTGATGGCTCCGGCCTCGCGCAGAGTTCGCTTGTCTACCGACGCGAGACGTTCGCTCCTGCTCAGGAGCATGACGGAAATGGGACGGGGCGCGGCCACGGACAGCCTCTCATTACATTTTACGGTTTGTTTCGGGCTCCAGCGAGCGCAGCAGATTTTCGTATCCCGCGGCTTCGGCGTCAGCGGTCGTTTCGTCAAGCGGCTTGCCGCGGGCGAGTCTGTCTGTCAGGCGGTCGGCCTCTCGGCGGGCGTCGGCCTCGCGCAGCATGTCGATGGCGGCGTCGGCGCGCAGATGGCGCTGACGGCGTTCCTGCTGCGCCAGTTCCAGCACCCGTTCGTGCACGCGGATGCGCACGCCCGCGCGCAGGGCGACGGCGATGGCGTCCGAGGGGCGGCAGTCCACGCGGGTTATGCCTTCGCGATGCCGCAGCAGCAGAGCGGCATAATAGACGCCGTCTCTGATGTCCACGATTTCCACGCCCACGACCGCGCCTTTGAGCGCCTGCACCGTCATGAGCAGCAGATCGTGCGTCAGGGGGCGGGGCAGCTGTTCGCCGCTGAGCATGAAGGTCAGCGACATGGCTTCCATAGGGCCGACCAGCAGCGGCAGAAAGGTTCCCTCTTCCGCGGAACGCAGAATAACGAGCGGCGCCTTGGTGTCCGGGTCCAGAGTCAGACCGTCTACCTGCATTTCTACCATGGCGCCCCTGCCTGTTGCCCCAGAAGGCTGTGTTTCTTGGCTTCGGTAAGGCGGACGCGCACCATGCGGCCGGTCATGTCCGCGTCTTCGGCGGACGGCAGGCCGACATGCACCAGCGCCCCGTAGGGATCGCGTCCCTGCCAGCTCCGCAGACCTTCGCTGCCGCCGTCGCGGCGGCTTTCCCCCTCGATGAGCACGTCGGTTTCCTGTCCGACGCGCGCGTCAAGCCATGCCTGTCCCAGTTCGTCCTGAAGCGCCTGCAGGCGCAGCAGTCGCTCCTGCTGCGCGTCGGGCGCAATTTTGTCGAGAAAGCGCGAGGCCCGCGTGCCGGGGCGGTCCGAGTAGCAGAAGGAAAAGCTGGACATGAAGCCGCAGCGGCGCATGAGCGCCAGCGTCTGTTGAAAATCTTCCTCGCTTTCGCCGGGGAATCCCACAATGAGATCCGTGGACAGGGCAATGTCCGGTCTGGCGGCGCGCAGCGCGTCCGTCAGTTCAATGTAACGGGCCGCGTCGTACTTGCGTCCCATGCGGGCCAGCACGGCATCGGAACCGGCCTGCAACGGCAGATGCAGACGCGGGCAGAGGTTGGGCAGTTCCCCGAACAGCGCCACGTCCTCCGGCCCCATATCCTTGGGGTGCGGCGTCACATAGCGCAGACGAAGCAGACCCGGAAGCGCCGCCACCCGCCGCAGCAGATCGGCAAAGCTGACGCCGTCGCCGTGTTTGTCTCGGCCGAAGGCATTGACGTTCTGCCCCAGCAGACAGATTTCGCGCGCGCCGTCTTCCAGCGCTTTGCGGCAGTCGTCCAGAACGGCCTCCGTCATGCGGGATTTCTGGCGTCCGCGCGTATAGGGCACAATGCAGTAGGCGCAGAAGTTGTCGCAGCCCTGCATGATGTTGACGTAAGCAACCGGGCCCGAAGGGGCCCGCGCGCCTTCTTCCCGTTCTTCGTAAGAAGACGTGAAATCCAGCAGCGACAGTTTGCGATCCGGCTCTTCCAGCAGTCGTTCGATGGCCTGCGGCGCGGAGGCGATGCCGTCGCTGCCGGCCACAAGCCGCACCTGCGGCTGGCGAAAGAGTTCCTCGCCCAGCTGCTGGGCCACGCACCCTGTGACGACGACCAGCACGTCGGGATTGTTGCCCGTGGCCTGCCGGATGCGTCCGAGAGCGCTCATGACTTTCTGCTCCGGCTTTTCCCGCACGGAACAGGTGTTGACGACGACGACCTGCGCCTCTTCCAGAGGACCTTCGGCAAAGCCCCGCCGTTGCAGCACGCGCCCCAGCCACTGGGAGTCGTGCACGTTCATCTGGCAGCCGAAGGTTATGATATGGTAGCTACGTTCCCGCATGCCTTACTGCTCGCGTCCGGAGTGCCCGGAGAAAAGCGGAGCTTCTCCGTCTTCCATTTCCAGCGTCGCCACCCGATCTTCCAGCCATTCCAGAACGGCGCGGGCCGTTTCGTAGTTCAGCAGCACGCGAGAGTGGATATGGCGGATAATGTCGCGCTGTTCGAAACCTTCGGGCAGGTTTTCCGGACCCAGAGACCCGTCGGGGGAGACGAGGCATTCCGTGGATTGCGGCAGCGCGTCGCTTTCGTGGTAGAAATTGAGCTCTATTTCTCCCTGGGGATTGATGCCGCCCCAGACGCCGTGGGCCGTATGCAGGCGGGCGTCCTTGTCGATGGTGTAGCGGTAGCGGATTTTGTTGGGATGACGAAGGGGATTCATGTGGGCTCCTGTAACATATTTTCCCGTGCGCGCGAAGCGGCGGGAATCCGGCAAATGGTAAAAAAGACGCGGCATGAAGTAAAGCTCCCGCGAGCGCCCTTGACGCGGCCGCGGCCGTGACTACAATACTGCGCACAGAATCCGGCATTCGGACGCCGAACAGGAAGGAGACGAGCGTGAGCGATACCCGCATTACCAAACATGAGGTTGTGCCCTATTTTGATATGGAAGGCTTTATGGTTATGAGCCAGGAAAGCCGTCTGGGCGGCGCGACGCTGGAGCGCCTCATCAAATTGTGGGGCGAATGGCTGCCCCAGCTTGAAGTGCGGGAGATTGCCACCGGGGCCATCTCCTATCTTACGGTCTGGCTGCCCGAAGCCGTGGAACAGCAGGTCGACGCCGCATGGGAAAAATCGCCGTCCGACGGCTGGCAGGACAACAATCTTGCCCAGTTCCTCTGTATGGCGGCCGTGCGCGAACTTCTGCCTCAGGTTGAGGACGCGGGCTGCGCTCCCGCCCCCCGGCCTACCGAAGCCCTCAAGGCCGCGCTGGCCGAGCTGGGGCTGCATTATAAGGAAGGAGCGGCCACGCTTGATCGCCGTTTTGCCGTCGTCACGCACTTCCCCTTCAAAGGGGGCTGTGAAATTTGCCATTTGCAGAGCCAGTGCCCCAAGGGGCAGGGCCAGAGTCAGGCCGCCAGCGTTCTTCTGCCCGGCTACGAGCGCGACGGCGGCAACGCCTGATTCTTGAAAGAGTTCGTTTTCGGGAAGATGTTTCCCGGACGCTGAAAACGCCTTGCGGCATTGCCGCAAGGCGTTTTTTCACAAGACAGGGATGGCGCGTCGGAGCGTTCCCTTTTTCGGTCATGCGTGCTATCTTCCCTCCATGACCAGCGTCCGCCACTGTCCGTCCGGCGTGCGAACGGATAATTCCACGGTGCGGGCGTTGCGGGTCACGTTTTCCACCAGACAGGTCTGCACCGTGTCTGTGGCATAGTCCCGAACATCAATGGTGTCTCCTCCGGACGGCAGCGCATCGGGCGTTACTTCCACGAGATCCGCTGTGGCGGCGTCGAAGCCGTCCCACGCATACAGCATGACGGGAATGCCCAGACAGGCGGCCACGGCTGAACAGGTAAGCAGGTACTTCATGGCGACATCTGTAAATCCATTCCCTTCTCTTGGCAACACCGTCTCGCTGTCCCCGCTGCATGACGCCCACGGGCGCAGCGTGCGCTATCTGCGTCTGTCGGTGACGGACCGCTGCAACCTGCACTGCCTCTATTGCCGCAGCGTGGAGCAGCGCGATTTTATTCCGCATGAAAATATTCTGCGCTATGAGGAAATGGCCAGGGTGGTGCGTATTGTGCACGGCATGGGCGTGCGCAAGGTCCGGCTGACGGGAGGGGAGCCCTTTGCGCGTAAGGGCTGCGATGATTTTCTGGCCATGCTGCATGCGCGTCATAACGATCTGGACCTGCGGCTGACGACCAACGCCACGTTGCTTGAGCCTCATATTCCGCTGCTGCGCCGCGTGGGCGTGAGCGTGATCAATATTTCTCTGGACAGTTTTGATCGGGCCACCTTCGCGCGGGTGACGGGGCACGATCTGCTGCCGTCCGTGCTGGCGGCGGTGGACGGGCTGCTGGTCGCCGGGCTGCGGGTAAAGATCAACGCCGTGGCCCTGCGCGGCGTCAATGACAGCCAGCTGGATGATTTTGTGCACGCCGCAAAGACGCTGCCCGTGGATGTGCGCTTTATTGAATTTATGCCTATGGGGAGCGGTACGCGCTGGGATGAGCAGCATTTCTGGCCTGCCGATCAGATCCGCGCCGATGCGGAACGGCTTGTGCGGCTGCTGCCCGATGACGCGGGCAGCGACACCAGCGGCCCGGCCCGCATGTTTCGTATTGTGGGCGGCAAGGGCCGCCTGGGCTTCATCTCCCCGTTGAGCAACCATTTCTGCGCGTCCTGCAACCGGCTGCGTCTCACCAGCGACGGCAATGTGCGCACCTGTCTTTTTGCCGATAAGGAATATGCCCTGCGAGGCATGCTGCGGACGCCCGGCCTTGACGACAGCTGCATTGCGCGTACCATTAGCAATGCCTGTCGGCTCAAACCCGTTGGCGCGGAGTTGCTCGCCGCCCGTCAGGGCGCCGCCGTGGCCGCCAAACATATGGTGGGCATCGGAGGCTAACTTTTTTCTCTTTTTCTGGAGCGGTCATGCCGGGTCCCGCGACTGTTGCTTCTTCTCCTGCAAAATCCCGGAAGATGGGTGTCTACTGGTACTGCTTTCTGTTGAGCCTGCCGGTCTTTCTTCTTGTGGGCGCCGCCTTTGGCCTGCTTGTTAACGGACTGCACCGACTGGATTCTGCGGCTCTGCGCATCAGCGAAGACTACCTCCCGGACTATCAGGCGCGCCATCCCCTGCAAAATCGCGTTGAGGTCTTGCGACGTTCCGTTCTGAGTGTCCGACTTTCAGATAATATGGATTTATGCCGCAAGGCGCTGGCGGATGCGCGTCATCAGCTTGACGGGACCTTTGTGGACAGCACGCTTTCCAGTACGGAAACGACCGCGCTGCGGGGGCTTCTGGATGAGCTGGAGCGCGCCAAGCGCACAGCCAGCCGGCACAAGGCCGAGCTGAGTTTTGTTGTCGCCCGTCTTGAGCGGCGGGTAAATCGCTTGTCTGTTGTTTCGGGCAAGGCGTTTGTCCTTCCTGAAGTTCTGTCTTCCAGCCCCTATGGCACGCCGGACCCGGATACGGAAATGGCGCACCTCCGGCAGGCGCTGGAGAGCCTTCAGGCTCCTCTGGCCTACTGTCAGGAATCCTCTCTGAAAAAGACAAATATTTGCCAGGATTTAATTAAAAATATTGAATGCCTGGAACTTGCCTGGCAGCGCCATCATCAGGCGCAGGTGGCTGTCTATAATCTGAGCTCCGCCATTGATTTTCGTCTGCGCGACTGGTTCTCCCGTTTTGAGACCGCCAACAGTCTTGCCATCAGAAAGGCCATGGAAACCATGGAAACTGAGCGCACGCATATGGAGCTGGTCATCAAGATTGCCATTGTGGGCATATCGTTGTCCTCGCTGCTTTGTTTCCTGACGTTTCTGCGCAAGGTTATCTTTCCTATTTCCCTTGCGTCGCATCAGTTGCGGCGTCTGGAGGCAAGCGGCGACTGCGAGAGTATTCCCCCAAGCAAAATTCGTGAGCTGGACGCCCTCTTTGGCATGCTGCCGCGTCTGAAAAATCTTATTGCCGGCATGAAGGCGCATTCTCGCAATCTGGCGGAAGAGTGCAGCGAATTCCGGCAAATGAGCTTTATGGACGAGCTGTGCGGCGTGCCCAATCGTCGCAGTCTGGATGCGGCGCTGGCCGAGGTGGAGCAGGAGCGCGCGCTGGCCATCTTTCTTCTGGATGTGGACAACTTTAAGGCTTTTAATGATACGCTGGGACATCAGAAGGGGGACGAGGCCCTGCGGCTGGTCGCGCAGGAGGGCGCCCGCGTTGTGGACGGAAGCGGACGTTTTTTCCGTTACGGCGGCGAGGAATTTTGCGTGCTTCTTTTGGATGAGGACGTCTATCGGGCTGTGGAAATCGCTGAAAAGATTCGCTGGGGTGTGCGCGCCCTGGCTATTTCCCACCCCGGCAACCCTCCGGGAGTACTGACCGTGAGCATTGGCGTTGCCGTGCGCGAAGCCGGCGAAGCGCTTTCCGGCGACGAGCTTCTGCGCCAGGCGGACACCTCTTTGTATCAGGCCAAGAACGCGGGACGCGACTGCGTGCGTGTCTGTCTTTAGGGCCTGTTAACACTCTTCGTAAGTTGTTTGGGGGGAAGGGAAACCCCTCATCTCTGCTGTCGATGCCCATTCCTTCGTCGCAACGGGCACGGCCTGCGGCCGCCATCCGGTCGCTGCTAGCGCGAGAGGGCCCAGCCTTTCCGAAGGAAAGGCGTTCTTGTAGTTCTTCCCCCCAAGCCCCCATCCCTTCCCCAGCGCGCTTTTATCGGGGAAAAGTCAGGAATACGAGGCGACCCCGCCACCTCGCTTTGGGCCGGGCGGCCTGTGCCGTAGCCTCGCGTTTTATCTTTTCCCAAGGTGAAACGCTCCGGAGATCGGCGCGTAGCCGGAGCCGTTTTATGCAGGACAGGAAGCCCGTTGCCTGAAGTATTCCGGGCTGGAAGATTTTTGTCGAGATTTTTATCATTTTTTGGAGCTTGATTGCCATAATTGGAATAATATTTGCATAATTTTTATAAAATTTTGCGGAGCGGAAAAAACAGCCGCCCGTCCAAAGCTGAAAGAGTGCCACGCGGCGTTGCCGGGGGTAGGGAGGAATCATGATAGTTATCGACGGTCGCACCTGCGACAGGTCTGTTTCCGACTTCGCGAATCTGGAAGAGATCCTGAAGATGATCCTGAATTCTGAGGAAATGAAGGATCGCGTTATTACCGATGTGCTGGTGAACGGCGAAGCTTTTTCGGAGATTTATCCGCATCAGGCGGAAGATATGGACAGCGGTTCCTTTTCGTCTGTGGAGGTGCGTTCCGTGCCTGCCGGGCAGATGGCCTTGTCCATTTCCGCCGAGATGGAAAAGGTCGCCAGCATGATGGCCGGCGCTTCCAAAGAGGTTGCCCGGCTGTTCCGCGACGCCGCGGACAGCGAGGCGCTGGACCTCTTCCAGCGCTTGCTGGATGTGACGAGCGATTTCCTCAACATGATTGACATGCTGTGCAGCGATTATGCTCCCCAGGTCCCGGAGGGGTACAAGGCCAAGACGGAAAAGCTCTCCGAAATGCTTTCTGAAATGACCGACGTGCTCGGCAACGAAGACTGGATTTTGCTGGCCGATATGCTGGAATACGATTTCCAGCCCCTGTGCGAAGAGTGGCGGGAAATTTGCCGGACGCTGCATGCGGAACTGGCCGAGGCTGCGAAGTAGGGAGGTTACCATGAATCAGGCGCTGGAATTGCTGGATCGTGCTCTTGAATCAGCCCGGAACGAAATGCGCGCCCTGGCCGCCAGAGATTACGAGCTTGCCGCCGAACTGCACGCCAACCGGGCGCAGCTGGTGCAGGATGCCTGGAATCTGCGCACAGCCGTCCCTGTGGAGGTCTACCGGCATAAGTTGAACGAACTTTCCGAGCTGCAAAAGAATCTGATGCGGACCGCGCGCGACGCCCGCGATATCGTGCGGGCCAGCCTGCAGCATACGCATCGGCAGCAGAAGCGTCTGGGGGCCTATCAGAAGTGCCTCCGGATGGCGTTCTAGTGCATTTTCAGTTTGAAACGCGTTGCGTTTCAAACCATACGGCCTGTCGTTGCGCGGAAAAACGGTTTTTTCCGCTCACTTCGGGCCAGACAGCGCTGTGCCGCTTCGCGTTTTTCCTTTTGAAAAGGTGAAACGCTCTAAAATCTGGGAGCGGCAAAGCCTACGCGGCGAGGTGTCGCAAGATAGTGAACCGCGTTTTTTATGACGTCCGTGAGAAAAGGCGTCCTGTTTCGTGAAGAATGGAGCAGGACGCCTTTTCCTGTTTCTGAAGAGGCGAATGCTGCCGGGCGGCTCGCCGTTTTGCGTCGTTTTCTTCAGCTGGAGAAAAGCCTGTCGGCAGCCTGAAAAGCGCCTGTTTCAACGGGCGTATTCATCCTCGTATGGTTGTTTTTTGCAAATAAAGGCACAAATATGTATATTGATTTTTGAAAAAAAGGGTGAAAAATCAACAAAGGACAAGCGATGTATATAATGGCGGGAAGAGTCCGCAAATGAGGAGGAGAAATAATGCGTTTCACCATTGGGAAAAAGATCGGGGCAGGATTTCTTTTCCTGCTTCTCTTGTCAACAATTGTCAGCGGAATCATGTATTCTGCCATTCAGTTCGGAATAGACGTTTCAAGCAAAATAAGTACTGAGCGTTTCCCCAGATATACTATTAATACGTCGCTGCAAAAACAGCTTCTGACTGCCGGTTATAAGATAAGAATCTTTTTTGATACATCTAATGAAGATGCTTTGAAGGACTATAAGCATTCCATTCAGCAGTGTAATGAGACTCTGGAAAAGCTCAAGGAATTTAATAAAAATTTTCCAGGCGATTACACCACGCGTTTTCTTAAGGATTTTCTTGAACAGTATAATGCTTTTCAGGGTTACGTCTCCGAGACTACAAGTCTCGTTAAAATGATAAGTGAGGCAAAGAACAGTCTTATTCAGTCGAGCACCGCGGCAAGAAGTCTGCTTGCAAAGCTCAGCACGACCATGAGCGAGACCCTTACCGGATATGTCAATGCTTCCATGCCGGAAGAAAGCCGTTTATACGCCGCCAACATGGCCCGCGTCGCCTCCGTGCTCGAAAACGCCTCTTCCGCGTTGCAGAACCTGCTGATTGGTATGGAGAGCAAGGACCTCGCGCGCATGGCCAAGGTGCAGAAGGATTTCGACGGTCTGTTGGGCGAGATGGCCGGCATTCGTCAGTATCTCCTGCGTGAAGAATGTCGCGCCATGTTTGACGAGGTCTCCGCCGGGCTGGCTGCGTTCAGGACGCATGCCACGAAGCTTTCCGAACTGCTTGTGGAAAGCGACAGGCTCATGAAGGAACGCCTTGAGCATTACGGGGCTTCTCTCCAGCTGATTGACGAGTACAATCAAGACCTGACGGATGTTTTCACCTCTTATCTCAAGGCAAGCGATCAGGAGTTGGCTCGCTCCGGGTATACGGGGCTGCTGCTTGTCGGCATGATGATTGTCATCGGCGTTTGCTTCTCCGTATTCATTGCCCATACCATTACCAAGCCTTTGCGCCGAACGCAGGAATTTGCTCAGATTGTTGCCGGCGGCGATCTTGACCGGACGCTGGATGTGCACAACTCCGATGAAACCGGCATGCTGGCGGACTCCCTGCGGCATATGGTCGCGGGCCTGCGCAAGAACATAAAGATGGCGGAAGATAAGAGCGCCGAGGCCGAGGCCAAGGGGCGGGAAGCGACACAGGCCATGATGGAGGCCAAGGAAGCGCAGAAGAAGGCCGAAAATGCCCGGCGAGAAGGTATGCTGGCGGCCGCGCAGCGGCTGGAAAGCGTGGTCGAGGCCATTTCCGCGGCCTCAACCCAGCTGTCGAGCCGTATCGAGCAGTCCGATAAGAGCGCGCAGACCGCTTCAAATCGTCTGGCCGAGGCCGCTACAGCCATGAACGAAATGAACGCGACAGTGCAGGAAGTGGCCCGCAACGCGGCTCAGGCATCCGCCGTTTCTTCCAGCACCCGCTCTAAGGCTGAAGAGGGCGCGGATATCGTGCAGCATTCGTTGGCCAGTATCCGAACTGTTCATGATATGAGCAAGGCGCTCAAGCAGGATATGACGCAGCTTAACGAGCATGCCCAGTCTATCAACGACATTATGGGCGTTATTTCCGATATCGCGGATCAGACGAACCTGCTTGCCCTCAACGCCGCTATTGAGGCGGCGCGCGCGGGCGAGGCCGGACGCGGCTTCGCCGTGGTGGCTGACGAAGTGCGCAAGCTGGCTGAGAAGACCATGGCTTCCACTACGGAGGTCGGCAACGCCATTCGCTCCATTCAGGAGAGCACAACGAAGAGCGTGACCTCTATGGACCTTGCCGGGGAACAGGTGGAGCAGGCTACCGGCTTTGCCAATCAGTCCGGCGACGCCCTGCAACAGATTGTTCAGGACGCCGAAACAACGGCGGACGAGGTCAGCGCCATTGCCACAGCCGCGGAAGAGCAGTCCGCCGCCAGCGACGAGATCAACAGGACGATTATCGAGGTCAACGATATCGTCGCGCAGACCGCCTCTGCCATGAACGAAGCCTCCGCCGCGGTCAATGCGCTCACCGCGCAGGCGCATGAACTGGGCGATCTGATCGAAAGCATGAAGCGCGACGGCTAGGCTCATTACGTCTTGTTTTGAGGGGGAAGAAACCCCTTTGCTCTGCTGTCGATGCCCGTAAGGCTCCTGCGTCGCCTAACGGGCACGGCCTGCGGCCGCCCGTTGGGTCGCTGCTTGCGGCAAAAAGTGGTTTCTTCCCCCTCAAACTCCCCCATCTTCCCCAAAACCCGCCAGCTCTTTACAGCTAAATGAGGGGAAAGTTTTCTTTGCGGAAAAATTTACGGTCCTTTCTCTACGGCGCCTTCGGGAAGCAAAAAGAGGCCCTGTCCTGAATGTGTTCAGGACAGGGCCTCTTTTTCGTTCTTGTAGAGCATTTTCAGTTTGAAACGCTGCACGTTTCAAACCATACGACCTGTTGTTTCGCGGATAAAGCGCAGTTTTTCCGCTCACTTTGGGCCGGGCGGCGCTGTGCCGCCGCCTCGCGTTTCACCTTTTTCAAAGTTGAAACGCTCTAGAAAGGCTTTTTCTTGTCGTCGTCATCTCGCCGAGACGTCGAACATGGGCCTCAACCGCCCTTGCCCAGCCGTGAAAACAAAAAGAGCGCCAGAGCCGCAATAACGGTAATGGCGAGCGTGTTCAGCACATCCAGCCCCATGATAGTACCTCCGGGGGAGCGTGTTTTTTCTGGCAGAGCGTCTGTCTGCCTTACCTTGTAGAAAACAGCATACAGGAAAAGGGACGCCTCGCGCAATCGCTTCGGCGTCCCTTCGTACTCTCTGCAATGGAAAGCCTAGTCCTTCGGACGGTTGTCCACAATGCGCTTGGCCTTGCCTTCCGAGCGCTCGATGGAGTGAGGTTCCATCAGGCGAACCTTGACGGTGACGCCGAGATATTCCTTGAGGTTCTTTTGCAGCGTCCGCTCCAGCGTCTGGAGCTTGCCGATTTCGTCGGCAAAGAGATGTTCGCCCATTTCCACACGGACTTCGAGCGTATCGAGGTTGTTTACCCGATCCACCACAAGCTGATAGTTGGGCGACAGGACGCGCTGCTCCATGAGCAGGCCTTCGATCTGCTGCGGGAAGACGTTGACGCCGCGGATGATCAGCATGTCGTCCGTACGGCCGCGCAGGCGCGTAATGCGGACATGCGTGCGACCGCAGCAGCAGGGCGTGTAGTCCAGACTGGTCAGGTCGCGCGTGCGATAGCGCACCAGCGGGATACCTTCCTTGGTCAGCGTGGTGAGCACCAGTTCGCCCACCTCGCCGGGGGGAAGCTGTTCGCCGGTGACGGGGTCGATGATTTCCGGCAGGAAAAGGTCTTCCCACAAGTGCATGCCGGTCTTGGCTTCCACGCACTCCATGGCGACGCCCGGTCCCATGATTTCGGACAGACCGTAAATATTCAGGGCGTTGATGCCCATTTTCTGTTCGATATCGTGGCGCATTTCTTCGGTCCAGGGTTCCGCGCCGAAAACGCCTGTGCGCAGCGGCAGATCCTTGAAGTCTATGCCGACTTCCTGTCCCGCTTCCCAGAGATGCAGCGCATAGGAAGGCGTGCAGCACAGGGCCGTGGCGCCGAAGTCGCGCAGCAGCATAGCCTGTCGGCGGGTAGCGCCGCCGGAAGCGGGCACGACTGTTGCGCCCAGGCGCTCCGCGCCGCCGTGCGCGCCAAGGCCGCCCGTAAACAGGCCGTAACCATACGCCACATGCACCGTGTCCAAATGGCTGATACCCGCCGCCGCAAGGCTGCGCGCCGCCGCTTCGGCCCAGTTTTCCAAATCCCGCGCCGTATAGCCGACGACCACGGCCTTACCCGTGGTGCCGCTCGATGCGTGCAGGCGCACGATATTTTCACGCGGTACGGCAAACAGTCCGAAAGGATAGTAGTCGCGCAGATCCTGCTTTTCCGTAAAGGGCAGGTTTCGGAGATCGGCAAGCGTCTTGATGTCGGCGGGGGTAATGCCTATCTCCTTGAAGCGCTTCTGATAAAAGGGAACGTTGGCGTAGACGCGCGCGCACATGTCGCGCAGGCGGCGCAGCTGCAATGCCTCGATCTCCTCGCGAGGCAGCGTTTCCTTGCGTATGTCGAAAATCACGGTGTCTTACTCCTTGGATCTCATTCGCGCCTTGCGGATCACGTGTCTACTGGCATGCCCCAAATAGGCGTGCCGGTCAAGGGGGAGACGCCGCGGCGGACGGCTTATTTCCCTGTCTGCCGCGCCTTCCGCCCATTGCCCTTGCTGTCGCTTTCCTGTAGACAGGAGGAATGCAAACTCTTACTGAAAAACCCAAGCAATTTTCCACGCTGCCCACGGCTGAAAAGCTCGCGGGCATCCGTGACTGGCTGGAAGAACACAAGGCCCTTGATGTGACCGTTATCGACCTGGCGGGATCGGGCGCCTTTGCCGAAGGGATGATTGTGGCGACGGCGACCTCCGTTCGCCATGCCCAGAGTCTCGCCGACGGCATCGGCCTCTACTGCCGCGAACAGAATCTCGAATATCTGCGCATGGAAGGCTACGCGTCAGGGCAGTGGATTCTGGTGGACTGCAATGATGTCGTGATCAACATCTTCCAGTCCTCCACTCGTGAACTGTACAAACTTGAAAACCTCTGGGGTGCGGTCGCCTCTGCGCGCGCGACCCACGGGGAAGGATAGGCCGCATGAATGCCCTTGTGCCGACGCTGCTGCTTATTCTCGACGGCTGGGGCATTGCTCCGGCCGATCCTTATAATGCGCCTTCCGTGGCCCGCACGCCGCATCTGGACGCCCTTTTCGCCGGTTGCCCCCATGCGAGGCTGAATGCCTCAGGGCGCGCCGTCGGCCTGCCTGACGGCTATATGGGCAATTCCGAGGTCGGCCATCTCAATATCGGCGCGGGGCGCATTGTCTATCAGGACATGACGCGCATAGACATGGCGGTGGAAGACGGCTCGCTGGCTGAAAATCCCGTCTTTGCCCGACTCGTTGACGCGGTGCGCGCTTCTGGCGGAACGCTGCATTTCGCCGGTCTGCTTTCCGACGGCGGCGTGCACAGCCATATCCGGCACCTTGAGGCGCTATGCGCCGCCGCGTCTCGCGCCGGCGTGCCCGTGCGTGTGCATTGCTTCATGGATGGACGCGACACCGGCCCGGAAAGCGGCCTTGGTTTTGTGACGGCTCTGCAACAGGCGCTTGCCCCCTTGCGGAATGCGGCTATCGCCACGCTGGTGGGCCGCTATTACGCTATGGACCGCGACAAGCGCTGGGATCGCGTGGCCGAAGCCTGGAATCTGCTTGTTCACGGCAAGGGCGCGCAGTACGCCGACGCTGCCGAAGCTCTGCGGGCTTCCTATGCCGCGGGCATCACGGATGAATTCGTAAAGCCGGCTGTCATATCCGGCGCCGCTCCTCTGGCGGACGGCGACGCGCTCTTTTTCTTCAACTTCCGCGCGGACCGCATGCGGCAGCTGGCGCATGCCTTTTGTGACGCGTCCTTTGACGGCTTTGAGCGCGGGCGTCGGCCGGAGCTTGCCGCGCTGGCTTCCATGACGGCCTACGATGCGGAGCTGCCGTTGCCCGTGGCTTTTCCCAAAGAGTCGGTGCGCGACGGGCTGGGGGAATGCCTTTCCCGGCTCGGCTATCATCAGCTGCGGCTTGCCGAGACGGAAAAATATGCGCACGTCACCTATTTTTTCAACGGCGGCGTGGAAGAGCCCTTCCCCGGAGAAGATCGGCTGCTTATCAACTCGCGCCGCGATGTGCCGACCTACGACAAGGCTCCGGCCATGAGCGCGCGTGAGATTACCGAGGCCTTTTTGGCCGACTGGGCCACAGGGAAGCACGACCTGATTGTCTGCAATCTTGCCAATGGCGATATGGTGGGACATACCGGCATCCTCGAAGCGGCGGTTTCCGCCTGCGAGACCGTTGACGAGTGTGTGGGACGCATGGCCGAAGCTGTCCGCGCCCGTAAGGGGCGGATGCTGCTCATTGCCGATCACGGTAACTGCGAAACTATGCGCGGTCCGGATGGCGCGCCCTTTACCGCGCACACCACCAATCCCGTGCCGTGTCTTCTGCTCGAAGGCGACGGCACGCCGCGTCGTCTGCATGACGGCAAGCTCGCCGATGTGGCGCCTACCCTGCTGGATCTCTGGAAGCTGCCGCAGCCTGAGGCCATGAGCGGCAGCAGTCTGCTGGACGCCTGATATTGGCGCTTTCTGTTTTGCGACTGAGGGGGCTGGAGACGTCGTTCGCTCGCGCGAAAGGCTTTCTTCCCCCCTTCAATCGCTTCTGTCCTCTCCCCCGACGCGCGTTATCCGGGAGGAGCGGCGCTGCGGGGACGCTGCGGCTTTCGCCGGTAACAGTTCCCCGGTAAGAGCGGCGGCGTTCGAGCGTTCCGGTCGTTCGGAGCGTGACCTGTCAGGCGTTTTGCGGCCGGTTGCCGGTAATGGCGGTGCGGGGCCTTCTTCTCTGTGCAAGGATTTTTTTCATGAAAACATCGCAGAAACCCCAGACTCCGGTGCATCCCGAAGGGATGGAAATTCTTTTTTTCTATCCCTGTCCCCATTGCGGCAGACATGTGCCTCAGGTCAATCCCGTAACGCCCCAGCTTGCCAACTGCGATGCCTGCGGGCAGTCCTTCCCTATTGTTCCCATTGATGAGCGGAGCCTCCATTATGTTCGCATCATGCTTGCCAACGGACGCGCCGCTGTTGATCCCGATTTCCTGTAATCGGAGATAGCGCGTTTTCCCTTTGAAAAAGGTAAAACGCGAGGCGGTGGCACAGCGCCGCCCGGTCTGAATTGAGCGGAAACGCTCGTTTTTTTCGTGAAACGGCAGGCCGTATGGTTTGAAATGCGAAACATTTCAAACTGAAATTGCTCTAGCCTCCGCAGTACGCTCTGCCGCAGGGCGTGCTGCGGCAGCTTCATAGCGCGTTTCAACTTTGAAAAAGGTGAAACGCGAAGGCGGCGGCACAGCGCCGCCCGGCCCAAAGTGAGCGGAAAAACCGCGTTTTTTCCGCGAAACGACAGGCCGTATGGTTTGAAACGCTCAGCGTTTCAAACTGAAAATGCTCATAAAGAAACGTCTTTCGCTTTCCCGGCCTGAACGGAATTCGCCTCTGACTGGAGACGCCTTCTCCAGCATACTGTCACCATTGACGGGAGTTGCCATGAACCTTTCCGAGCACGAGACCATCGCGCGGCGGACCAATCCGGTCGCGGGGCACGGCATGATTACCACGCCGCATTATCTGGCGTCCCAGAGCGGCCTGGCCATTTTGCGCAGAGGCGGCACGGCCGTAGATGCCGCCATTGCCGCCGGAGCCGTGTTGTCTGTGGTCTATCCGCAGATGTGCGGGTTGGGGGGCGACGCCTTCTGGCTTGTGCACGATACGGCGCGCGGGGAAAGCCGGGCCCTTAATGCCAGCGGTCGCGCGGCGCGATCCGCGAGCCGGGAAATGTTCGCGACTCTGGGGGGTATTCCCACGCGGGGCTGGCTGTCTGCCATTACGGTTCCCGGCATGGTTTCCGGCTGGGGGGAGGCCTACGCCTACAGCCGCGACGCGCTGGGGACGCGCCTTTCGTGGGCGGACCTGCTGGAAGACGCCATTGCTTATGCGGAAGAGGGCGTGCCCATGGCTTCTTCGCTGTCGCAATGGCTGCGGGAGGACACGCGCACGGATGCCGGGGAAAGCCGCAACTTGCAGCGCTTTGCCGGTTTTCGCAAAATTTTCTGCGCGGCGGAAGGGGATATTTGCGCCATAGGCCGGAATTTGCGTCAGCCGGAGCTGGCGGCAACGCTGCGCCAGCTGGCGCGCGAGGGCTGGCGGGCTTTTTATGAAGGCGATATCGCCGCCCGTATTGCCGCAGATATGCGGACAAGCGGCGGGCTGCTGGCGGAAGAGGATTTTGCCGCGCATCATGCCGACTGGCAGGAGCCGCTGCGCGTGAACTACCGGGGCTTTTCGGTGCTGAACTGTCCTCCCAACAGTCAGGGGATGGCCTCTCTGGCCCTCCTCGGCATTCTGTCACAGGTCGATGTGCGCGCGCTGGGGGAAGGCACCGCCGATTACTATCATCTGATGATAGAAGCCACGAAGCTGGCCTTTGCCGATCGCGATCGCTACCTTGGCGATCCTGAATTTACGGAAATTCCGCTGGCGGAACTTTTGTCTCCGGCGCACGCCGCGGCGCAGGCGGCGCGTATCGATATGCGCCGGGCGGCAGCTTCTGTGACGCCTCTGGACCCGCATGGCGACACCATCTGGCTTGGCGTTGTGGATGCGCAGGGCACGGCCGTTTCCATGATCCAGAGCGTCTATCATGATTTCGGCTCCGGTATCGTTGCCGGAAATACTGGTGTCCTGTTGCAGAATCGCGGCTGCTTTTTCTCTCTTGATCCGGCCAGCCCCAACTGTCTGGCTCCGGGAAAGCGTCCCTTCCACACGCTGAATCCCCCCATGCTGCTTGACGGCGGCGTGCCGCGTCTCATTTACGGCACTATGGGCGGCGAAGGGCAGCCGCAGACACAGGCGGCGCTGGTGACGCGCATCATGGATTTTGGTATGATGCCGCAGGAAGCCGTCTGCGCTCCCCGCTGGCTCTATGGGCGTTCCTGGGGTGAGGCCGTCAACAATATTCGTCTGGAGTCCCGTATTGAGATGTCCGTTGTCGAGGAATTGCGACGTCGCGGGCATGACGTGGCTGTTACGACGGCGTTTAATGATGTCATGGGCCATGCGGGCGCTATCTGGCGACATCCTGAAACGACGTTCCTCTGGGGTGCGGCGGATCCGCGGGGCGACGGTATTGCCGCGGGCTGGTAACTTCTCTGACGAACATCTTTCCATCCTCTCCGGGCCTGCCACATGAAAGCGCATCATTTTATTCTGGGAAACGACAAGGTGACGCTCTGGCGTAACCAAGTTTCGGAGCTCAAGGAGCAGATTTCGGAAATCTTGCGTCTCATGACCATGGGGGACGCTGGCGAAGCGGGGGAGGAAGAAGGCCGCGTTAATCTCTGGCGTTCCCGCCGTCACGACGTCTTTCGCGCGGCGCGCGAACAGAAGCTGCGGATCCGCCTTTCCTGTCGTACGGAGAACGTTGTCGGACAAACGGAGGAACAGTTCCTGAGCGCGCAGGTCCTGCGCGAAGATCCGCTGACTCTGCAGCTTGTGGATGCGCCGCCGGAGTTGCTTCTGGCTTCGGATTTCTGTTCGTATACCTTCACGATTCAGGAAGAGGACGCGCGTCTGGAGGTATCAGGCACGGGGACCATTCGGGAGCTGCAGCGCAGAGCGGACGGTCTCCGGCTGATTGTGGGCCTGCTGCGTCGGCCGAGCGTGCGTCCCGTTATAGACCCTCCGGCGCTCATTGACTGTTCCTGCCCTTCCTCTTCGCGCCTTGTGCTGGTGAACGCGTTGCCGCGCACGCTTCAGGCGCTGCGGGCTTTGCTGCGACAGACTGCGGAAGATGACAAGGATACGCCGCGCCTGCATACGATGTCCCCCACTGGCGCGACCTTCCTCTTGTCTCCCGGTATGGCTGCCCAGTGGGCGCGGAGCTTTGAAAATTTCCTCGTGCTTTTCATTCCGCATTTCGGCAATCGTCAGAATATTTTTATTTTCCAGGCCAGGAAGATAGCCGTCAACAGAATGGATGGCGGCGGCGCGCTCATGCAGCTGAAATTTGAACGCAGCTTGAAGCTGGACGACGATATGAAGTTGCAATGGCTGCCGCTCGATCGCAAGGGGTCCAAGCGGCTCTATCGTCTTGTGCGGGAAATGGCGGAAGGCCTGGCATCTTCCCGTTCCTGACGGTATGCGGGAAGAACGTTTTTCCAGATGTTGTTCCCGCTTTCATAGTCGTTTCGTGGGCGGACAATTTCGCCGCCTGGGACTTTCCTCTTTTGAGGAGCGTTTTTTCCTTTGAAAAAGGGAAAACGCGAGGCGGCACAATGTCGCCCACCCCAAAGTGAGCGGAAAAACCGCGTTTTTTCCGCGAAACGACAGGCCGTATGGTTTGAAATGCACAGCGTTTCAAACTGAAAATGCTCGGAAAGTGCTGTCGTCTGGGCGTTGTTTTCTGTTCCCGCCAATATGGCAGCGAGTTTTTTCGTTACGCATAAAAAAGGACGCCGTCCCAGAAGGGGCGGCGTCCTTGCGCTATCTGGAGGGCGCGGGAAGGCCGCGCCCTTTCAGGCTAGAAGCTGTAAGCGAAGGTGAGCTGGGCTTTCCAGGCGTCCTGCTTGGAGAAGCTGTCGTTCATGAAGGAACGATTCCAGGTGTCCTTGTCGATCATATTCACGACATAGGCCAGGTCGAAGTGCATCTGCAGGTTTTCGTAGATCTGCCAGGAGTTGAGCAGGTTGAATTCCAGCAGGCCGTCGTTGGTGGTCAGGTAGGGACCTTCCACGGAGTTGCCGGTCAGGGTGCTTTCGTTCCAGGCAATGCCGTTCTTCATGTACTTGACCATGCCCGGGCTGTTGGTGCCGCCGCGGTAGGCGGCGATGAAGGTGTGCTTCAGATCGTCCACAAAGCTCATGTCGGCGATGCGCAGACCGACGCCCCAGCTGCCGTCATAGTTGTTGCTGCGTTCGTACAGGGTCCAGGTGGGGTTCCAGTCGATGCCGGCGGCGCCCATCATGCTGGTGAAGGTGGGGCAGGGCGACAGGGA
The DNA here is from genome assembly GCA_944327285.1 of uncultured Desulfovibrio sp. Taxonomy (GTDB): domain Bacteria; phylum Desulfobacterota; class Desulfovibrionia; order Desulfovibrionales; family Desulfovibrionaceae; genus Desulfovibrio. The sequence goes on along the minus strand of CALVHG010000017.1, from coordinate 19,691 downwards.
GGGCATGCGCTCGGAGCCGTTCTTGACGTTGCCGTCATCGCCGGAAGCATACCAGCCGAAGATACCGGGCGTGCCCCAGTCCATCTTGTATTCGACAAGGGCCTTGGCGAGCCAGCCTTCGCGCTTGGTGGAGGCACGAACGGTGCCGTCCAGACCGCCGCGCTTGTTGACCGTGTAGCGGCCCATTTTTTCGGCATAGCCGTAGTTGAGATCCACTTCAATGTTCAGAGGATCAAAAGCCGTCACCTTGATGGGCAGACCGGCCCAGAACAGGGAGCCGTAGGCCTTGGAGGTATGGGAGGACAGGTCGTCGTCAACAGTGTTCAGACCGGCAAAGCGGCTGGTCAGGGTATCGACCACGGAGCCGTCCTTGGTATTGAGGAAGCTCTTTTGAGCCGGACCGGTAACGAGGGCGTTCTTACCCCGCATGCCGTACATGACCCAGGGCGTAGCGGACACGCCTTCAAAGCTCAAGGGCAGAGACACGGCGAAGAGGTCGATGTTGTCAAGGTAGTTGGTATGACGGCCGTCGTAGTTGCCGCTGAAATTATCATTGACGGGACGGGACCACAGCACGGTAAGGCCCACGTTGTCGTTGAACTGATAGCTGGCGGTGATGCCGGCCGCGTCGGTATCGGCAATGGCGCTGCCGCCGGCCACGTTAGGCAGGGTCAGGCCCTGAATGCCCATGCGGATCTTCAGATCGGTATTGGGCACAACCCAGTCGAGGTAGGCGCGCTTTACTTCCACCACGGTGCCGTCGGCGCCCATGGCGCCGCCGCTGCTGCCTTCGCCCCAGGTCTGGTCGCCGATTTCAAAATAGACGGTGCCGGAAAGAGCTTCGGAGGCTACGGCATCAATCTGGGTACGCAGACGCTGCCCGGCAAAGAAAATATCTCTGGTATCGGAATGGTGTCCGTTGTGCTTGTTGACGAAGCTGCCGTCGCCAGCGGCTACGCCGAACAGCCACTGGCCGGAAGCTTTGAAGTCGATGGCGGAAGCGCCGGTCGCCGCGCCGAACACCATGGCGGCAGCCAGGGCGAGCGTCATGATACGTTTCATGGAAATAAAGTCCTTCCGTGGGAGTTAAGAAAAAACGCCGACCGTCACGGCGGCAGGTATCCGAAGTCCCCTCACTGCGGATGGGAAGCACTATAGGGCAGTCAAAAATTTTTGTAAAGTTTTTTGAACCGAAATATTACAAATTTATGGGCCGCGCGGCAGGGAGTTTTTTCTTGCCTGTCGTCGTCTTTTGGTCTATAGAATGGGACATCGACACGCCGAGAGGGAGAGTAACGCTGGCAAGTTTTTATCTGGCGACACGACATATCCAGTATTTCTGAACGACAAGGCCGCTTTGTCCGTGTAAACGGACGGTGGTTTTTTGTCGTTTTTATGCGTGTTTACAGCCAGGCGTTATTTTTCTCTCCTGAATTGCGTTGAATTTTTTGTACAGCAGGCAGGCCTGCTGCGCAATTATGCGCGACCCTTCGGGGCGCGTACGGTCGAAGAAGACACACGCTTCGGATCGCGGCACGCTTCGTGGAATCCGCCCCAGCCGACGCAGGCGATCCCTGTTACGGCCCCGTGATGCGGCAAGAGGGGTGCTTCGCATCACAGCCACGTACCTGACGGCGCGCGATACGGAAGAAGTTTCCCGTCGCCCGCCAGCCGAAGCGCAACCGCCACCTTTTGAGGTACTCATGGGCCAGCTCATAAAAAAGTTCGGCAAGATCAAAGTATCGCTCCCCATCCCCCATCTGTTGACCCTGCAGATCGATTCCTATCAGAAATTTCTGCAGGAAGGCGTCGCCCCCGCCGACCGCAAGCCCGACGTCGGGCTTGAAGGCGTTTTCCGTACCGTTTTCCCCATCAAGGATTTCAACGATACGGCCAGCCTGGAGTTTGTCGGCTATGAAATCGTCGAGCCCAAGTACGATCAGGCCGAATGCATCGCCAAGGGCCTGACCTACGAAGCGCCGGTGCGTATTAAGGTGCATCTTGTGGTGTACGACACCGACGAGAACGCCGCGCCCTATACCGTGCGCGAAATCAAGGGTCAGGACATTTATTTCGGTACTCTGCCCCTCATGACCGAAAAGGGTACCTTTATCATTAACGGTACCGAACGCGTCATCGTCAACCAGTTGCAGCGCTCGCCGGGCATCATCTTTGAGCATGACGGCGGCAAGACGCATACCAGCCGCAAGGTGCTCTATTCCTGCCGCGTCATCCCCATGCGCGGCTCGTGGCTCGACTTCGATTTCGACCACAAGGATATTCTGTACGTCCGCATTGACCGTCGCCGCAAAATGCCCGCCACCATCCTGTTCAAGGCCATGGGCATGAGCAAGACGGATATTCTGGACTACTTCTATACCAGAGAATATTACCGCCTCGGCGACGCCGACCGCCTGTTCTGGGAAGTGCGCAAGGATTTGTACCGCAAGGACAACGCCTATTCCGACATCGTGGCTCCCGACGGTACGGTGCTGGTACGCGCGGGCAAGCCCATCACAAAGCGCGGCTGGCGGCAGATCTGCGAATCCGGCCTCGAAGCCATTGAAGTGCGCCCCGACACCCTGGACGGCATGTTCCTGGCCGAGGACGTGACCGACGCCAATACCGGCGAGGTGCTGGCCGAAGCGTCCGACGAGCTGACCCCCGGCCTGGTGGAGCGCATGCGCGAGGTGGGCATTCAGCGCGTGGCCGTGCTGCATACCAAGGGCACGGACACTTCTTCGTCCATTCGCGATACGCTGGCGCAGGATCGCATTCCCGACATGGAAAAGGCGCAGGAAGAAATCTATCGTCGTCTGCGTCCCTCCTCGCCGCCGACCGCGGAAATTGCGGCCAGCTTCTTTGATAATCTGTTCCGCAGCGCCGACTACTACGATCTGTCGCCGGTAGGCCGTTACAAGCTCAACCAGCGTCTGGCCGTGGACCCGGAAAAGGTGGAAGACGTTCCGCTGACCGCCTATGACAAGAATCTGCTGGAAACCTTCACCAAGGAAGCGCTTGCGCAGCAGCCCGAAGGCCAGAAGGACGAAGCCGCGGCCCGCCGCGAGGCGCTGACGCGCTTCACCGAGAGCCGCACCCTGACCGACTACGACATCCTGTCGGCCATCAAGGTGCTGGTGCAGCTCAAGGACACCCACGGCCCGGCCGACGATATCGACCATCTGGGCAATCGTCGCGTGCGTCTGGTGGGCGAGCTGGTGGAAAACCAGTACCGCATCGGCCTTGTCCGCATGGAACGCGCCATCAAGGAGCGCATGAGCCTGCAGGAAATCACCACGCTCATGCCGCACGATCTCATCAATCCCAAGCCGGTGGCCGCGGTGCTGAAGGAATTCTTCGGCACGTCGCAGCTGTCGCAGTTCATGGACCAGACCAATTCCCTGTCCGAAGTGACGCACAAGCGTCGTCTTTCGGCCCTTGGTCCCGGCGGTCTGACCCGTGAGCGCGCCGGTTTTGAAGTGCGCGACGTGCATACGTCCCACTACGGCCGCATCTGCCCCATTGAAACGCCGGAAGGTCCGAACATCGGTCTGATCGTGTCGCTGACCACCTTTGCCAAGGTCAACGATTTTGGCTTTATCGAAACGCCCTACCGCGTCATCCGCGACGGGCGCATGACAGATGAAATCGTGCATCTCGACGCCACGCGCGAAACCGGGCAGGTGGTTGCTCAGGCCAACGCCCGCGTGGATGCCGACGGCAACCTGCTGGACGAATACGTTACCGTGCGCGTGCGCGGCGAAGTGGAAATGCGTCCCCGCGAAGAAGTGACGCTCATGGACATTTCGCCCAGCCAGATGGTGTCCATTTCCGCCGCGCTGATTCCCTTCCTGGAGCATGACGACGCCAACCGCGCGCTCATGGGCTCCAACATGCAGCGCCAGGCTGTGCCGCTGCTGCGCAGCGAAAAGCCGCTGGTGGGCACGGGCATGGAAGTGGACGTGGCCCGCGACTCCGGCGCCTGCATCGTGGCTCCCGCGTCGGGCAAGGTGGAATACGTGGACGCCGACCGTCTCGTGGTTTCCTACGACGGCGATCTCTACCCGCAGCAGGGCGGCGTGCGCGTGTACGATCTGCTCAAATACCACAAGTCCAACCAGAACTCCTGCTTCGGGCAGAAGCCGACCTGCTATCCCGGCCAGATCGTGAAGAAGGGCGACATTCTCGCCGACGGTCCGGGCATTGACGACGGCACGCTGGCGCTGGGCAAGAACCTTGTGGTGGCCTTCATGCCGTGGTGCGGCTACAACTACGAAGACTCCATCCTCATTTCCGAGCGCGTCGTGAAGGAAGACACCTTTACGTCCGTGCATATTGAGGAATTCGAGGTCGTGGCCCGCGACACCAAGCTGGGACCCGAAGAAATCACCCGCGATATTCCCAACGTCAGCGAGGACATGCTGCGCAATCTCGACGAGAGCGGCATCATTCGCATCGGCGCGGCCGTCAAGCCCGACGACATCCTCGTGGGCAAGATTACGCCCAAGGGCGAAACGCAGCTGACGCCGGAAGAAAAACTCCTGCGGGCCATCTTCGGCGAAAAGGCCCGCGACGTGAAGAATACCTCCCTCAAGGTGCCTCCGGGAGTGGAAGGCACGGTTATTGACGTGAAGGTCTTCAATCGCCGTTCCGGCGAAAAGGACGAGCGCACGCTCGCCATTGAAGCCCACGACACCGCCGTGCTGGATCAGAAGGAAGCCGATCACATGCGCGCCCTGTCGCGCCGCACGCGCGAGCGCATGGCGCCCGGCATCGTGGGTAAGCAGGTGGCGGTGACGCTGCCCGGCGTGCGCAAGGGCGAGGTGCTCATTGAGGCCGGAGCCGTGTTGACGGAAGAAATTCTGGCCGATCTGCCGGTGAAGAAGCTGGCCGGTCTGTTCAAGAGCAAGGAAACCAACGACTACGTGGCCGACATGCTGCGCGAGTACGACAAGCAGGTGGAATACATCAAGGCCATCTACGACTCCAAGCGCGAAAAGGTCACCGAAGGCGATGATCTGCCCCCCGGCGTGATTCGCATGGTCAAGGTGCACATCGCCATCAAGCGTAAGCTCTCGGTGGGCGACAAGATGGCCGGTCGTCATGGTAACAAGGGTGTTGTGTCCTGCATCCTGCCGGAAGAGGACATGCCCTTCTTTGCCGACGGTCGTCCGGTGGACATCGTGCTCAATCCGCTCGGCGTGCCTTCCCGAATGAACATCGGTCAGATCATGGAAACCCATCTCGGCTGGGGCGTCAAGGAACTTGGCCGTCAGCTGGCCGAGCTGGTGGATTCCGGCGTTGCCGTGCAGGTGCTGCGCGACGAGGTGAAGGACATCTTCAATTCCGAAGACATCAACACCCTCGTGGACGGCATGGACGACGAAGAGTTCGTGGCGTCCGTCAAGAAGCTGCGCAACGGCATCGTGACGCAGACGCCGGTGTTCGACGGCGCTACGGAAGCCGAAATCTGGGGCTGGATGGACAAGGCCAAGATGGCTAACGACGGCAAGACCGTTCTCTACGACGGCCGCACGGGGGTTCCCTTCAAGAACCGCGTGACCACCGGCGTCATGTACATGCTCAAGCTGCACCATCTGGTCGATGAAAAGATTCACGCGCGTTCCACCGGCCCCTACTCGCTGGTGACGCAGCAGCCTCTCGGCGGTAAGGCCCAGTTCGGCGGCCAGCGCCTTGGGGAAATGGAAGTCTGGGCTCTGGAAGCCTATGGCGCTGCCTATCTGCTGCAGGAGTTCCTGACCGTCAAGTCCGACGACGTGACGGGCCGCGTGAAGATGTATGAAAAGATTGTCAAGGGCGACAACTTCCTTGAAGCCGGCCTGCCCGAATCCTTCAACGTTCTTGTCAAGGAACTTATGAGCCTTGGCCTCAACGTGACGCTGCATCAGGAAGAAGGAAGGAAACGGCCCAAGCGCGTCGGCTTCATGCGCGAAGCCCGCGAGGAAGAAGATTCGCAGCAGGATTAATGCCGCTCCGGGGAAGGGCAGCCCTTCCCCGGACATTTCCTGCCGACAACGATTCTAACCAGCTTTCGACAAGCTAAGGTAATTATATGAGCCTGGACGATCTCTTCACCATGCGCGGCACGTCGGCCAATACGACGAACATCCGCAATCTGAAAGCCATCCAGATATCCATCGCTTCTCCCGAAGCCATTCGGGAATGGTCCTACGGCGAAGTGAAAAAGCCTGAGACCATCAACTACCGCACGTTCAAACCGGAGCGCGACGGCCTTTTCTGCGCCAAGATTTTCGGCCCGGTCAAGGACTACGAGTGCAACTGCGGCAAGTACAAGCGCATGAAGCATCGCGGCATCGTCTGCGAAAAGTGCGGCGTGGAAGTCATTGCTTCCAAGGTCCGCCGCGAGCGCATGGGCCATATTGAACTGGCCGCGCCCGTCGCGCATATCTGGTTCCTCAAGACGCTTCCTTCCAAGATCGGCACGCTGCTGGACATGACCATGGCCGATCTGGAAAAGGTGCTCTATTTTGACTCCTATATCGTGCTGAATCCCGGACAGACCAATCTGCAGAAGCGGCAGGTCATTTCCGAGGATCAGTATCTCCAGATTCTGGATCACTACGGCGACGAGGCTCTGGAAGTGGGCATGGGCGCGGAAGCCGTGCGCAGCCTGCTTGAAGAGCTGGATCTGGAACAGCTGCGCACCGAGCTGCGCGAGGAAGGCGAAACCACCAAGAGCCAGACCAAGAAGAAGAAAATTACCAAGCGGCTCAAGATTGTGGAAGCCTTCCTTGAGTCCAACAACAAGCCTGAGTGGATGATCATGGAAGTCATTCCGGTCATTCCGCCGGAATTGCGTCCTCTCGTGCCCCTCGACGGCGGCCGTTTCGCGACCTCGGACCTGAACGATCTCTATCGTCGCGTCATCAACCGCAACAATCGTCTGAAGCGGCTGATGGAACTGGGCGCGCCCGAAATCATCATCCGCAACGAAAAGCGCATGCTTCAGGAAGCCGTGGACGCGCTGTTCGACAACGGGCGTCGCGGTCGCGCCATTACCGGCACCAACGGTCGTCCGCTCAAGTCCCTGTCCGACATGATCAAGGGTAAGCAGGGCCGCTTCCGTCAGAACCTGCTGGGTAAGCGCGTGGACTACTCCGGCCGTTCGGTTATTACCGTTGGCCCTTACCTGAAGCTGCATCAGTGCGGTCTGCCCAAGAAGATGGCGCTGGAGCTCTTCAAGCCCTTCATCTATTCGGAGCTGGAAAAACGCGGGCATGCGACCACCATCAAGAGCGCCAAGAAAATGGTGGAGCGCGAAGAGCTGGTGGTCTGGGATATTCTGTCGGATGTGGTGCGCGAGTATCCCATCCTGCTTAACCGCGCCCCGACCCTGCACCGTCTGGGCATTCAGGCCTTTGAACCGCTGCTGGTGGAAGGCAAGGCTATCCGTCTGCATCCTCTGGTCTGCTCGGCCTACAACGCCGACTTTGACGGTGACCAGATGGCCGTGCACATTCCGCTGTCCGTGGAAGCGCAGATTGAATGCCGCGTGCTCATGATGAGCACCAATAACATTCTTTCGCCCGCCAACGGCGGTCCCGTTATCGTGCCGTCGCAGGACATCGTGCTTGGTCTGTACTACATGACGTCCGAGCGCAGCTTCGAGAAGGGCGAAGGCATGTACTTCTGCGCTCCGTGGGAAGTGGAAGCTGCCTACGACGCCGACGTGGTGACGCTGCATTCCCGCGTGAAGGTGCGCATGCCTGACGGCAAGATCTACGACACCACGCCCGGTCGCGTGCTGGTGGGCGGCATCCTGCCCAAGGAGATGTCCTTCTCCAACGTCAACTGCGTGCTGACCAAGAAGAACATCGGCAAGCTGGTGGGCGCGGCCTATCGCGAGTGCGGCATCAAGGCCACCGTCATGCTCTGCGACAAGCTCAAGGATATCGGTTACGAGTTCGCCACGCGCGCGGGCGTGACCATCGGCGTCAAGGACCTGATCATCCCTGAACGCAAGAAAGATATTCTTGCCGCGTCGCAGGCGGAAGTGGACGATATCGAACGCCAGTACCGCGACGGTATCATCACCCGTACGGAAAAGTACAATAAGGTCGTCGATGTCTGGACCAAGGCCACGCAGGACGTTTCCGCGGAAATGACCAAGGAAATCTCCTTTGATACGCTGAAGGATCCCAAGACCGGCCGCGAAGAAAAGAACCAGAGCTTCAACCCGATCTTTATGATGTCGAACTCTGGCGCTCGAGGCAACCAGGACCAGATGCGTCAGCTGGCAGGCATGCGCGGCCTTATGGCCAAGCCTTCCGGCGAAATCATCGAAACGCCTATTACCTCGTCCTTCCGCGAAGGCCTGTCCGTGCTCCAGTACTTCACCTCCACGCACGGCGCGCGCAAGGGTCTGGCCGACACGGCTCTTAAGACGGCCAACTCCGGTTATCTGACCCGTCGTCTTGTGGACGTGGTGCAGGACGTCATCGTGTCCGAGCATGACTGCGGCACGGTGGACGGCATCGAGCTGACGCCGCTCAAGGAAGGGGGCGACATCAAGACCCCGCTGTCCGAGCGCGCCGTGGGCCGCGTGCTGCTTTACCCGGTGTACAATCCCGACAACCCGGAAGAAATTCTGTTGCCGGAAAACACCCTGATCAACGAAGCGGAAGCCGAGCTGCTGGAAAAGCACGGCGTGTCGTCCATCATGGTGCGTTCGCCGCTGACCTGCCAGGCGGAGCGCGGCATCTGCGCCCTCTGCTACGGCCGCGATCTGGCGCGCGGGCATCTGGTGAACACGGGCGAAACCGTGGGCATCATTGCCGCCCAGTCCATCGGCGAACCGGGCACGCAGCTGACCATGCGCACCTTCCACATCGGCGGTACGGCATCCAGCACCATTGAAAAGAACAAGTTCGAAGCCCAGAACCCCGGCCGCGTGATTCTGAACCGCGTCAAGGCCGTTATGAACCGCGAAGGCATGCAGCTGGTGCTCGGCAAGAGCGGTCAGCTTGCCATCGTGGACGCGCAGGGCCGCGAACGCGAAAAGTACATTCTGCCCAACGGCGCGCGTCTGCATGTGCATGACGGGCAGGAAATCACCAAGGGAACCGTGCTTGCCGAATGGGATCCGTTCAACGAACCCTTTGTCTGCGAAGAGGACGGTTACGTTCGCTTCAACGACATCGTAGACGGCAAGACGGTGCAGGAAAAGGTGGACGACGTGACGCGTCAGGCCTCTCTGACCATCATGGAATACCGCACCACCAACTTCCGTCCGTCCATCTCCATCTGCGACGAACAGAATGTGGTGAAGCTCCGTCCCGGTTCCAACATCTCGGCAACCTACAGCCTGCCCGTGGGCTCCATCATCATGGTCAAGAACGGCGAGGCCATTCAGGCCGGCGACATCATCGCCCGTAAGCCCCGCGAAACGTCCAAGACCAAGGATATCGTGGGCGGTCTGCCGCGCGTGGCCGAGCTCTTTGAAGTGCGCAAGCCCAAGGACATGGCCGTGGTGTCGGAAATCTCCGGTACTGTCGCCTACGCGGGCGAATCCAAGGGCAAGCGCAAGCTCATTGTCACGCCGGAAATCGGCGAGCCCAAGGAATACCTCGTGCCCAAGGGCAAGCACATCACCGCCACGGACGGCGATTTCGTGGAGGCCGGCGATCCGCTGACCGAAGGCTATCCCGAACTGCACGACATCCTGCGGACGCGCGGCGAAAAGTACCTTGCCCGCTACCTCGTGGACGAAATCCAGGAAGTGTACCGCTTCCAGGGTGTGGGTATCGACGACAAGCACATTGAAGTCATCGTGCGTCAGATGCTCAAGAAGGTGACCATCCTCGACAGCGGCGGCACCAGCTTCCTTGTGGGCGAACAGGTGGACAAGGCCGAGTTCAAGCTCGAAAACCAGAAGGTTATGGCCGAAGGACGTCAGCCCGCCACCGCCGAGCCGCTGGTGCTGGGCATCACGCAGGCGTCGCTGACCACGTCGTCCTTCATCTCGGCGGCTTCCTTCCAGGAAACCACCAAGGTGCTGACCGAAGCCTCGCTCAAGGGCAAGATGGACTACCTGCGCGGCCTCAAGGAAAACGTCATTGTCGGTCGTCTTATTCCTGCCGGTACCGGCTACCGCGAATATGTCCACGGCGACATCGACGTGCCGAACCAGAAGGAACGTCCCGACAAGTTCCTTGAAGACCTCGAAGAAAACCCGGTGCTCGTGGACCTCGGCAACGAGTAGTCCAGAGCTGACGAGGGGCGGGGGTCTGGAATAGATAGAGACTGGGGGAAGGGAACCCCTTGCGTTGCTGTCGATGCCCGTAGCTTCCTGCGTCGCAACGGGCACGGCCTGCGGCCGCCCGTTGGGTCGCTCGCTGGGGCGCGCAAAGGGATTCCCTTCCCCCAGACCCCCATCCCTCCCCAAACGCGCTTTATTCAGGTGAATGAGGCGCTGCGGGGACTCCGTGGCTCTCCTTTCGGCAACCGTCCCCGGTTTATAGGGAAAGCTGGTCTGATTTTTGGCTTTTTCCGTGAAATCTGCTTGAAAAAATGCTGCATAGAAAACACGCCCGCACGTTGTTTGACGTGCGGGCGTGTTTTTTGTCGTGTTTCCGGGGGACGGTTGTTGCAGGAAAAGCGACGGCGTTCCCACTCCTCGGCATCTTCCGGAATAAAGCGCGCTGGGGAGGGAGAGGGGGCTTGGGGGAGAGGGAACCCCGCTCGCGCCAGCAGAGGGGGTCCCTCTCCCCCAAATTCTCTTACTGATTGATCATAACTTTAGCGGGGCGGAGGAGGCGGTCGCCGAGCTTATAGCCGCTCTGGAGGACGCGGGCCACGGCGTTTGCTTCCATATCGGGGCGGCAGTCGAAGCCCACGGCCTCGTGGAGTTCGGGGGTAAAGGCTTCGCCTTCGACGCCCACGGGGGCCAGTCCGTGTTTGGCCACGGCTTCGAGCAGCTGCTTGCGGGTCATGGCCACGCCCTGCATCATATCGCGGCAGGCTTCGTTCTGGCTGCCGTACTGAAGAGCGAGGTCGAGGTTGTCCAGTGCGGGCAGGAGGTCGCGCAGCACCTTTTCGGCGGCATAGCGCGACATTTCTTCATGCTCGCGCGCCAGACGCTTCTTGAAGTTTTCCATTTCCGCCGCGGCGCGCAGACGCTGCTCGTCGGCCTCGGTCTTGACGTCGCACTGCGGGCAAATATGTTCTTTGCACAGGGCGTCGAGATTTTCCGGCAGGGCGGCATTCTCGGCGTGTTCTCCGGCGGCGGCATCGCCGCCCAGATCAACCTGATCGGCGACAAGGGCTTCTTCGCCGGACATTTCCGTTTCAGGACATTCGCTGGCGGCCTTGGCCGCCTTCATATAGGATTTGTGCACGTTCTGATGGTGCATGACTAGCCCCCAAAAGGATATTTGGGGCGCGCACGCGCCCCTGCATTGTACACAGGTAAGAGTCTCTGCGGCGGATGTCAAGGGAGGCCCGGCCCGGCGGGGGCAGGTTTCTTGCCTCGACAATAGCACAGTCCTTGGCTATACTTTTTCACTCCGGCAAGGCGCGAAGAGGCGTCTTCGGGAGGGGCCGCGAGGCCCTCGATTTTCCGAGGAACGAGAGGAGATAAGCATGACGTGCCGTTTGTTGCACCTGCAAAACGAACAGGAATGGATCAAGGCTTCCGGCTGGCTTGACGCCCGCTATAATCCCGGCAATGCCGTGGAAGATCAGGTGCGCGAATTTTTGTCGGCTGTCCGTGAAAAGGGCGACGACGCTCTTGTGGAATATACGCGTCAGTTTGACTGCGAATCCTTTGAACTGCCTATCCGCCTTTCGGCGGAGGACATAGCGCGGGGCGCGGCCAGCGTGTCCCCCGAAAGCCGCGAATATATCAGCCTTGCTGCCGAAAATATCCGGCGTTTCCATGAAAATCAGCTGGAAAAGTCCTGGTTTGAAACGCGTCCGGACGGCAGCATTCTTGGACAGAAAGTCGTGCCCGTCGACAGCGTGGGCCTGTATGTGCCGGGGGGCAAGGGCGGCAGCACGCCGCTGGTGTCCAGCCTGCTGATGAACGCCATTCCCGCGCTGGTGGCGGGCGTGCGCCGCGTGGTGATCTGCACGCCGCCCCGTCAGGACGGCACGGTGGATCCGCATATTCTTGCGGCGGCCCATTTGCTGGATATTGACGAGGTCTGCCGCGTGGGCGGCGCCTGGGCTATTGGCGCGCTGGCCTATGGCACGGCAAGCATCGCTCCCGTGGATGTCATCGCCGGGCCCGGTAATATTTATGTGGCGACGGCCAAGCGTCTTGTCCAGGGGACTGTCGGCATTGACATGGTGGCCGGTCCCAGCGAGGTGCTGATCATTGCCGACAGCAGCGCCCGGCCGAACTGGCTCGCCGCCGACATGCTTTCGCAGGCGGAGCACGATCCGCTGGCCTCGGCTATCTGCGTCACCGATGACGCGCGTCTGGCCGAGTATCTGGTGGAAGAGCTGGAGCGCCAGTGCGCCGCTCTGCCCAAGGCCGCCATCGCCGGAAAATCGCTGGAAGACTGGGGCGCGGTCGTGGTTGTTCCCAATCTGGGCACGGCTGTCGCCGTGGCCAACCGGGTTGCGCCGGAACATCTGGAGTTGTGCGTGCGCGATCCGTGGGGCGTCCTGCCCTATATTCGCCATGCGGGCGCGGTCTTCATGGGGCAGCACAGCCCGGAACCTGTGGGCGACTATTTCGCCGGGCCCAACCATGTTCTGCCCACGCTGGGCACAGCCCGTTTTTCTTCCGCCCTGTCCGTACAGAATTTCTGCAAGAAGACCAGCATCGTGGCGACTTCTCCCACCTTCCTGCGGGACAATGCCGCGGCCATTGCCGCCCTTGCCCGGCTTGAGGGGCTGGAAGCTCATGCGCGTTCGGTAGAGATTCGTTTCAACCGCTAGAGCGTTTTATCTTGGAGAAAGGTAAAACGCGAGGCGGCAGCACAGCGCCGCCCGGCTCGAAGTGAGCGGAAAAAAGCATTCTTTCCGCGAAACGACAGGTCGTATGGTTTGAAACACAACGCGTTTCAAACTGAAAATGCTTCAAGTGCATTCCTCTTGAACAGCGCCCGTTCCGGTTTGCAGCGGAGCGGCAGCAGGTCTGACGACCAAAGGAAACAAGCATGCGCGTGGTAACGCAAACCAACATTACCGCCTTCCCCCTGCTTTCGCGTGGCAAAGTGCGGGATATTTATGACATTGACGACAAGACCCTGCTGATCGTCACGACGGACCGCATGTCGGCTTTTGACGTGATCATGAGCGAACCCGTGCCGTATAAGGGCGCTATCCTCAATCAGATCACCCTGTTCTGGATGAACCGCTTCCGGGACATCATCCCCAACCATCTTGTCGAAAGCGACGTGAATAAATTCCCCGCGGCCCTGGCCCCCTGGAAGGACGAGCTGGAAGGGCGGTCCGTGCTGGTGCGCAAGGCAAAGCCTCTGCCCGTGGAATGTATTGTGCGCGGCTACATCACCGGCAGCGGCTGGAAGGATTATCAGGCGACCGGCAAGGTCTGCGGCTATGAGCTGCCCGCTAATCTTCAGGAATCCGCCAAACTTGAGCCCGCCATCTTCACGCCGTCTACCAAGGCGGAACTCGGCCAGCATGACCAGAATATCAGCGTGGCCGAAGCGGCCCGCATTCTGGGCGACGATGTTGCCCGCAAGGTGCAGGAAACGTCGCTGGCCGTTTATGAAGCCGGACGCGCCTATGCCGCCGGACGCGGCATCATCGTGGCCGATACGAAGTTTGAATTCGGCTTTGTGGACGGCGAGCTGCGTCTGATTGACGAAGTGCTGACGCCGGATTCTTCCCGCTTCTGGCCTGCCGCTGACTATGCGCCGGGGCGCGGTCAGAAGAGCTTTGACAAGCAGTTCCTGCGCGACTGGCTCAAGAGCCAGCCCTGGAACATGCAGCCGCCTCCGCCGCCGCTGCCGCAGGATATCGTGGACGCCACGGCTGCCCGCTACCGCGAGGCTTTTGAAATCCTTACGGGCACGCCGTTTTCGGCCTAGGAACTGTGCTCCCGTAGTTTTTTGACGGAGAAGAGAGAACTTTTTCCGGGATGGTTCTTTCCGGTACAAAGTTCTCTCTTCCACCGTATTATCCCGCACCTTCCCGAAGGCGTTTCAGGGGAAAAGCCCCCGGTATCCGGCCGGCTCCGGACTTCGGCATACCGATGCGCGCGGCCCGCTGCCGGAGCGCTGCGGCCCCCCTGAGAGAAACGCCGTGTTTTCTTCCCTGCTCCCGGCGAGCGGTGTGTCGTGAATCATTCCTTGCCGTGTCTGGCAGTCCTGCCAGAACCGGCTCTTTCCCGTAACGTTTGCCTGTGATCGCGGACGCCAGCGGCGGGATAGCCGGGAATGGCGCGGCACGCCGGAGATATGCCGGTTTGTTCTGACCCCTCACAAGGAGATTGTATGCTGCTGCAAGGAAAAAAGGCCCTGATTCTGGGGCTGGCCAACAATAAGAGTATTGCCTACGGTATCGCTCAGGCCTTTAAGGCTCAGGGCGCGCGTCTTGCTTTTAACTATGTGGGCGATGCCATTAAGAAGCGTGTGGAGCCCCTGAGCGCCGAGCTGGGCGGCGAATTTACCTTCCAGCTGGACGTGTCCGACGACGCGCAGATCGCCGCGGCCGCTGATCTCGTGCGGGAAAAGTGGGGCGATCTGGATATTCTGGTGCATTCCGTGGCTTTTGCCAACCGCGAAGATTTGTCCGGCCGTTTCCTTGATACGTCCCGTGACGGTTTCCACCTGGCGCTGGATATTTCCGCCTATTCCCTGACGGGCTTGTGCCGGGCTTTTGAGCCGCTCCTGCATGAAGGGTCTTCCGTGCTGTGCATGACGTATCACGGTTCTACCAAGGTTATTCCCGGCTATAACGTCATGGGCGTTGCCAAGGCCGCTCTGGAAGCCTCGGTGCGCTATCTGTCCTATGATCTTGGCGCCAAGGGCGTGCGCGTCAACGCCATCAGCGCCGGGCCCATCAAGACTCTGGCCGCGTCTGCTGTGTCTGGTCTCAAAGATATTTTCAGCCGGGTGGAAGAGCACGCTCCTCTGCGCCGCAATGTGACGACCGCCGATGTGGGCGGCACGGCCACCTATCTTGCCTCGGATCTTGCCAATGGCGTGACCGGGGAAATCATTTACGTGGACAGTGGCTTCAGCCAGCTTGGCATCTAGAGGTGGGCCGGGCGGCGCTGCGTCGCCGCCTTGCGTTAACGCTCTAAGGGCAGTTTTTTATTCTGTCCGTATGATACCGAAAAATATAAGGGGAAGGGAGGAACGAGTCCTCCCTTCCCCTTTTTGCTTCGCGTTATCCCGCTGTTTTTCGCGAAATGGCAGGCCGGGCGGCGCTGTGCCGCCGCCTCGCGTTTCACCTTTTTCAAAGTTGAAACGCTAGTGCTGCATGGCGATGGTGCGGAATTCTTCCTGACAGGCTTCAAAGGCTTCGGTCACCAGCGGATCGAAATGCTTTCCCTTGCCGTCAAGAATGATGCCAGCCGCTTTTTCATGCGGCATGGGGTCTTTGTAGGGACGTTTGCTCACAAGAGCGTCATACACGTCGGCGATGGCCATGATGCGCCCGCAAAGGGGGATGCGGATACCGTCCAGACCGAGCGGATAGCCGGAACCGTCCCATTTCTCGTGGTGGGACAGGGAAATGTCGCGCAGAATACAGAGGAAACTGGCCTGGTGCAGGGTTTTCATGGCGCGCAGAATAGCGGTTGCGCCGAAAACCGTATGCTTTTTCATTTCCTCAAATTCTTCGGGAGAGAGTCGCCCCGGCTTGTTGAGCACCGCGTCGCGGATGCCGATTTTGCCAATATCGTGCAGGGGAGCGGCTCGAATGAGATCGCGCACAAAGTCTTCGGTGAGCTCGTCGGCGTAGTCGCCCCGCTTTTGCAGGGCGCGGATGAGGCATTCCACATAGCCGCGGGTACGCTGGGCATGGCCGGCGGTATTTTCGTCGCGGCATTCCACCAGATCCGAGAGCGCCACCATGATGGCGTCCTGAAGCTCGAAGATGGTCTGGGTCTTTTCCCGGACGCGCTGTTCCAGTTTTTGTTTGTAGTCGAACAGGTCCACATGGTTGCGGACGCGGGAGCGAATGATTTCCGGGGAGAATTGATTGCCCAGAAAATCTACGGCACCGCTGCTGAGGCCGCGTGTTTCCAGTCCCCAGTCGGAAAGGCTGGTCACGAAGATGACAGGAATGTCGCGCAGAGTCGGCGTAGCCTTGATGCGCTTGATGACGGCAAAGCCGTCTTCGTCGGGCATTTCCACATCCAGGAGAATGCACTGTATGTCGAGAGATGGCAGTACGGGCAGGGCGGCGGCGCCGCTTTCATACTCGTAGACGCGAAACTCCTCGGCAAGGATGCGATGAAGGTAGTCGCGTTTGAGTTTGCTGTCGTCAATGATCGCAATATTTTTCATGTAGTTTTATCGCCTTCATGCCCAGGGATGGGACATGAAAATTTTTCGTGGCAAGGAAGCTCTTCTCAGACAGAAAAAAAGCTTTTACCGCTTATTTGTAGCGGAATATTCCCCTGCTGGCAACGGGAGAGAGCGGCTTTCCGGGCTTTCATCACAATTTCGCGCGCGTGTTTCCGCATGGGGAAGACTCAATAGGAAATCCGCTCGAAAATCTTGCGCTGCGGTGTGACGGACAAATGATAGAGCTTGTCCTGCGGCACGTTGAGATAAGGAATATCCTCTTTGCGGTGCTTGAGAAAGAGCGAGAGCACAACGCGGTTGATGGCCTGATGTCCCACAATGATGATGGGGCTGTCCTTGGCCAGAAAAAGAACGCGCATGACGCCGCGCCGGACGCGATCCTGCAACATAGCGTAGCTTTCGCCATGCGGGTAGGCATAGCCGTATTTGTCGGCATTCCGCTGCATGGTGACTTGCGGCATGGTGGCGCGGATGTCGTCATAGCTCATGCCTTCGCAGTCCCCGGCGAATATCTCGTCAAATTCCTTCAGGGCAAGGCAGCGGAGATCGGGGCGTTCGGCCAGGAGGGGCGCGGCCGTTTCGTGGGAACGACGCCGCGTCGAGGTAAACAGCCAGTCGAGGCGCTCGCCGCGCAGGTGACGGGCCAGCCGCTGGGCCTGTTCCCGGCCTTTTGCCGTCAACGGCGGGTCGCCGCCGATGCGGCCGGCAAGATTGAATTCCGTCTGGCCGTGGCGCACAAGATAGAGGCTGCGGACCCAGGGGCAGACCAGAACCTCGCGGATGGCCGGATACATGGGCGAGGTCTCGCAGGGTTGTTCGTGAACAATACGGTTTGCCATGGAATCGACACGAATCCAGAAATGTTCCGGACCATCGCCAACCGGCGTATACATGGCTTCATAATAACCGAGGCGTTCCCTAAAATTGGCGACGGCTTCCTCTTCGCTGTAGGATGCATATTCCGGCAGTCGCGCCTTGGCGCGAATGCTCAGATCGAGCAGCAGGGGGTCTTCGTTGACGCACTCGATGAACAGCGCCGGATGATCCCGCAGCTCTTCGAGGATCAATGCGCGGCGCTGGGCGCTTACATTGGTTGCATCGAGAATGGCCACATCGCCGCCCTGCGCCAGCCACTGGCGGGCCTGTTCCAGGTTGCGGCGGCAGAGTTTTTCGCGCATGGCCCGGCCTTCGGCATTGTCGGGGCGGTAAAATTCCGGTCTGGTGGACATGGAGCCCAGCAGACGGCGTCGCAAATCGCCGTTATTGAAAATGGCCACCTGCCGCCCGTCGGCCTCCAGCGCTTCACGGATGCGTTGCGCCAGCGTGGACTTGCCGCGGGCGGGCAGACCTACCATGATGACATACAACTTTCGCATGCGATCCTCGCGAGGCGGCGGGGCGTTGCGCCGTGCGCCGGAAAACGTGAAAGGGCGGCCTGGGGCCGCCCTCTATAAGTTTGTCTGCCTGGGGTTTTCGGGAGGCTATCCCTGTACGGTCAGACGCAGGAAGCGTTTCTTGCCGAGCTTGATGACATATTCCCCGGCGGCCAGCGGGCTCAGGGCGTCGTCGCAGCGCTGCCCGTCAATGGAAAGCGCGCCTTCTTTGATCAGACGCTTGGCTTCGCCGCGGCTCTTGACGAGTCCCGCGTCGGCCAGGAAGGCGGAGGGGGCGCTGTTTTCGCCGTGGGCGCAAGTATACGTCGGGGCGTCGTCCGGGACGCCGCCGCCGGCAAAGACGGCGTTGAAGCCCTGCCGGGCCTCGTCGGCGGCCTGCTGGCTGTGGTAACGGGTTACCATTTCGTGCGCCAGGTCTTCCTTGGCGGCCTTGGGATGAATGCTGCCGTTTTCGACCCCGGCGCGCAGCGCGGCGATGTCTTCCAGCGATTTGCTGGACAGCAGCTCGTAGTAGCGCCACATGAGCTCGTCGGAAATGGCCATGACCTTGCCGAAGATTTCCGAGGGGGCTTCGTCAATGCCGATGTAGTTGCCGTAAGATTTGGACATCTTGCGCACGCCGTCCGTGCCTTCCAGCAGGGGCATGGTCAGGATGCACTGGCTTTCCTGCCCGTAGTGGGCTTGAAGGTTGCGGCCCATGAGCAGATTGAATTTCTGGTCGGTGCCGCCCATTTCCACGTCGGTCTTGAGGGCGACGGAGTCGTAGCCCTGACAAAGCGGATACATGAATTCGTGGATGGAAATAGCGCGCTGCTCGCGGTAGCGTTTTTCAAAGTCGTCGCGTTCCAGCATGCGGGCCACGGTGCAGTGAGAGGCCAGACGAATAAAGTCGGCGGCGCTCATCTGCCCCAGCCAGCGGGAGTTGAATTCCACAAGCGTCTTTTCCGGGTCCAGAATTTTGAAGACCTGCCGTTTGTAGGTTTCGGCATTGGCCAGAACCTGTTCTTCGGTCAGCGGGGGGCGGGTTTCCGAGCGGCCGGAGGGATCGCCTATGCGGCCCGTGAAATCGCCAATCAGGAAGATGACCTGATGGCCGAGTTCCTGGAAATGACGCATCTTGTGCATGACGACGGTATGCCCGAGATGAAGATCGGGCGCGGTGGGGTCAAAGCCGACCTTGACGCGCAGCGGCGTGCCGCGTTCCAGCTTTTTGCGCAATTCGCCTTCGTCGATCAGTTCCGCTACGCCGCGCTTGATGAGCGCCATTTGCCGTTCAATATCGATCATCGAACTTTTCCTGAAAATTCCCGGTAGATAAAGCGTGAAGACAGGCCCCCGACCCGCCACAGCGGCGCGTCCGCAGGCAAGACAGCATACGCCGACGCTTGCAGGCCTGTCAAATTGCGGCGGCTGCCGCCGGTGTGCGCGGGCTGTTAACTCTAAATCGTTCTTCAGGGGGGAAGGGAAACCCCTCATCTCTGCTGTCGATGCCCGTAGCTTCCTTCGTCGCAACGGGCACGGCCTGCGGCCGCCATCCGGTCGCTGCTAGCGCGAGAGGTGTTTCCCTTCCCCCCAAGCCCCCCATCCCTTCCCCAGCGCGCTTTTTCTGGGGGCTGTGGCAGTCATTTCTCAATGGGTATGAAATTAATAGTGTTCTATCTATTTAAAATAGATAGAACATTAGAGTATTTTAAGTTTGAAATATTCGCGTTTCAAACTGAAAATGCTCTAGAGCGTTTCAACTTTGAAAAAGGTGAAACGCGAGGCGGCGGCACAGCGCCGCCCGGCCCAAAGTGAGCGGAAA
>CALVHG010000016.1 GCA_944327285.1 uncultured Desulfovibrio sp. | reverse complement strand
CCGGCGTTGTACTGGCCCACGGCCTCGGAAATGGAGGAAAAGCTGGTCTTGTGGCCGTCCACGCGGCCGGCCAGCACCTTTTGCAGTATGCGGACAGCGGCCATGCGCTCGCCTTCGGTAAGCGCGCGCAGCTTCTCGGCGATGAGGCGATCGCCGAGCCCGCGGGTATAGGGCGTGGCGTAATGCAGCAGAAATTCCATAAAGGAGGCAATAGAGTTGGGGCCGCACTGGCTCCGCATGCCGCATTCCGACGTAATGTTGTAAAACTCGGAGCCGACGCGCCCAAGCCGCGGACAGGCCGTGCAGAAGGAAGGCAGGTGACGGCATTCCTCCAGCAGGAAGCGCACGACTTCATCCACATGGAGGTCTTCGTTCAGGGGGAAGCGCACGCCGTGTTCGCCCGCGTTTTCGTCCCAGTCCTGATAGGGGTTGGCCACACTGCCCGTGATGAGCTGCGACGCGCCGACGCTACAGCCATTGCGCCAGAGGCCGGAAGGCTCGCGGGTTGTGAGAATAATGCCGGCTGTAGGCAGCGCCAGGCGGGCGATAGCCACACAGCGGAGATACTCGGCATCGCGCAGGGCATACGGAGGCGTAAGCAGGGCCCCCGGAGCGGGACGCATGCGGAACAGGGAAACGGTGTGCGCGCCCTCGCCGTACAGGCGCAGCAGATGCGCCGAATGCTGCGTCAGAGCCAGCAGATCGAATTCCCACGGCCCAAGGCCCAGCAGCAGACCCAGACCAACCTCGTTCATACCCGCCTGCTTGGCAATGTCCGGACCGTTCAGGCGCTTGAAATAATTGCTCTTGGGGCCGGACTTGTGGGCGGCCCGGTAAGATTCTTCGTGATAGGTCTCCTGATAGAGGAGCACGGTTCCGATATCGTAGCGCGTCAGCGTGCGGAAGTCCTCTTCAGAGAGCAGCCCGGCATTGATGTTGACCCGGCGCAGCTCGCCCATGTCCTCATAAACGGTATACATGATGCTGACGGCTTCAGCGAGATATTCCACTTCGGCGTTGGGCAGCTGTCCGCTGACAAGAACGACGCGCTTGTGTCCCTGCCGGATAAGATGAAGCGCCGCTTCCCGCATTTCCGGCGGCGTCATGTATCTGCGTTCAATCAGCGTATTGTTGCGCCGGTTGGCACAGTACAGACACTCGCTGCCGCAATGGTTGGAAAGATGCAGGGGGGCAGTCAGGACGACGCGATCGCCGTAGACCTTCTGCTTGACCTTGTCGGCCGCTTCAAAGACGGTCCGCAGACCCTCCTTGCTTTCCACGCGCAGCAGGGCGGCCACTTCGGCCAGGCCGAGAGGCTGCAGGGCGAGAGATTTTTCCAGGATGGCGGACAATGCGGCGCTGTCCGGTTCTGTGGCCTTGGCCAAGGTGCTTTCAATCTCTTGCGGCGTCAGCCACGCGGGCAACATATCTTTCATGGCGCGCAATCCCCAGTGCTTAGCGGGTTGATGGTGAAATCTCCGGGCTGGATGCCGTCGCAGCCCCCGTAGTTGCAATGGGGAAAGTATAGTTTTTTTTTTCGAGAATTTCTAGGCGGTCGCGTTGTGAAATTTTGCGCTAAAACATGCCGCGCAAGGGAGCTTTCCAGGGGATGGGCGGCTCTTCGCTTGCGTGGCGCGGGCCTGAGTCCTATACTTTCCCCGCTGTAGACTGGAAGCTTTGCTTCCGCAACCAATGGGGAATATTAGATGTTTTTCCGAAGAGTCTTGTCCTTTGTGCTGGCTTTTCTCGTCGGCCTGTCGTTTTCGGGAGCTGTTGCCGCAGCGCCCCTGCGCGTCAGTCTGCTGCTGGAAGATCCCGATCCCGCCAATCCTCAGGCCGCGGATCTGCGGCGCGGGCTGGAGCAGGCTCAAAAGCGTTTTGGCATTGAAGCGCATATTGTCGCCGCGCCGGCCGGGGAAGAGCAGACCGCCGTCTTTCGCGCTGCGGCGGCGGCCTCGGATCTCGTGCTGGTGGCCGACGCCCGTCTGCATGAGGTGCTGCGCGACAATGCCGCCAATTTTCGCAAGGTGCGCTTTGGCTGCATTGATACCGGCGTGCGGGCTCCCAATATCATGTCCGTGACCTTTGCCGACGAGCAGGCCGCTTTTCTGGCCGGAGCCGCGGCCGCGCTGACGGCCCGTTCCGGCGTGCTGCCCGGAGGTTTTACCGGGGAGGCCATCGGCTGGCTTTCCGGCGAAAGTACGCCTATGGATGATTCCATGTTCTCGGCCTATGTGGAGGGGGCCCGGCTGATTTCTCCTGAAATACGCGTTATTCGCCGGGATGCCGGGTCCTTTGCCGACGAGGCCGCCGCGGCCGGACAGGCCGACGGACTGATGGACGAAGGCACGGCCGTTGTTGCCGTCATGGCCCGGCGCGCCGATGCGGCCGCAGTAAAGCGCATTGCGGCGCGCGGTGGCTATCTTGTGGGAGAAACGTCTCGTCCCCTGCTGCCGGAGCGCACGGTAACGTCCATTGTGCGCCGTCTGGATCTGGCCGTTTTTGAGATTGTGGCGGCCGCTGCGGAGGGGCATTTTGCCGGCGGAAAGATTATCACCCGCACCCTGGAAGACGGGGGCGTTGTGCTGACGCCGCCGGAAGCCTTTGCGCGGCATTCCGGCCTTGCCGTGCCGCCGCGCGTGTTTTCCCGTCTTGAGGAACTGCGCCGCGAGCTGGCTTCCGGCAACATCCGGCTGCAAAGCCGTCGCCTGCCTACTCTGTGCGATTGCTATTAGCGCGTGTTGACTCTGTTCGCGACTTCGGGGGAAGGAATCCCCTGTATCTCTGCTGTCGATGTCCGTCAGGAGACAGCCTTGCGGACATCGGCGGCAGAGCAAAGAGGTTCTTTCCCCTTAGAGCATTTTCAGTTTGAAACGCTATGCGTTTCAAACCATACGGCCTGTCGTTTCGCGGAAAAAACGCGGTTTTTCCGCTCACTTTGGGCCGGGCGGCGCTGTGCTGCCGCCTTCGCGTTTCACCTTTTTCAAAGTTGAAACGCTCTAAAATACGCGTAATGGGTCCTGAATTTGATACGAGGTGTCCTATGGAAATACAAATTGATGCCGCATTGCGGCAATGCTGGCCGGAAACACGTCTGGGGGTGCTGACCTTTTCCGTCGAGGTGCTGAAAGAAGCCCCCGGCCTTGCGGAACGGATGGCCTCTTGTTTGCCGTCGTTGCGCGCCCGCATGGAAGAAACACCTTTCGCCGCATGGCCTAATCTTGCGGAATCCCGCGCGGCGTTTCGTGCCTGCGGCAAAGACCCCGGACGGTATCGCGTTTCTTCCGAGGCGCTGTTGCGGCGCGTCCGACAGGGCAAAGACCTGTACCAGATCAACAGCGTGGTGGATGTCAACAATCTGGTTTCGCTGAACAGCGGTTTTTCTCTTGGATCATATGACCGGGATCGGCTGGAAGAACCGCTTGTGCTGCGCTGCGGCAAAGACGGGGAAAGTTACGAAGGCATCGGCAAGGGCAGCGTCAATCTGGCGGGGCTTCCCCTGCTGGCGGACGCGCACGGCCCTGTGGGCAGTCCGTGTAGCGATTCTCCCCGCGCCATGATTACGGAAACGACGCGTCGCTGCCTTTGCCTCGTTTACGGCTTTTCGTCGCGGGCTGCGCTGGAAGCGGCCGTGGCCGAGGCTGCCGAGGCCTTTGCAACGCTGTCCGGCGCTTCGGATATCTGGAGCGGGATTGTGGAGTAGCGCGGCGTGACAGACAGAAAAAGGCCTTTCCGGCTGCCGGAAAGGCCTTTTTCTTTGAAAAGATGGCAGAAGCGTTTTCTACTTCAGAGCCGAAAGAATATCCTCGGCATCAGGATTGTCCCCCAGAAGCCGACCGTCCACGATGACGGCGGGCAGCGTCTGCACGCCGTAGTAGCGGGCCAGCTGCGCGGCCTGATACATGTTGACGTTACCGGCGTCATAGCAGTACCGGGCCACATCGGGCTGCTGGGCTGCGGGGATCGGCGGATTCAGGCGTGAAAAATAGCTGTAGTGGATGGGGAAGTCCGAAGCCTTGACGGTTGCGTCATATTCGGTTCTGAAGGACACGGCCTTGCCGCGGGTCTTGCGCTGGGCGTCTTTGACGGCATTCCAGCTTTCCAGAGCATAGTCCAGATAGGGCATGGCCTGCGAGGGGCGGGAGTAGGAGAGCCAGATGGCAAGTCCCATGAGGTCCGTGCCGTAATTTTCCTTGCTGTTGCCGAAAACGACGACCTTTGTCTGATCTCCGGAAACGGAGCGCGCCGCCTTGCGCACCTGCTCCCAGACCTTTTCGCTGTCGCGAGCGGCAAAGTCGAGCAGCACAAGGATTTCGTGCGGGGCCTGCTTGTTGCCGTAGACAACGGGATAGACTTCTTCTTTCCAGTGCGCGCGGTGCGCCGCTTCGCCCTGAATGCTCTGGGCCGTGCCGCCCATGCTGCCAACCATGGCGCGGCCGTCTGTGGAGAGCTCGCGGGTATTGGGCAGGGTGTTCTGCATCCAGGGGTTAAAACGGTTGGCTCCGGCGGGCGCCTGCGCCGAAACGTTTGCGCTGAGCGTTTCATCCGTCCGCGTGCTGGTTCCGCCGCCAAAGCAGCCGCTCAGAAGAGCCGTGCATGACAGAACCGCCATTGTCGTGTACAGGGCCTTTTTCATGCGAAATCCTTGTGGGTTAGACATGGTGGGGAATGGCGGCCGCAGGCGCATGTCTGCGGCGTCGAAAAAGCCTCCGGGCGTCAGGAAGTTTGCAGAGCCTCTACTGCCTGTTCCAGGTGGCGCAGCCAGAGGGCGGCAAATGCCTCATATTCCGCAAGACCCCGCAGCACAGGCGTGCAGCTGTGCCCTGCGGCTTCAATGCGGTTGCGCCAGCTCCGCGGGTCGTCCCCGGCCATGTCCTCCTGGGCGTGCCGCCCGATGACGGACAGCAGCGGCAGCAGCCACACGCGGGCGGATGTCAGACGCGGAAGCAGCGCATCCAGATCATTTTCTCCATTCATGACGCCGACATGAACATGGGCATCCAGTTGCCGGACAGCCGTATCCAGCGCAAGATAACGGGCCGCGGCCGCATGACGGGCTCCGTGCCCCATGAGAATGACATCTTCCTGAGCTTCCCGTTCCTGCGGCAGGTGTCGGGTCACGGCGCGGGCCGCGCACAGAATATCCTCTTCGGAATGCAGTAGCGGCAGGCCCAGACGCACCTGAAAATCGGCGCTGTCCGCTTCCTCGGTGGCAAGACGGACTTGCGTATATTCCGCGCCGCAAATGGTTTGCAGGGGCTGCACGGCGACGGAAGAAAATTTTTCAAGGCGCAGACGTTGCAGAGCCTTGGCGACGGAATCGCTTTTCTGTCTGGCCTCGGCAAGGCGCTGACGCATGAGCAGGGACGAATAGGCCCAGCGCACGGGCAGACCGGGGAATAACTGCCGCACGCGGGCGTCAAAAGCCCCCAGAGCGGCTCTTCCCTGCATGCTGCTCGGACCATAGGCAATAAGAAGTATAGCGCGCCTCATAGGGCGTTTGTACGTCAGTTGTCGAGGCGACGCAAGGCGTTGCGTATTGACCGGGCTTCGCGCGGCGGCTAAAGTATGCCCGAATCTTATGCGGAGGCGCTATGGCAAGAGCATTGGTTTTAGGCGGCGCAACGGGTCTGCTGGGGCAGGCGCTGGTGCGCATCCTGACAGAACGTGGCTGGAGCGTGGAAACTCTGGGGCGGCAGCAGGGCAATTTGCTGGACGATGCCTTTCTTGCGGAAAGGCTGGATGCCGCCCGCCCCGACGTGGTTTTCAATACCGTCGCCTGGACGCAGGTGGATGATGCGGAAGACCATGTGGAGGAAGCGCGTCTTGTCAACCGCTGCCTGCCTGCGTCGCTTGCCTGCCTTCTCAAGGCCCGCGACTCCATGTTTCTGGTGCATTATAGCACGGACTTCATCTTTGGCGGACAAAGTTCGCAGCCGTTGAAGGAAACGGACAAGCCGCATCCGCAAAGCGTGTACGCTTCCACAAAGCTGGAGGGAGAGGAGGCCGTGCGCGCCGCGCTGCCGGATCGCTCCTGCGTGCTGCGCACTGCCTGGCTGTTTGGGCATGGCCGCAAGAATTTTGTGGAAACTATTCTCAATGCCTGCCATCGCCGCGACGAGATCAATGTCGTGCATGATCAGGTGGGATCGCCCAGCTTTGCCGACGATGTGGCGTCATACAGTATTCGCCTGGCTGAGGCATGGCTGGAAAAGGGAGCCGACAGCGGCGTGCCGGGTATCTGGCATGTGGCCAACAGCGGCGAAGCCAGCTGGTGCGAACTGGCCTGCGAGGCCGTGCACCTTACGAGCGCGCCATGCCGCGTCATTCCCATAGCCTCGTCCGAATGGCCTCAGAAGGCAAAACGACCGGAATACTCTGTTCTCTGCACGGACAAGCTGGCAGCCTTTCTGGGCAAACAGCCCCGTCCCTGGCCGCAGGCCCTGCGGGCCTACCTTTTTGCCTGTAAGACTCCCGGGTCTGGCGGATAGCGCGATGTCCTGCGGGTTCTTCGTTCATTCCGTAAGGGCGGGGAACAGGCCGACGTCAGCGGGTTTGAGATGCTTTTGCAGCAGTTCCCTGCCGGTGGCGATGGAACCGATGATGGCGATCGAAGAAACCTGTTTGCCGTTGGAAAAGTAGTAGATGACTCCCCTGTGCCCATCCTTGAAAATCTCTACCGCCACTCCTCCCGAAATCTCTCGTGCGTCGGTAACGAAGGTATCTCTTTCCATCGCTCTTTCCATTGCATGCGCGGCAAATTCTCGCGCCCTAAGGGATGTCTGAACGATAGCGATATTGACGGCCGTTTTGCCGTCCTTGGTGACGAAGGTTGCGGTCAGGCCACGGCCGGGGATATTCCGCGCGGGGCGCGGCTGTTTCCAGTCCGGCGGCAGCTCGATCGTGAAATACTCGGTTTTCACTTCGTCAGCGCGAACCGCGACGGTAAGCAGCACAAAACAGGCCGCCAGCAGCAGGAAGATTTTTTTCATCAGAACCTCTCTCTTCAGGGGAAAGCATTGTTGGCAAAACAGCAAAGTCGATAACATCCTTTTAAAGCAAAAGAGATTACTTGACAATGAGGTAAAAGCGGGGGAACCTTCTACAAATTTTCCTTTCTTGCCGTAGAGAGTATCAGGATTTCCTGCCCGTCGGGTATTGTCCATCCGACGAGTGGAGAACTGTGATGCAACGCGCCGAAATACTGTGCGGTTCAGCAGGCATGCAACAGTGGTTGCCTGTCGTTGCGCGTCATATTTGCCCTGGAGAATTGCTCATGAATGCATGCAGCAAATGTGCCCTTGCGGGAAGTTTGTTTTTCCTGCTGTCCACTCTGCCGGTTACGCTGCCCGATACCGTTTCGGCACGCCCCACGACTATGGGACAGCTGTCGTCCATCAATAACAAGCTGACAAAGACGAGCGTCGGCTACGGGGCTATCGAAGCCTTGTACCGTCCCCGCTACGACAGGGTTATGGATGCCAATCTGACCATGGAAGACGACGATATCGTCTTTGTGGCGGATCTGCCCGACGGGCCGCGCATTTATCCCCAGCGCATCATGGTCTGGCATCAGGTCGTCAACGAGCTGATCAACGGCGAGTCCGTTGCCATTACCTACAGCCCCACCAGCGGCACGCTGGCCGTCTATGATACGCACATGGGCGGTTTCAACCTGATGTTGGATGTGGAAGGCAGCCTCTTTGACGGGAACTCGATTCTTATTGACCGCAATACCGGCAGTCTCTGGCTCCAGGAACTGGGGATGGCTTTTGACGGTTCGCTCATGGGGCGGGGGCTTCCTCTGCTGCCCTGTTACTGGACAACATGGGGCGCCGCCAAGCGCATGTATCCCCAGGTTCCTGTTCTGGGCGTTCCTCCGGGACGTCGCCCCTATGGGCGCGACCCCTATGGCGAATATCGCAATCCCGATTCCTACTACCACAACGATGATCTGGCGTATCCCGTGCAGCGTCAGGACAGACGTTTTCCGCCCAAGACGTCTATGTTCTGTCTGGAAATCAACGAAGTGGGACTGGTGGCCATTGACGTCAACTATGTGCGTCGTAATGGCGCCGTGAACTTTTTTATAGGTCCCAAGGCGTTGCTGGCGGTTCACGATCCGGCGCTGGATGTCATCCGTGTCTTTGATCGTCAGATTTGGAGCAAGCCCTTCCTGTTCCGTAAGGAGTCCGACGGCCGTTTGATCGATCTCACGACAAAAACCGTGTGGGATTGCGCTACCGGCGTAGGTCTGGCTGGTCCCCTGCAAGGGGCCTCCATGCCGCAGCTGTACGGCATCTATTCCATGTGGTTTGCATGGGCCAGCCTGAATCCGGAGACAAACTTCATTCCCGGACCGGGAGAAGTCAGCGCTCACTTGCTCCAGACTGGGGAACCCCGTAATATACAGCCGCCGCTTGGTTTCGGCGGGCCGGTGACGCCCGTGCCCGGTCCTTCTCCGCGTCGCGGTTTGCCCGTGACGCAACCCGGCGGACCGCAGCCCATCCAGCCGCTGCCTTCGCAACCGACTCCGCAGGCTGGCGGAGGAGCCGCGCCGCAGCAGAATGGGCCGACATTCGCTCCCGCGCCTACGCCTGAGCAGTCCGGTCTGTATGAGACCTATCCCGGCATGGAAACCGGCGGTTTGCCAGTCCCGGAATACGACGTGCCTGATCCCGCCAATCCGCCCTTGCCGCGCTTTGCCCCGACAACGGCCGGCAGCCGCGCGTCTACTGGCGCTTCACGCAGCACGCCCGGCGCGGAAAGCTCGTTCCGTGGCGGCGGCGCGACTTCCAGAGAAAGTCGTTAGGTTTCTTTCGTTTTTCGGGGGCCCCGATCTTTCTCCCTCAACGTGTGTTATCTGGAAGGATGACCTGGACGGAAGAGCAATCAGATCGGAAAAAATAGAGAGTACAAGCAGCAGGACATGCCGAGTTTCGGCATGTCCTGCTGCTTTTTGAGGCGAGAAAAGAGGCTGCGTACTTTACTCACAATGAAGAAAAGAGGGCAGGTCCTTAGAGCATTTTCAGGTTGAAATGCTTCGCATTTCAAACCATACGGCCTGTCGTTTCGCGGAAAAGCGCGGTCTTTCCGCGAAACGACAGGCCGAGCGACGGGTGCCGCTTCGCAGTTTACCTTTTTCAAAGGTAAAGCGCTCTATGTCGCAGGAAACGTCGTTGGCGTTCAAGGTTTTTGGGGGGGAAGAAAAGCGCGCTGTGGAGAGAGTATTCTCCTTTTATCATGGGGCAAGAAGCAGGGGAGCTTTTTCAGGTGGCGTGTTTCAGCGGAGCTAGCGAGCCCCATGCTGAAAACCTCTTCTCCGCACCTGCTATGACGAGCGGGGGCTTCGGAGAAGGGAGAATGTGAGAAGGGAAGAAATCCCTTTTGCTGCGACCAACGCCCCAAGAGGGGGAAATAGTTTCCGTTAGGAGAGGTCCTGACGGACATTGGCTGCAACTAAGGGGATTTCTTCCCTTCCAGAGCTTTTTCAGTTTGAAACGCTGTGCGTTCCAAACTATACGGCCTGTCGTTTCGCGGAAAAACGCGGTTTTTCCGCTCGCTTTAGGCCGGGCGGCGCAGTATCGCCGCCTCGCGTTTTATCTTTTTTAAAGCTAAAACGCTCTAACAGGATTAGGCGTCAACCTGCTGGATACCGTCCAGACGCCACATGCTCTGCGCGTTTGCACGCATAAAGTGCCAGATTTCGCGGACGCTGGAGGGAGTTTCCTGTTTGGGGTCCTCGCGCATCAGCACATCGAAGTAGACCTGCGCCCGCTCCACGCCGCCGGGCTCCTGCGTAACTTCCAGCAGCTGGGCATTGACAAGCAGAAGTTCCGTTGTGGTGGGCGTGGGCTCCGCCTGAAGCTGTTCGCGCACGGCCTCCATGACGGCGGGGCTGGCAAACTGGGCTATGTCGTTCAGATCGCGGGAATCCCAGGCCTTTTGCAGGCGAGTATAGGCCATTTTGGCGCCGCGGAGGAACTCTTCGGCATCGAAGCCTGCGGGCAGCGTAGGACCGTTGACAGCCGCGGCGCTGGCCATGGGCTGGCTGCTCAGACCGCCCCAGGCGTTGCCGGCGGCAGTCTGCTGCATGTCTTCACGCTCCATGGGCTGATAGGGAGCCTGAGGGGCCGCCATACCGCCAGGCGCGGCGGTGGCGGCAGCCGGCGCGGGCGCGCGACGACGGCTGAAGAGCTTGTAGGCGATAAAGGCGATGGCGGCCAGCAGAATGATGTCCATGAGACCGCCGCCGCTGAAGCCGCCGCCGGAGAGCAGGGAACCGATGAGGGTGCCGGCGAGCACGCCGCCGAGAATGCCGCCCATGCCTCCGAGGAATCCGCTGCGCTGTTGCGGGGCATTTTGCTGCATTTGCCGCTGCTGCGCGGTCTGGGGCCGCTGCACGGGAGCAGGCGCGCTCTGCCGCATGGCAGGCTGGCTGCCGAACGAACGGCCTCCGCCGAGACGGGCAGCGTCGGTGATGTCCGGTGTCATCGAGACACAGGCAAAGGCAAGGAAAATCGCCATTGCCAAAGATGCTTTCATGCGCATAGGGGATACTCCAGAATGTCTTTTAAGTTTGTGCGGAAGCGCACCTTCTGGACTTTGATGTTACCTGATTTGCTGGGAAAAGCAAGTTATGGCGGACGGAATCGCCACGGTGCAAAAAGAAAAAGGCTCCGGTTCATGGAACCGGAGCCTTTTC
This sequence comes from uncultured Desulfovibrio sp., assembly GCA_944327285.1. GTDB lineage: Bacteria > Desulfobacterota > Desulfovibrionia > Desulfovibrionales > Desulfovibrionaceae > Desulfovibrio. The sequence continues at coordinate 33,724 of CALVHG010000016.1, read as the reverse complement.
ATTGTTCAGGGCCTAATGCTTTTCGTTTTCATCCTTGAACCAGCTGCCCTTCTTGGGATAGAGCAGCGTGTTCCAGACGATGACGTAGAGCGGCAGGGTGACGAACATCATCACATAGGCCCAGCTCTTCGTATACAGGAAGTAGTCATAGAAGGTATGGAAGTCCATAATGATCTCCTGTCAGGGCCTAGTGGGCGTCCTTGAAGTTGGGGTGTTCGTAGAGCACCGGCATGTGGTAGACGATGAAGCGGTACACGGTCACGATCAGCGTCACCACGAAGATGGAGATGCACACTTCCCAGATGCTGGGCACATAGCGCTCGGCGGCGGGAATGTTGTAGTTGAAGGCGATCATGGACACGTTGAAGCGGTTCAGCACGATACCGAGCACGGCATTGCAGGAAGCAAGGCGGCACAGGGAGACGTTACGGTCACGCGAACCCTTGGCGTAGAGCAGGGCGGGCAGCAGCACGAAGCCGAGCATTTCCACCAGCCACCACGCGCCGTAACCGGTGCAGAGGTAGGGCAGGTTGGCCTGAACCAGCATGTCGATGAACTTCAGCATGAAGTAGCTGATGAGGATGAACGCAGCAGCCTTGGAGAAGCTGAAGACCACTTCGTCAGCTTCGCGCAGGTGCGTGGCGTCCATATAGTGATGCACGCCCTTGTGGGCCCACATGCCTTCAAAGATAACCATCGAGGCGCCCGCAGCCATGGAGCTCACGAAGAAGAACATGGGCAGGAAGGGCGAATACCACAGCGGATGCAGCTTGCCGGGAGCGATGAGGTAGAGCGAACCCAGCGAAGACTGATGCAGGGTGGAAAGGCACACGCCGAAGATGGTCAGAATGATGGTGCAGCGAACAACAATCTTGCGCCACTTGATGAGGAAGGGGAACTTCTGAGAGAGCCATTCCATGGGCGCCACGGAGAACTCGATAAAGAGCACCGTGAGGTAGGTGGCCACGCACAGACCCACTTCAAACAGAACGGAGGTCGTGCCGGGGAAGAAGAACATGTAGGGCAGGCGCAGCGGATGACCGAGGTCATAAAGCAGCGCAAAGACCACGAAGGCATAGCCAAGGAAGGCCGTGGTAATGGCCGGACGCACGGCCGAGTGGAAATGCTTCATGCCCATGACGTAGCAGGCCACGGTGGTGAAGTAGCCACCGGCGGCAAGGCACACGCCGCAGAGCAGGTCGAAGCCGATCCACATGCCCCAGGGGGCGTTGTCGTCAAGATTGGTGATGGAGCCGATGCCCTGAGTGAAGCGAATCACCGTCAGGACGAAGCCCACCACAAGGATGACGGCCGTGATCATGTTGCCCGGACGCTTCAGCGAGAATTCGCCGAGGTTGAGCATTTTATCCTTGGTAGGAATGACAATGCTGTGATTTTCCATTTACTTACCCTCCCCATGCGCGCCGTGCTCCTCAGCCTTCGACGCTTCGCGGGCCTTGAGAGCCTCGACCATGGCCTTGCGGGCCTCGTCCGCAGCCTGCTGACCCTGGTTCTGCTCGATGGTGCGCACGGCGGCATCCATGGCGGTCGCCACATCTTCCTTGGCGGTCTTGATGACGGATTCCGTTTCGGCCTTGTGCATGGCCTCGCGGCGCTTGGTCATGGCATAGGCGCCGCCGAAGAGCAGGGGCCAGAATGCGATGATCATGGGCACGGTGCCCAGAGCGCCGTACGTGTATTCGCCCATGGGACGATTGCCCAGATGGGTGTCGAGGCCGATTTTTTCAAAGGTATGGCCGGCATCAATGGGGTTGGCCGTAGGAATGGCGGCTTCCGCATTGGGCGCGGGCGCAAGCACCATCCAGGCGGTGCCGCCGGCGTCATGCTCGCCGTAGATGTAATCCACGTATTTGCCGGGATTGTCGGCAATACGCTTGCGGGCCAGCTTGATGAGATCGCCGCGACGACCAAAGGTCAGGGCGTCCACGGGGCAGGCTTCCACGCAGGCGGGGAGCAGGCCCTTCTGCAACCGGGTGGTTTCGCAGAAGGTGCACTTCTGCACCAGCGGGTCAAAGGCTTCGTCGTATTCAAAGCCAGGCACGTAGAAGGGACAGGCGATCATGCAGTAGCGGCAGCCCACGCACTGGGAGCCGTCGTAGGCCACGCTGCCGTCGGGCTGCTTGGAAAAGCACTTGGCGAAGCAGGCCGAGGCGCAGGCCGGATCGTTGCAGTGGAAGCACTGCGTCTTACGGAAGACTTCCTTGCCGCCCACTTCGTACTTGTTGACGACGGTCCACTGATACGCCGAAGTGCGACGCTTCTTGTCCATGACGGACAAATCGTCAAAGGGGCGATCGGGCTTGGGCAGATTGTTGATCTTGTTGCAGGCTTCTTCGCAGCTGCGGCAGCCAATGCAGCGCGAGGTGTCGTGCAGCACGCCGTAGCTGTTATCATAGTAGGGGAAGGTATGCGTGGCGCTGGCCTTGGCCACCTTGGCGGTGCCCAGAGCGGAAACGACGCCCGCGCTTCCAAGAATCGTGAGGAATTTTCTGCGGTTCATATCATCATCCCCTTACTCGGCGGTCTTGACCTTGTGGCAGGTGACGCACGAGGTCTTCAGCGGGCGAGCCACGTTCATGCCGTCATGGCAGCCCATGCACTGCAAGTGATAAGCCGCCTTGAGGGTCGGACGTTCAGGAGCGGCGGGATTGATTTCCTTGCTGTGGCAGCTGCCGCACTTGGGAGGCGTCTTGGAAAGCGGGCTACGATGGTGGCAGGTAGCGCAGAGGGTTTCAGGATTGTTGTGGAAGGCCGCGGCGAGCTTGCTGTCCTTGATGCGATCCATCAGCGACGCCACATGGCGGCGATGGTTGAAGCGGTTGCCTTCGTACTTGTCGGACAGTTCGTCGATGTAGACGGTCAGGGGGCCGTCCAGGGGCGACAGGAGTTCCACCGGGGTGCTCTTCTTGAGCGTGCGCTGCGCCAGTTCGCCGCGAACGTCAAGCGTGTACTTGTCGGCGCGGCCCTTGGCCATTTCGGCGGGCGTCACGTCGGCATTGTGACAGGTGGCGCACCACTGAGCGTTGCGCTGCGGCTTCACAATGGCGTGACAACCGGCGCACTGCCGGTTTTCCTTGTAGCGGGCCTCGTGGCAGCTCACGCAGCTCTGGGGCGTCACTTCGTCTTCAGGACGCTTTTTGATGTTGGTGGCGTGCATGGCGCGCTCAAGCGTGATGTAGTTGCCCTCTGCCTTGCCTTCCACCGTATGGCAGGTGGTACAGGCTACGGGGTCTCCCGTATGGTGACAGGTGGTGCAATCCTCCACCTTGCCTTCATGAATGGCGTGATTGAAGATCACGGGCTTCATGTTGGCGTTGGCCGGATTGGCCTTTTCGCTGACCGGGAACATGGTCAGCGCCGCAGGCCCGGCCGAACTGCCTTCGTCGGCAAGCGCGACGCCTGCGCCAAGCAGGAGACATGCCGCGCCGACCACGACGCTCGCCGCAGTCCTGAGCAGTGTTTTGCTGTTCCTCATGTGCTTGTCCTTTTGCATGCAGAACATTTACCCTACCGCCAGAAGCGCGCGCCCCGGCGTACCGAAGGCTCCTGGTGGAGCCTATCACACAGACTACTGGGAGCGTATACCTCACACGGAGCTACGTCAAGGCGCTTCCCCGCTCGCAAAAGGTCGTAAACGCACGAAAAATTCCGGCAGAGAATTTTGTAACAAGCCGAATCCATTGTTTTTATTGGGATGTGTGACAGGAGGTGGCATAGTCTTGAAAATATCTATGCGGCAACCTGAAAAAAATTGCCTCGCGCCGGGAGCAAGGGACATCGGAGTGTCTTTGCCGTGTATACAAGGCAAGTCTGGGTGCCTCTCTTTCGGCAGAATACAATTTTTGAAATCAGCAGGGACACTGCCGCTGGCGCATATCTTTGAGAGGCGTTTTTCTGCCGCTTAGCAGGAAGCTGTTCTGTTGGCTTTTCGTTGCCGGTAGCAGAGTTAGCGCGTTTTTCTGGATGTGCGGATGGTGAAGAGGGGAAAACGCTCCCTCGATGGTGGCTTACGCGGGAGCTACCCCTCCCATTAAAGCAATTTCAGTTTGAAATACTTTGCATTTCAAACCAAACAGCCTGTCGTTTCGCGGAAAAAAACGCGGTTTTTCCGCTCGCTCTGGGCTCTTTTGTCCGACGCGGCACAAAAATAAAAAAGGGGGAACCCCTTGCGGAGTTCCCCCTCGGTAAAGCCTTCTTCAGGCCCGCAGCTTAGAAGCTGTAGGTGAAGGTCAGGTCAGCAGACCACATATCCTGCTTGCTGTAGGAAGCCACGTGATCCCACGTGTTGTTGTCCATCATGTTGACGGCGTAGGCCAGTTCCAGACCCATCTTCAGGTTTTCGTAGAGCTGGTAGTAGCTGTTCACGTTGAACTCAAGGATGCCGTCCTTTTCGGTCAGGTACAGATCCTTCTTGTTCATCTGCCACGGAGCCCGAGTGTCAACGCCCGTCAGGTAATTGGCATAGCGAGCCATCTTGCGGTCGTTGGTACCGCCGTAGTAGGCCACGCGCAGGGTGTGCTTCAGGTCTTCCACGAAGGTCAGATCGCGGATCTGGAGACCGACACCCCAGGAGCCGTCGAGGGACAGCTTCATATCGGTGTGGCCGCCGGTGTAGGCCACATCTTCACCCATCATGCTGGTGAACTTCTGTTCGGCGTAGAGGTAGGGCATACGCTCGGAGCCGTTCTTCATGTTGCTGTCGTCACCGGAAGCATACCAGCCGAAGATGCCGGGAGTACCCCAATCCATCTTGTATTCGACCAGAGCCTTCACCAACCAGCCTTCACGCTTGGTGCTGGCCTTCTGGGTGTAGAAGTAGTCGTAGGCGCCGGAGGTGTACGCATAGCGATAGGCGTCGTAGCGGCCCATCTTGCTGACATAACCGTAGTTGATGTCGAGTTCGATGTTGAAGGGATCAAACGCGGTCACCTTGATGGGCAGACCAGCCCAGAAGGCGTGACCGTAACCATTGCCGTAGTAGCGATTGCCAGCATAAGTATAGCCAAAGGGATAGTTGCCCAGAGCTTCGCCGGTATTGACGCCGGTCTTGCCGGGTTCGCCAGCAGAGAAGGCATTTTTACCGATCATGCCATACATGACCCAGGGGGTCACTTCCACGCCGTCGAAGGTCAGCGGCACGGACAGCATGAACAGATCGACGTTGTCCAGAGCGCCAGCAGTACGACCGGAGCTTCTGCCGGTGAAGTTATCGTTATAGGGGCGGGCCCACATCAGGGTAGCGCCCACGTTTTCATTGAACTGATAGGAGGCCACGATAGCGGCGGTATCCGTGTTGTCCAGCACGTTGCCGTCGCCGGCGGCGCTGGGCAGGCTCAGGTTCTGGATACCCATGCGGATCTTCAGGTCGGTCTGGGGCACCACCCAGTCGAGGTAGGCCTGACGAACCTTCACCACAGTGTCGTCAGCGCCCATGGCGGCGCCATCGCCACCCTTACCCCAGTTCTGATGGCCGATTTCAAAGAACACGGTGCCGGACAGGGCTTCGGAAGCCACGGCGTCCAACTGCAGACGCACACGCTGACGAGCGCCGAAGATGTCCTTGGTGTCGGTGTGATGACCATTAACCTTGCTGGTCATGGTGCTGTCGCCGACGTTGAAGCCGAACTGCCACTGACCCTTGGCCTTGAAATCAATAGCGCTGGCACATGTGGCAGCACCCATCACCATAGCAGCGGCAAGCGCAAGCGTGGTAAGCTTTTTCATGACATACCTTCCTTAAATTTCTTTTGCTGACATTTCTTGGGGCTTTCGCCCATGCCCGAAGGGCCTTCCTTTCCGGTTTTGTGCCGGAACCGGACGCGACTGTCCGGCTTGCCATGGGTAGCCTCCAGCTTCCCCTTGGTTGTCAAAATTTTTATACCCCTTTACCGGGCTTGTCAAAAAGAAAAATAGGAATAGCTGAAATTTTTTTGAATTTTTATTTTTTTTTCTTTTTATCTCAATGGGATATGTGTAATTTTTTCTTTTTTTGTCTAGAGAAAATCTATGAATATAATTTCGGAAGTTTATCAGATAACATATTGTTATTACTGATTATTTTTTAGGAACAAAATTTTTTCTCTAGAGAGCTTCGCGACAGCTTTTCAGCTCCATCCCCTAAAGATCAAAATTGCTTCCAGAGGAGAGCAGCGTCATTTACTGTTTGCCGGAGCATGGGGAGAAGCTGGCGAAAACGCCCTTCCCAGACTTGACCTCGCGCCTGCAACTTCTTATAAGAACGGCGTTGCGTCCGTAGCTCAGTCGGATAGAGCAGGAGCCTTCTAAGCTCTTGGTCGAGGGTTCGATTCCTTCCGGGCGCGCCAGTTTTTCAGCCCCTGTGACACGTATGTCGCAGGGGTCTTTTCTTTTCCCCGCACCATTCCCCGCGCGGCTTGCCAGAAAAAGAGGGCGGAGTGCCCATCCATAGAGCGTTTTAGCTTTGAAAACGGTAAAACGCGAGGCGGCGGCACAGCGCCGCCCGGCCCAAAGTGAGCGGAAAAACCGCGTTTTTTCCGCGAAACGACAGGCGGTATGGCTTGAAACATACAGCGTTTCAAACTGAAAATGCTCTAGTAAGCTGTGATGGTCGTGAAGTTGTGGTTTCTAAGACGTCAAAGGCCCGCCGGATATCCGGCGGGCCTTTATATATTGAAGTGACGGCAGAGCCGCTCCCGTTTTTCGGGCAATTTGTACGAGGAGTTTTCCCCTCGTTGTCTTATCTGGTTTACTGCTTGGCTTCGGCTTCCTTGAGGGGGGCGTCGGCATTTTCCGCCGCGGCGGGAGCGGCAAAGAGCGGAGCGAGTTTGCTGACGCTGGAGCCGAGCATACGGGCGAAAATGCCGGTCAGCAGTGCGGAAACCAGCGTGCCTTCTCGCAGGCCGACGACCGTTCCCAGGCCGAACCAGCTTACCAGCGCCGCGGACGCAACCAGGCTGGAATCCACCAGTGTTTTGATGCTGCCGAAGCTGTGCCGCGTCCGAAAGGCAAGAGCCAGCACAATGCCTTCGCCGGGCAGCACAACGGCGTTGCTTACAACCTGAAGGTTGATGCCGGCCGCGAGAACCGCGATGCCGGACAGCAGGACGCAGAGGCGTTCCCAGTAGGGAAGCAGTCCCACCTGCGCGGTGACATTCATCCAGCAGTCAATGAACAGGCCGAAAAGAAAGACGGGGGGCATCTGGAGAATATTGGCAAGGCTGAAATGTTTGCCAAGAATCAGTTTTTCCACGCCGATAAAAAGGACGCTGACGATGACCGTATAGCCGCCGATGCTGAGCGGGGCCAGCGCATTCAGGGCAACGGGCAGGCTCGTAATGGGCGTGGTTCCCAGATTGGTGTTGGTGATGAGCGCAAGGCCCAGCGAGGAAAAGCACATACCGATGCAGAAACCCAGACAACGACGAAACCACAGAGCTGCGGACATGATATCTCCTGAAAAAAGCAAAAAAGGATGTGTTGCCGCCGGAGGCGGAAACAGAAAAGAGGAAGTCAGCGCGCTCTACCGGACGAAACAACAGCACATCCGCGCTTCCTGCTCTTCAGCACGAAGCGTGACGGACTGACGGCGACGAGTATCGCGCGTGAACCGTAAGAAAAAAGAAAAGAAGAGGAGGGGGGCTAGGGGCCCCGGCGGGAAGAGCGGCGCGTTGCCGAGCAGCGCACGGAACGCCACATGTGACACTGGGCGCAGCGATGACGGCAGTGTGCGGCGAGAGGAAGGGAAGAGAAGAGGTTCTGTTTCATGGTCAGAAAGGGAATCGGAAACCGTGCCGGTGAGCGAAAAGAGCTTTCCCGGCGTGTCGCCCTTATAGAACGACAGATAAAACTCGCAATGAACTTTTCTACTTATGCCCGTTTTTTGAAAAAGGCAAGAAAATACTTCGATGCCGCAAGGGAGGCAGAGACGGGGCGGCAGCGTGTCCGGCAAATCTGGACGCGATACGCGTCGTGGGACACCGGTCCCTTTTGCCGTTCTCAAGCGCGCCGATTTTTTCCGGCCGCGCGATGACAACGCCGTTGCCGCCAGTCGTCAGCTCTCCGGTTGTCCGCTCGGCCTCCAGAGCGTTTCAACTTTGAAAAAGGTGAAACGCGAGGCGGCGGCACAGCGCCGCCCGGCCCGAAGCGAGCGGAAAAACCGCGTTTTTTCCGCGAAACGACAGGTCGTATGGGAAAATGTTCTATGCAGGCGGGCAGGCTACCGGGGCTGTTCTCCGCTGTCCGAAATTCTGCGGCAGATGCCGGTTGTGCTGTAGCCGTCCTGCAGGCGGGCCAGATGCACGCGCCCGCCGTGAGCCTGAACCACGTCGGCTCCTATGACGTTTTCCACGGAATAATCGCTGCCCTTGACCAGCACGTCGGGAAGCAGACTTTCGACAAGACGCAGGGGCGTGTCTTCCTCAAAGATGGTGACGGCGTCCACGTCCTGAAGGGCGGCGATGAGCAGAGCGCGGCTTTGTTCGTCCTGTACCGGGCGGCTTTCGCCCTTGAGGCGACGCACGGATGCGTCGGAATTGATGGCAACCACAAGTTTGTCGCCCTGCGTCGCCGCCTCATGCAGGAGCATTATATGGCCCTTGTGCAGAATATCGAAACAGCCGTTGGTAAAAACGATGCGCTGCCCCTGCTGTTTCCAGAAGGCGACAAGTTCGCGCAGTTGCGGCAGGTCCATGATTTTGGGCGTGCTGCCGCCGTCGCGTCGAACGGCATAGAGAAATTCGGCGCGGCTCACGGGGCTGGTGCCCGCCTTGCAGACGACCATGCCCGCGGCGGCGTTGGCGCAGCGGGCCGCTTCCTTATAAGAAAGGCCGCTGGCGCGACAGGCCGCCAGCACGGCGATCACGGTGTCTCCGGCTCCGGAAACGTCCACAACCTGCCGGGCTTCGGCCTTGATGAAGAGCGGTTCCTGTTCCTCTTCAAACAGGGCCATGCCCCGCGCTCCTCTGGTCAGCAGCAGCCGGGGCACGGCAATGCGGCGGCACAGGGCGCGGGCCTCGCGCTCCATCTCTTCCCGCGCTTCTCCGGCGCAGACCGAAACGGCGGCAAACTCGGCGCTGTTGGGCGTAATGCATTCCGCTCCGGCATAGCGGTTCCAGTCGTCCAGCTTGGGATCCGCCAGAACGGGAATGCCGCGGGCCGCGCAGGCGGCAATGACATCTCCGGCAAGACAGGAACCGTCCTGACAGCGCAGGAGAACGCCCTTGCCGTAGTCGGAAAGAATAACGGCATGACACCCCTCCAGCGCCGCGGGCAGAGCCGCTTTCAGCGCGGCATATTCTTGCGGCGAGAGAGGACGGCGCGCCTCTTCGTCCATGCGCAGCAGCTGCTGCCCGTGAGTAACGATGCGAGTCTTGCCGGTAGTGGGGCGTTCGGAAGAGGCGATCAGCGTCGCGTCGATGCCGCCCTCGTCCAGACGCTGCCGCAGCGTTGCGGCAGCGGTATCCGCGCCGCACAGGGCCAGCAGCGAGGCGCGGCATCCCAGCGAAACCAGATTGCGCGCCACATTGGCCGCGCCGCCGGGAACGCTCCAGCGGGAGCGCACGTCCGCAACGGGCACCGGAGCCTCAGGGGAGATGCGGCGCACCTCGGTTTCCACATACACATCCAGCATGGCGTCGCCTACAACAAGCAGGCGGGTGTGAGTAAAGTCGGGTATCATGATTTCTCCGGCAGAGGACTTGCCGTAATGGAGTAGCCCAGCGGGCATGCATCCGTCAACGCGCTGCGCTCCTGTTGCGGGCATGGGGCTTCTGCGGTATAGCTGAAGAGATTTTTTCACCCTTTTTCCTGTCGAGTCCGCTTCATGTCAGCCCCTGTCAGCACACGTTTTGAGGATCGCGCCTTTCTGCTGTTGCTTGCCGCCACGAGCATTCTGTTTTTCTGGATGCTGGGCCCTTTCTTTAACATTATTTTCTGGGCTGTGGTCATCGGTCTGCTGAGTCGGCCGCTTTTTGTCTTTCTTCTGCGGCGGGGGCTGGGGCCGACGACAGCCTCCCTGCTGTGCGTGCTGGCAAGCCTTGTGGTCATTGTCGTGCCCTGCGTCTATCTTTTTTATACCTGCGCGCATGAAATAAGCCAGCTTTACGCTCGGCTGAGCGGCGACGCCCACGCGCTTTCGGATATTGTGGAGCGCTTGCGACAGGCCGTGCCGGGGGCGCTGGAATGGCTGGGACGCTTCGGCTACACCCCTGAGGGCATCAAGGCAAAGCTGTCGGAACAGGCCGTAAAAATCAGCGGCATTCTGGCTTCCAATACCGTGGCGCTGGGAAGCATCACCGTAAATCTGGTGGTGGACATGGCCATGATGCTCTATCTGTCCTTCTTCCTCGTGCGTGACGGCGAACGCTTCCGGGCCCTGCTGATTCGGGCGCTTCCTTTCGGCGATCATCGCGAGGAACTGCTGTTCCGCAAGTTTGCGGAAGTTCTGCGGGCCACCATCAAGGGCAGCGTGCTGGTGGCCATGGCGCAGGGGGCGCTGGGGGGCGTCATCTTTGCTCTGCTGGACATACGGGCTCCCGTTCTCTGGGGGGTTGTCATGAGCCTGCTGTCGCTGATTCCGCTGGTAGGGGCGGGGCTGGTCTGGGTTCCCGTGGCCGTTTATCTGCTGCTTACGGGCGATATTGTCTCCGGGCTGGTGCTCATGGCCTATGGCGTCTTTGTCATCGGTCTGGCGGACAATGTGCTGCGGCCGCTGCTGGTGGGGCGCGACACCAAGCTGCCCGACTTCATGGTGCTGTTGTCCACGCTGGGAGGATTCATGATGTTCGGCATGGACGGTTTCGTCAGCGGTCCCCTTCTGGCTGTTTTCTTTGTGACGGTCTGGCAGATCTTTATGGACGAATTTGCGCAGGGGGGACAGACACCCGCTGAACAGCAGGAGGATCTTTCCGCATGAACGGACAGATGGCGCGTTTGAGTCTTATTGCCTTCATTCTGGCTTTTTTGCTTGCCTTGCTGCCGCATCTTGCGCGAGGCGCGACGCCGGGCGGGCCGGTTCTGTCGCCGGAACGCATGGTCGGTTCCATGTTGATGCTCGGTTTTCGCGGGACGCAGGAAGCCGACGATCCTGTTTTCTGGAAAGCTCTGCGCGCGGGCAGGGTGGGGCATGTGCTGCTGTTTGACAAAGATACGGCCAGCGGCGGCCTGCGCAATATCCGCTCCCCGCAGCAATTGCGCGGGCTGACGGCGGCTCTGCGGCAGGCGGCTCCGCTGCCACCCTTTATTGCCGTGGATGACGAGGGCGGCAACGTCCGCCGCTGCAAGCCTGCCTATGGTTTTTCCGCGCTGCCGTCGGCGTCCCTCATGGGCAGGGAACGGCCGGAACGGACCTGGGGCCGGGCGGAACGGCTTGGCAGGGAGCTGCGTTCCGTCGGCGTTAATGTGAATCTTGCGCCGGTGGCCGACGTGAACACCAATCCCGGCAATCCCGTCATTGCCCGCCTTGGCCGCAGTTTCAGTCCCAGCCCGCAGACGGTGTCGCTGCATGCCTGGGCCTTCGGGCAGGGGCTGGCCGCGGAGGGGGTGATTCCCGTGCTCAAGCATTTCCCCGGCCACGGCAGCTCCCGGTTTGATACGCACCGCGGCGCGGCTGACATCACGGAAACCTGGCAGGCCGCCGAACTGCAACCCTTTCGCGATTGTTTTGCCGCAGGCTGGCCCGGTATGGTTATGGTCGGCCATGTGTCGCACCGCGGTATGGATGCGCGCCTGCCCGCCTCCCTGTCTCCGGCCGTCATAGAAGATTTGCTGCGAGGGCAGATGGGATGGCAGGGCGTAGTCATCAGCGATGATCTTATGATGGACGCCGTGGCCCGGCGCTTCACGCTGAAACAGATTGTGCTGCTGGCTGTGGCCGCGGGCAACGACATTCTTGTTTTCGGCAATAATACCGCGCAGCCGGACCCGGATCTGCCGGAAAAGGTGCACGCCGCCTTTATGGAGCTGGTGCGCGACGGCTCAATCCCGCTGTGGCGCATTCAGCAGTCCTGGGAACGAATAGAGGCGTTGCGGCAGGCGCTGGGGGTGTCGCTGCGCGGGGCATGTCGCCGGACGTTTTAGAGCATTTTCAGTTTGAAATACTTCGCATTTCAAACCATACGGCCTGTCGTTTCGCGGAAAAAGCGCGGTTTTTCCGCTCACTTTTGGCCGGGCGGCTCTGTGCTGCCGCCTTCGCGTTTCATCTTTTTCAAAGTTGAAACGCTCTAGAGGGTTTCGTCTTCGCGCGTTGTGTACGCAATGAGAAAAGGTTCGGAATCTCAGGCATGAAAGGTGGCAAAAAGGAACGAAGATCTCCTGGGCGGCTTTTGGGGTAATCGGTAGTTGTCTTTTGGCAGGACAGGAAAGGGGAGATAAAAAGTGTGCGGCGACGCAAGATTCCTTTCAGAAACGACCCCTTGCAAGATTGCCAAAGTTGCCGTTGCTCCGTAGACTGGAAACCTGCGGTTGCGCTCTGAAGAGTATGGCCGCCGCAGGCGGAGCGGTTTTGCCTTGAAGGGGAATCGCTCTGACGGACGCGGGAGCGCACACCCGCGCCGGGCGCGGAGAACACGCCTTTTTCGTCGTATCGGGCAGCATCGTTTTTGAAATATTCCGCTTTCAAAGCCTGTTGCTCCAGCACTGAGGTGAAACTATGGGCGAAGTCCTTTCCATGGATGTTCCGCCGCAAAAGCCTTCCCGGAAACGGGCGCGCCTTTTGCTGGCCGTGGCTGTCCTTTTGTTGGCCCTGCTTCTGGCCGGTCTGGCTCTTCTCTGGCTTTCCGGTTCTTCCGTGCAAAGTCGCTGGGCCGCGCTGGATGCCGAAAGTCAGATGTTGACGGCGCCGTACAGCGCGCCTGTGGAAAATGTTTTTGTAAACGAGGGGATGCGCGTCAGCAGCGGACAGGCGTTGCTGCGTCTGAGCAATGAGGACCTGCTGCGCCGTCAGGAACAGGCAGGCCATGATCTGCGCGCGCTGCGTTCCGACATGGTGCAGCGCGAGATGGCCACGGAGCGCCTGCAACGCGCGCAGGCGGCATGGGAAGGCATGGTGTCGCGCCTGACCATTGCCCGGCATGAAGAAGAGCTGCGCTCCAGAGAGCGCGAACAGAAGAGCGTGGAGCATGTGCGGGCCCAGCTGGCCTTGCGCGGCATGGCGGCTTCCGGCGGCCCTGCCTATGAAAAGGCCGCCCGTAAGGAAGCCGAGGCGCGCGCGGCTCTGGAACAGGCGGAGAAGCGTTTCGAGCAGGCCAATCAGGAGCGGGCCGAGGCCGAGCGGGATGTGATGGCCCTGCGCGACGAAATTCAGAAGGCCAAGCGCGTGGCCGGCCCTGCGGCGGGAGTGAAGACGCCTTCCGGCAGCAGCCTGCCGTCGGTGGACGGCGTGTTGACCAGCGCGCAGGACGGGCTTGTGCTGCATGTGCAGACAGCGCAGGGACAGACCGTGCAGCGGCAGCAGCCCCTGATGGAAATCGTGCCTTCTTCCAGCGAGTACTGGTGGGTTCTTGCCTACTTCCCGGCGGAACAGGCCGGGATACTGCGACAGGGAATGCCCTGTCGCGTTATTATCGGCGGCAGCAAGGAAAGTCTGGACGGCGAAATAGCCGAGCTGGCTCCGGCGGAAAATCTGAATATGCCGGATCAGCGGGACGGCCCGCGAGAAAATGTCGTTCCCGCCAGAATCCGTATTCCCGGCGTAGACATGCTGGCCAAGGGCTGGAAGCCGGGGCAGCCTGCCGTGTGCGAAGTGGAAACAGGATTTTTCCGCTAGGGGTTGTTAACACTCCCCCAGGCCCCCATCCTTCCCCCATCGCGCCGGATACGGCCTGTCTTTTTCCCGCTTCTCCTGTTTTCCGGGAGACGTTTGTCGCCTGAAAGAGCGGCAGCGCAGCCGTCCTGCTTTATTTTTCTGAGCAAGACGCGCGGGAGCGAGCAAGTCCGGGGGAAGGGCAAAGCGCCCCTTCCCCCGCATATCTTTGAGTTTGAGGCATTTCTGTATGGAACAGTTGCATCAGCTTGTCATTCTTTTTCTGCTGGCCATTGCGGTCAGTCTCGTATGCAACAAGTTGAAAATCATGCCCATGGTGGGTTTCCTGCTTACGGGCGTACTGTGCGGGCCGTCCATGCTGGGACTGGTGGAAGATCAGGAGATTATCAACCAGATTGCCGACCTGGGCGTGGCCATGCTGTTGTTTACCATCGGTATTGAATTGTCGGTGGATGCGCTCAACAGGCTCAAGCGGCCTGTGTTCATGGGCGGCAGTTTGCAGATTGGTCTGACTGTGGCCTTTATTGCCCTGGCCTGCTGGCTGTACGGCACCAGCATACAGTCGGGGATTTTCTGGGGCTGTCTGGCGGCTTTGTCCTCGTCGGCCATCGTCTTGCAGATTTTTCAGAAAAAGGGCTACACCAGCACCCCGGTCGGGCGGATTACCCTGGCCATCCTTGTCTTTCAGGATATCATGGTTGCGCCCTTTATGCTGTGTGTTCCTCTGCTGGGCGGAGCTTTGACGCTTTCGTTGACAGAGGCGCTGTTTGCCGTGGGCAAGGTGATTGCCGTTCTTGGCGGCGTCCTGCTGGCTGCTCATTTCGGACTGGCCCGGCTTATGGATGCCGTTATGGCGACGCGGGCGCGGGAAATCCTGCTGATGACGACGCTGGCCCTCTGCTTCGGCATTGCCACGCTTACGGAATCGCTCGGACTTTCCTTTTCGCTGGGCGCTTTTCTGGCAGGCCTGCTGCTGGCTCGTTCGCCTTACAGTATGAGCGTCGTTTCTGGCGTGCTGCCCTACAGAGATATTTTTCTCAGTCTCTTTTTCATCTCCGTGGGCATGATGCTGGATGTGGGCTTCTTCCTGAACCACATGGGCTCCATTCTGGCCTTCACCGCCGTCTTCATTATTGTGAAATTTCTTCTTTCTCTGCCGGCGGCGCTCATGCAGGGCTATCCTCTGCACACGGCGGTTTTCAGCGGTCTTGCGCTGGCGCAGGTCGGGGAATTTTCCTTTGTGCTGGCGGCGTCCGGTCTGACGTATCATCTTTTCAGCATGGAGGAGTACCAGCTTTTTCTGGCGGCCAGCGTGCTGACCATGATGCTGACGCCGCTGCTTATTTCCCTTGCGCCGCGTATCAGCGGCGCCATCATGCGCTGGCGTAAGATCAAGGAAGAGGAAGAAACGTCTTCTTCTGCCTGCGCGTTGCAGGATCATCTGATTATTGTGGGCTTCGGCATCAGCGGCAAGCATCTTGCGCTGGTGGCGAAGGAATCCGGCATTGCCTATAATATTCTGGAAATGAATCCGGATACGGTTAATCGCTACAAGGATTCGGAACCCATTATGCACGGCGATGCCTCTCAGCCTGTTGTGCTGGAGCATCTGGGCGTGGATAAGGCCCGCGTGCTGGCCATCATCATTTCCGATCCGGCGGCGGTGCGGGCCATCACCGAGGAAGCCCGCAGCATGAATCCCAACCTCTTCATCGTGGCGCGCACGCGCTTTGTGACCGAGGTTGCGCCTCTGCGGCGTCTGGGCGCGGATGTTGTCATTGCCGAAGAGTTTGAATCGTCCATCGAGGTGTTCAGTCAGGTTCTTTCGCGCTATCTGGTGCCTCAGCAGAATATCGAGGCCTTTTCCGCGCGGTTGCGGCGGGCTAATTACCGCATGATTCGGCGTATGAGCGCCGGGGTCAGCAATCTGACGGAAATGGTGGACAGACTGCCGGAGATCGGCGTTCAGGCCATACGTCTGTGCGCGGATTCGCCCCTCTGCGGCGTGCGGCTTTGCGAAAGTAATCTGCGGCGCAGCCACGGCCTGACGGTGGTGGCGATTCTGCGGGACAAGGAAATGATCGCTACGCCGGATCCGGAATGCACGCTGAATGCCGGAGACGTGCTCTATCTTTTTGCCTCGACGGAAAAATTGCTGGCTGCCCGACCGCTTTTTGGCGGACGAGTGCAGGAAGGAACAGGCACGCATCAGAGCCAGCCCGCTTAAAGCTTTTTCAGTTTGAAATACTGTGTGTTTCAAACTGAAAAAGCTCTGATGTCCGCGGGGCGGTCGTTACAAAAGAGAACGCGCCTGTGCGGCGACAGAAGACGTCTGTCGCCGCACAGGCGCTTTTTGGTGTTGGAAGAGAGATTAGAGCGTTTCAACTTTGAAAAAGGTGAAACGCGAGGCGGCGGCACAGCGCCGCCCGGCCCAAAGTGAGCGGAAAAACCGCGTTTTTTCCGCGAAACGACAGGCCGTATGGTTTGAAATGCACAGCATTTCAAACTGAAAATGCTCTAGTTGCGGAAACGCTCCACGCGGGCCGGAGGCAGATTGCAGAGGGTAAAGCGGCAGACATCTCTGTCGCAGCCCGTTTGCTGGAGAATGGAAGGGCCCCAGAGAGCATACGTAAACTGAATGATGACGCCGTGCCGCGCGACGGATCGCATTTGTTCGATGACGGCGGCGCGCATGCCGTCCGGGAAGCTGATAAGCGGCAGCGAGGACACGATGGCGCGGACGCGCGTGCGGGGCAGATAAGGGGCGAGCAGTTCGCCCAGACGGGCGGCGTCGCCTTCCAGAACGTGAAGTCGCGGGAAACGGCGACGCAGGGCCCGGCAGAATTCGGGCGCATATTCCACCAGAATCAGATCCTGCGGGCTAATGCCGCTTCGCAGCAGGGCGCGGGTAACAGAGCCGGTGCCCGGACCGAGTTCCACTACCAGACCGGGGCCCGGAGGCACAAGGGCTGCCATACGGGCCGCCAGCATGGGGCCGCTGGGAGCAATGGCCCCTATGGAGCGGGGATGTTCGGCCCATTGTCGGACAAAGGCGCCGCCTTCTTTCAGACAGGACAGCATCGCGGCGGTATGCGTTCCGGCATGGCGCAGGCCAAGGCCTACGGCGCGGCGCAGAAGTTCGATTCGCGGAGGAAGGAAGGGGGCGGAAGGGGACATGCAGACTCCAGAATTCGGGCGTGTAGGTGAAAGCTGATATGCCGCGGCCGGGGATGGTGTCGTGCAGCGGCTGAAGAGCATCATGCCGCATGGAGCGTCGGGAAAGCGTCGGGAAGAAGAGCGGCCTTACGGGAGTATGCCGCCAGATGCGCGTCGATATGGGAAGAACCATGAGGAATGAGCGGCGCGCCAGCTGTCTTGCGGCTCCCGGCAGGCATGGGGGCGTCTGCCGGGAACCGTATTCAGCGCCGGATAGCGGGAGGGTTATCCCAGCATATCGGCGACAAAGTCGTCGGGCACGTCGGCCAGCGTGGCGACCATGACGGCCTTGATGGTGTGCATGCGGTTTTCCGCTTCGGGGAAGACCAGACTGCGGGGAGATTCGAAAACTTCGTCCGTGACTTCCATGCAGTCGATGCCGAAACGCTGGTAGATTTGTTCGCCGACGGTGGTTTCCCGATTGTGGAAACTGGGCAGGCAGTGCAGGAAGCCGCAGTTCGGATTGCCAGTCTGCGCCATGACGTCGGCGGTGATGCGGTAGGGCGTCAGGAGTTTTATGCGTTCTTCCCAGACTTCATCCGGTTCTCCCATGGACACCCAGACGTCGGCATAGAGGTAATCGCAGCCCTTGACGCCGTCGGCGACGCTTTCCGTGCGGCTGATGCGCGCGCCGGTGCGCGCGGCAATGGCCTGCGCCGTGGCGAAGACTTCGTCGCTGGTCCAGAGGGCGCGGGGGGCCACGGAGCGGAAGTCCATGCCCATCATGGCCGCGGCTACCATGAGGGAATTGCCCATATTGAAACGGGCGTCGCCAAGGTAGGCGAATGTCTGGCGCGACAGGGGCTTTTCATTGTGTTCGCGCATAGTGAGCAGGTCGGCCAGCATCTGGGTGGGGTGCCATTCGTTGGTGAGGCCGTTCCAGACGGGAACGGGCGCAAAACGGGCCAGCGTCTCCACAATGTTCTGACCGAAGCCGCGGTATTCGATACCGTCGTAAAAGCCGGAAAGAACGCGCGCCGTGTCGGCCATGGATTCCTTTTTGCCGACCTGAGAGCCGGAAGGGCCCAGATAGGTCGCGTGGGCTCCCTGATCGAAGGCGGCCACCTCAAAGGAACAACGGGTGCGCGTGGAATCCTTTTCAAACAGCAGCGCAATATTCTTGCCTGCCAGAAAGCGGGGTTCCGTGCCGCTTTTTTTGGCTTTCTTGAGCGCGGCTGCCAAATCCAGCAACGAGGAGAATTCCTCCGGCGTGAAATCCGTTTCCTTGAGGAAATCTCTGCCAGTCAATCTGCTCATAGGCATTCTCCGCCGGGGCAATCGGGGACGTCCCGGGTTAGCGATGTAAAAATAAACGCCTAGCCAAAAAAGGCGCAAAAGTCCAGACAGACGGGGCTCAGAGGCATGCCGATCTGCGGGATGCGCGGGGAAGAGGCAGGCAGCGGAGTTCGTAGGCGGGATCATCCGTGGAAACATCGCCGCCGAACAGCTCCGTGGCCAG
This sequence comes from uncultured Desulfovibrio sp., assembly GCA_944327285.1. Lineage (GTDB taxonomy): Bacteria > Desulfobacterota > Desulfovibrionia > Desulfovibrionales > Desulfovibrionaceae > Desulfovibrio. The sequence continues at coordinate 15,290 of CALVHG010000016.1, read as the reverse complement.
AATGAGATGCGGTTCCGGCTCAGAAAGCGCGCGGGCAAAGAGCGCGGATGCCTGTTCAACGCCGCGGGCGTCGGTGCGGGTATGCAGCATGGGCGCGGCGGGAAGCCGCAACAGGCTGATCCCCGGAATTTTTCCGCCAGCCGGGCGCTTTTCGATCTCAATGTAGATATGGCGCTCGCGCACGTCGTTCCCGTAAAGGAGCGCCAGTCCGTATTCGTAGGCGGGAGGCGCGCCCGCGGCGCGCAGATCGTCCATGAGCCGATACAGTTCCCGGCGATAGGCGCTGCTTTCCAGTTCACCGTCAAAAGGATGCAGCGCCAGAGTGCAGGCATGCTGCATGCTGTCGCCCAGGGTCGGCGCGGGCGGGCAGACGTTGCAGCGGCGCATGTCCGCTTCCAGTATGCGCAACAGACGCAGCGTGCGGCGTATTTCCTGAATCCGGGCTTCCGCAGCCTTTTTGCCGACAGCCAGCAGATCGGCATAACGTATGCGTCCGTCTGGCGTCACAAAGTCGGAAAACTCTTTGAGCGGGATGCCGGTCAGCGTGCAGAATCTGAGCAGATCCACCAGCAGCGCCTGACGGTGCCCGTAATAGCGGTAACCGTTTTCCGGATTGACGTATTGCGGAGGAAGTACGCCTATCTCATCGTAATATCTTAATGTTTTTATGTTGACTCCGGTAAGGGAGGACAGGGCTCCGATACGAAGGAGAAAGGGGGACGGCATGCTTGACTCTCCTGTTATGGGAGACTTTATACTGTGCTGTGTCATGTCGCAAGAATGCTTTCGGAAGTATCCCGATCGAACGAGGACAGGTCTTTTTCGGAGAGGTCTTGCGCGAGCTCAAAAGGAGAATTCTGTCATGTCGCGGAGTCTGGATCAGGCTGTCGATACGTCGCTCCTCATCCGTTTTGCCCTGCCTACTATTTGTTCCATGCTGAGCGCCGGGCTTTACGGCACCGTAGACGGTATTTTTGTAGCGCGTCTTGTGGGAGCGGAGGCGCTGGCAGCGGTGAATATTGTCGCTCCGCTGCTGATTTTCGGCGTGTCGCTCGGCCACATGTTTGGCATGGGCGGGAGCGCGCTGGTGGCGCGCACCATGGGCGAAGGGGACGACGCGGCCGCGCGGGAATATTTTTCGCTGATTCTCTATACGGTGGGCCTGCTGGGCATGGCCATACTGTTTGCGGGCGAAGCCCTGCTGGAGCCGCTGCTTGGCCTGCTGGGAAGCGACGCGGCCCTGCTGCCGCTGTGTCGGGACTATGCGCGGCCGCTTCTGCTCTTTTTCCCCTTTCTGTTGCTGACGCTTGCCTTTGAAATCTTTTTCATCACGGCGGGGCGCGCGTCGCTGGGGCTGGCCTGCACGATGGCGGGCGGCATCTGCAACATCGTTCTGGATTATCTTTTTATGGCCGTGCTGGGCTGGGGCATTCAGGGGGCCGCCGTGGCAACGGGGCTGGGCTATGCTTTATCGGCATGTCTGGGGCTGGCCTATTTTGCGCGACCTCGTAACGGGCTGTGTCTGGGCAGGCCGTCGCGGCGGGCATCTGTCCTGCTGACGGCCGCCGGAAACGGTTTTTCCGAAATGGTGTCGAATCTGGCGGCTGCCGTCGTAACCCTGCTGTTCAACAATATTCTGATGCGCATGTGCGGGGCGGAGGGCGTGGCGGCCATTACTATCATTCTGTATGGGCAATGGCTCATCAATATGGTTTTCATGGGGTATGCCGTGGGCATATCGCCGCTTGTCAGCTATAACGACGGCAGCGGCAACAGGTCGCGTCTGCGGGCTATTCACCGGCGCAGCCTGCGTCTGATAGCCGCTTTTTCGGCGGTTACGTGCTGTGTTGCCTATGTGTCCGCGCCTGTGCTTACGGGACTGTTCAGCCCGCCGGGCACAACGGTGCACACGCTGGCGTCGCGGGGTTTCCGTCTGTTTGCCGTCTCGTTTCTGCTGGCCGGGTTCAATATCTATGCTTCGGCGTTGTTTACGGCTCTGTCCAACGGCGTGGTATCGGCGTTGCTGTCGTTTTGCCGGACGTTTCTGTTTGTGGTTCCGGCGGCGCTGCTGCTGCCTTTGTGGCTGGATCTCGACGGCGTGTGGCTGTCCATTCCCTGCGCCGAGGCTTTGGGGCTGTTCCTCTCCCTGTTTATGATATGGCGCAAGCGCGGCAACTACGGCTATGCCTAGAGCGTTTCAACTTTGAAAAAGGTGAAACGCGAGGCGGCGGCACAGCGCCGCCCGGCCAAAAGTGAGCGGAAAAACTGCGTTTTTTCCGCGAAACGACAGGCCGTATGGTTTGAAACGCACAGCGTTTCAAACTGAAAATGCTATAGGCTCAGGACTCATTACGTTTTGTCTTGAGGGGGAAGGAACCCCTTTGCTCTGCTGTCGATGTCCGTAAGGCTCCTGCGTCGCCTAACGGACACGGCCTGCGGCCGCCCGTTGGGTCGCTGCTCGCGGCAAAAAGGGGTTCCTTCCCCCTCAAACTCCCCCATCCTCCCCAAAACCCGCGCACTGTGTTTGACGGGTAAATATGAATATTTTTGTAACATGCAATGATATTTTATTTTTTTTAATATTATGAATGGGGAATACGCTGGAGAGTCAACATTTGATAATGAGTCCTGACCCTAAGGAGGGTGAGGTCGTTACGACCTTACTAAAAATGCTCCTGTGATACAGGAGCATTTTTTATATCAGGGCTTCTGGCTGCCCCGTTGCGGTTTCGGGGGCGACGGCACAGCGCCGCACTGAAAAAGCGCGCTGGGGAAGGGATGGGGGGTCGGGGGAAGGGAAACACCTCCCGCGCTGGCGGCGACCGAATGGCGGCCGTAGGCAGTGCCGTTGCGACGAAGGAAGCTACGGGCATCGACAGTAGAGATGAGGGGTTTCCCTTCCCCCGATATTCTGCGAATAGTGCCAACGGGATTAGAGCGTTTCAACTTTGAAAAAGGTGAAACGCGAAGGCGGCAGCACAGCGCCGCCCGGCCCAAAGTGAGCGGAAAAACTGCGTTTTTTCCGCGAAACGACAGGCCGTATGGTTTGAAACGCACAGCGTTTCAAACTGAAAATGCTCTAGGACACGTCATGCCCGTTTTCCTCTCTGGCTTCGGCAAGACGGCTTGCCAGCTTGGCGTCGGCCTTGTCGAGGCTCCATTCGCCGGGCAGAGGAGCGGTGAGTTCCGCCTTGTCGCCCACATAGGGATTGAAATAGCCGTAGCGCAGCCAGGGACACAGACGGCGCAGGCGCTTCATGAAGACGGCAAGGCTCATGGACGGACCGTGCGGGATGTCTTCCATAAGATTCCAGTACCAGTCGGGATCGATATTCAGATTGCGCCACTGAATCATGCTGACGCCGTTTTCCCCCACAAGGCGGGCGAGGGCCTCCAGTTCGGCTTCCGTGTCGGTGACGCCGGGGAAGAAAAGCAGGTTGAGCGAAACGAAGATTCCGTGGCGGCGGGCCACGGCGATGGACGCGCGCACATCCCCGAAGCTGTAGCCGTGGGGGCGGTAGTAGCGTTCGTAGACTTCGGGACGGGCCGAGTTGAGGCTGACGCGCAGGCTGGTCAGGCCGGAGCGGGCCAGCGCCTCCACGGCCGAGGGGCGCGAAGCGTTGCTGTTGCAGTTGACGGTGCCCACGCCGCCGCCGGAACGGAAAAGGCGAACGCTTTCGCAGAGCAGATCGGGATTCATAAGGGGATCGCCCTCGCAGCCCTGACCAAAGGAATAGACGGGGCGTTCCAGTTCCCGGCCCATATGGAAGCGCATGACTTCCGCCAGCTCTTCGGCCGTGGGCGTGAAGGCCAGACGGCACTGCGGGGTGACGGCCAGCGGCGAATCCTTCTCCTGCTCGGAAATGCAGCCCACGCAACGCGCATTGCAGGAACGGGAGCTCGGCAGGGGAGCCTCGAAACGGCCAAGCGCAAAATTGCGGGCCGCTGGGCAGTCGTAGCGATAAACGCAGTTGTCGATGATGTGGCGGGCAAGGCGGTTTTGGGGCAGGGCCGCCAGCACGTCCCGCGCGCCGCGCTCAATGCGCGCGCGGGGGATATGGCGGAACTGCTGCCGCGGATCGTCGTCCACCTTGCGCGCGCAGATATAGAAGCGGCCGTGCGCGAAGCCGACAGCGCCGTAGGCAAACAGGGGCAGCAGGGGGGCGTCGTCGTCCTGCTCATAGGCCGGGTGCGCCGAAAGGGTGTGGGCGGGAGCGGCAAAGGCCGCCACGGCAACCTCGTCGCCTGCCACAATATCGCCGCTTTGCGGATCAAGGCCCACGGCGCGCCGTCCGGGCAGGAGAAACAGTTCGCTTTCCTCCGGCAGGGGCATGAGCTCGTCGGGGCGGGGCAGCCCCCATTCCCCGCCGCGCCGACAGACCATCAGCAAATCGGGGGCGTCGAAAATGTTGCCCTGGGCGTCGGCCATGACCATATGGGGAACTACGGGATGAGCCATGCGGCTTCTCCTTGCTCAATGCGGGTTGAACGGATATAAAACCCCCTGCGCCTGTGCGTGAATACCTCTTTGGGGGCTGTTGCCATGATGTCCATCATGTTTTTTATCTTTCTCTGTTTCCTCGGCATTTCCGCCATGCTGTACTACGTGCTGCGCTGTCAGGAGCGGCACTGCCGCATGCTGCGGGACGATAACGCCGAGCTGCGCGTGCTGCTGCGCGCGCTGGAATCGCGCATGGCCCATCTTGAAGGCGATGCGCCCGTAACGGCAGCGCCGCAGCCCGCCGTTGCCGCCGATGTCGCCGCGGAACCCGACAGCCTGCTGCATCTGAGCTTTGACGCCCCGGCCTCGGAACAGAGCGCGCCGCAGGAAGCCAAAACGGATCCCGGTCTGGACCTTCATTTTGACGGCGACGCCATGCCGTCACGGCGTCAGGGATAGCCCTCCGGCCTTGTCATTCCGTGCGCACAGGCGTCAGGCGCTTTTTTGCGGCTTTCCCCGTGTCTGCTGGGGAGAGTCCGCCGCTGTTGCGCAAGTCTTTTCCGGCGCGATCCTCCGGGCCGCGCCGGTTGTCGTTTTTTCCTTATCTTGGAAAGTATAATCTAGCCCCGGCACAATAGCGCGTCAAGCGCCCCTGTTCCCCCTGTTTTCCGGTTCTGGTGTCATGCGTCTTCTTGTTCGTCGTCTCATTCTGGCCGCGCTGGTCTGCCTTGTGCTCCTGCTGTCCCTGGGCGTGGCGCTGGGGATCGCGTTGCAGACCCTGCAGCGGGACCCGCAGGCCCTGACGCAGCGGCTGACGGCGCTTTTGCCCGAAAAGAGCGGCTTTTCCGTCTCGTTGGGCACAGTAAGCGTGCGCCTGCTGCCGGTGCCGCGTCTCGTGGCCAGCGACGTAAGCATAAACGGTCCGGGGTTCAGAGCTGCCGTGGCCTATGTGGTGGCGACGCCCAGCCTGACGGGAATTTTGCGCGGCGACGCGCTGCCGGCGGCGCTTACGCTGTACCATCCGCAGATAACGGCTTCCCTGCCTGTGAAGAGTTTTCTTGCCGCGGAGGAAGGCAGCGGCGCGGGCTCCCTGCCGCCTCTGCCGTCGTTTCAGGTGCGGATACAGCAGGGGCAGGCGGTGTTATATGCCCGCGACGGCAGCGCCCTGTCTCTGGTCAACGCCCGCTGTTCTCTGCGCGGGCGCGGACAGACGCTCAAGGGCAGCGCCGGTTTCAGCAGCCTGACGCTCTACGACAGCGGAGCCAGACCGCTTGCCGGACTGATCAACACCAGTCTGGAAGGGGAAGTGTCCCTTGCGGACTGGAGCCAGCGGGAAACGCATCTGCGTCTGGAAACGCAGGCCGCGTTGCCGCCTGTGCTCCCCATTATGAGCCTTGCTCTGGAACTGGAAGGACGACCTGCCGAGGGAATGGTGACGGCCGACGTGCGCGGACGTCTGCGCGTGGGCTCGGCGCTGGTGCCGTTCGGCATCGGAGGGCAGGCGGAATGCCGCGCGGACGAAGCGCGGGACGGTTTGCCCCGCGAAGTGAGCCTGCGCCGCTGGCAGCTGGAGCTGGCCGAAGACAGCGCCCGTCTGGACGGCGTGCTGCGTCTGGGGGCGGCCGGAGAAATGCCTTCTCTGGCCGGGCATCTTGTCGTGCATCGCCTGAGCCTGACGCGCTGGCTGGATTTTGCGCGCGATTTGCCTCCCGGTTTGCAATGGGCTCTGGACAATATCACACGCGGCGAGGCTGATTTTGAGCTGGACGGAAAGGGCTTGCGCGTGCCGCGGGTGACGGCCCGCAGTTCGGGAAGCGTTTTTGAGGGCAGCGGGGGCGTGGCCTCCTGGGCGGAACCGGTTGTGGCGCTGGATCTGAAGGCGCCCAGCGTGAATATTGGTCTGGCTTTGCCGGAAGCTGTGGGAAGCGCGCCGGAAGCGCCTTTTTATGTGCATCCGCCGCTGACGTCTGCCTATGATGATCCCGGAGCGCCGTCGTCGTTTTCGCTGGGTTTCGACATTCGTTTGGGAGCGCAGCGGCTGCTGTACGGCCCTCTGCGGCTGGAGGATGCTTCTGTTCGCATTACGCCCGGACCGAAAAAGAACGGATTGGAGGAAGGCGCGCTGCTGACAGGCAAGGCATCCCTGTACGGCGGCCGGCTTGCGTCTGAAACCCATATCACGGGCACGGGGCAGGAAAACGTCTATCGTATTGACGGGACAGTGCAGGGCGTCAGGACGGCGGAGCTTGCGCGAGACATGGCGTCTTTTCCCTTTGCCTCCGGCCGCTGCGACGCCCGGATTTCTCTGGAGAGTCGCGGGCTGGGGCTGGACGCTTTTCTGCGTCATCTGCGCGGCAGCCTGCATGCCGATGTGACGCAGGGGCGTTTTCGTTCCGGCATGGACAGCGCCATACGGGATTTTGCCCGCATAACGCTGGATGTGACGCCGCGCGGCGGACGCACCTTTTCGGAAGGCGGTCGGGGGGCTGCCCGTCTGGAGGCGCTGTGGAAAGCGCATCTGGAATCTCCGGGGCTGGAGGCCGATGTGCAGCTGGACGGTCCCCTGATCTTTGGTGGCCGTTCCCGTCTGCGTACTGAAGCCGCGGCCTTGCGCGGCAACCTGCATATGCCTCCCGGAGCCGCTTTGCCGCAGGGCCTGACAGCGGGCGTTGCCGGGCAGTGCGCCTTTAATATCGGGACGTCGGCCTTTTCCCTGCAACGGGCGGCATTGTCCACGCTGGGAGTGGAAGGGCAGGGCGACCTGCATCTGGACGGCGGCGGCAAGGTTCCTTCCTGGCGCGGCACGCTGCATTTGCAGTGCCGCGATCTGGGGGCTACGTTGCGGCAGGCTACCGGGCAGAGCCCGGATTTGCCCGTCCCCTTGCGCCGCTGGCAGGTGTCAGGCAACTTCAGCGGTCAGGCGGGCAGTCTTGCCGTGACCGGCATGCAGGCGCGCGCGTCGCAGATTTCTCTGGAAGGCGATGCTTCTTTGCAGTGGAAGGGAGCGCGTCCTGATTTGCGCTTCGATCTTGTCTCGCCGCATTTTGATCTTGATGCCTTCATGGCCGCGGCTTTTCCCGATACGGGGGGACGGAACGACGCTTCGGGGCAGCCCTGGGATTTGCGGGCTATGAAAGCCTTTGACGCCGAGGGCGTGCTGCATGTGCAGCGGCTGACGGCATGGAAGTTCAATCTGTCGTCCCTGTCTGTTCCTCTGAAGCTGCGCGAAGGGCGTCTGCGTTGCGACGCGGTGCGGGCCAACTGTTATGGCGCGCCGTTGCGGGCTTCTGTGGATGCCCGTTTTGACCGGGGGCTGGAACTGGCGCTTGATGTCAAGGCGGACGACATCGATGTGGAACGCGCCAGCAATGACCGCGGCGGAGAAAAGGCCGTCGGGGGGCGCGGTTCCATCGATCTGGAGCTGCGGCAGCATATGACGGCGAGCGGGCAGTGGGCGTCCTCGCTCAACGGCCTCTGGAAAATGTCGCTGATCAAGGGCTACATGCAGGATCGGGGACGCGACGGGCGGCGCAAGGGAAATGCAACGCCCATCGCGCGCTGTTCAGCCTCCGGCAATATTCGTTCCGGCGTGATTCGCAGCAGCGACTTTTTCTATCTCGGCGACGATCTCCAGGCGCAGGGCGGCGGATGGCTGCATCTTGTGCGCAAGCAGATGGACTGCAATCTGTCCGTCAAAATGGGGAGAATTCCTCCCTTCCCCGTGCGCGTATATGGCCCGCTGGACAAGCCGCAGACCTCCATCGGCGCGGGAACGGCGCTGCTGCGCATTCTGGGCAGTATCGCCGGAAGCGTGGGGGACGTCATCGGCGGCCTGTTTAGCAGCTTTGGTCAGCTTGTGAGCAAATAGGGTATTTTTTACAGTATTCGTAAGTCTGGGGGGAGGGAAACCCCTCATCTCTGCTGTGCCGATGCCCGTAGCTTCCTTTGTCGTAACGGGTACGGCCTGCGGCCGCCATTCGGTCGCTGCTAACGCGAGAGGGTCCAGCCTTTCCGAAGGAAAGGCGTTCTGGAAATTCTTCCCTCCAAGCTCCCCATCCCTATCCCCAGCGCGTTTTTACTGGAGCGTTCCACCTTGCCGTTCTACCAGCCGCGGCAGCGGGAGAGTTCCGCCACGAGGCGTCCTTCCCGCAACAGGTGATAGGCGTCGAAGCTGGCGGCAGTGGCGCAGGCATGGACAGGCAGAATACGCACCCGGCTGCCCACAGGCAGCGGCGGCGTATAGGGGCCGTGCGCCAGCGCGTGTTCCTGATTGGTGTCGCGAATGCACAGACCGGGGTAGGGGCGTCCGTCAAGATTGCAGACAAGTCCGTAGCCGTGAGCTTCAAAGCCGCCGGGGCCGCCCCGATCCCGCGAAAGAGCCGTCCAGCCCGCGTCAAGCAGGAGCCCGCCGTCGGCGCGACGCCCGATGACAGTGGCCAGAACGGAAAGCGCAATGTCTTCCAGTTCACAGACGCCAAGACGCCACATAACGAGATCCTGAAAGACATGTGTTCCGGCGCGGACCTCGCTGACGCCCTCCAGCGAGCTGGCAAAATGGGCCGTAGGGGTCGAACCTACGCTGACGACAGGGCAGGGAAGACCGGCGGCGCGGAGCATGTCGGCTGCCGCTGTGGCGGCGGCCCGTTCCTGCTCCGCCAGCTGTCGGAGCTGTTCCGGGGTGCCGCCGTCGTAGGCGCTGCCGGCGTGCGTGAGGATGCCGCGCACTTCCTGCCCGCCCTCATGCAGCATGCGCCCCAGAATGACCAGCAGCGGATCGTCGGGGGCTATGCCGGCGCGATGACCGTCGCAATCTGTTTCCAGCATGACGGCAAAAGAAAGCTGTCGCTCGCGCGCAAAGGCAAGCAGCGCACGGGCCGCCTCCAGGGAATCCAGCGTCAGTATCAGATCTGTTCCGTTGGCGCGCAGCGCCGCGGCCCGGACCAGTTTGTCGGGCGCTATGCCGACGGCATAGCAGATATCCCGCACGCCGCCCGCGGCAAAATATTCGGCTTCGGCAAGCGTAGAAACCGTTGCCGGCCCCTGCGGACTTTCCATGCTCCAGCGCGCAACTTCCAGATTCTTGCAGGTCTTGAGGTGCGGTCTCATGACGGCGCCCAGAGAATGAACGTGATCCCGCAGCCGGGCGCAGTTGCCACGGCAGCGTTCTTCATCGAGAATGAGAGCGGGCGTGGAAAGAGCGGCAAAATCCGGCATAAAGCCTCCTTGGCGTATCCGTATGACAGTATGCGCGTATGATAATGCCGTAAAAATGCGCCGATGCAAAGGCCCGCTGCTGACGCTTCCATAACGCTTGTTTTGCTAGTATAAAAGAACGTCAGTTTTCGCCGGAACGTCAACCGGCAATGTCCGATGCCGCGATACTGTTATCGCACAGGACCTGAGATGTGTTTCCCGTCGCCCGGAAGGCGATGTTTGTGAAGGTGTTTGAAGATAGGTATACGGAAAACAGGGCGGATCCGACAGTCCGCGCGATGCGGTGGCCGGGTTCTCCCTGGGGCGGTTACGCCCTGCTGTTGTGAGGAGAGTCAGGCATGGAACGCGCATGGATGACCCAGGGGCGGGTCTGTTTTTTCTTGTTTCTGGTTTTGTTGCTGGCCTGCGGCAGCTTTGCCGCAGAACTGTATGATTTTGAGGATGCCCGTTTCGATCCCGATATGGTTGGGATTATCTGTTCGCTGGGTGGGGCGCTGCTGTGCCTGGTTGCGTTGCTTGTGGTCCGCCGGGGCACGCTCGTTGCCTCGGAAGGCGGTCTGCGCGCCGATGCCTGGCGGGCAACGTTGCTGCGCAGCGGGGGGCTGCTGAACGGTTGTCTCTTGGTTTTGATGCTGCTTGCTGTCGCGGCTTTTGTGGCTTCGCTCTACGACTTCGAGGAAATGCGCGTAGATATCGATATGCCGGACGCGCTGTTCCCTCTGGCGGCTTTTTTCCTTCTGAGCTGGTTGCGTTACCGTATTCGCGCGGCTGTCGCGCGGGCCAAGGAAGAGCCTGCGGCGGCGTCGGCCTCGCCGGAAAGTGCGTCGCGACCTGTGGCGTCGCATGAGCATGCGCGTATGGCGCAGGAGCTGGAAGAACTGAAGAAGCGTGTGGAAATTGATCCCCTGACCGGGCTGCTCAACAAGGCCGCGCTGACAGAAAAGATTACGCGCTCCCTGCACGGGGACGATACGCATTGCGCCCTGTTCATGGTTGATATGGACAACTTCAAGAGCATTAACGATACCTACGGGCATCAGGCGGGGGACACCGCGCTGGTGCGCACCGGCGAAGCCCTGCGGGAAGCCTTCCGCGGGCACGAGGCTCTTGTGGGGCGCGTGGGCGGCGATGAGTTCATGGCGTTGCTTTTCGGCATCCGGGACGAGGCGGATCTGGAATCCGTGCGCCGGAACCTGCGAAGCTGTCTGCAAATCCCCATTCCTCAAAGCAAGGACCCTTTTACGGGCAGTATTGGCTGCGTGCTGCATGAGGCCGGAGAGAGCTTTGAAAGTCTCTATGCCCGCGCCGATAAGCTGCTCTACGAGGACAAGCGGAGAGACGGAAGTTCTCCGACCCGGTAGCGGTTTTTCCGATCAGGAAAAAATCGTCATGTCCATGAGGCGGCGGGCCGTTTCTTCAGGGTTGCCCTCCTGACAGAGGAGAGGAAGAACGGGCCCCTCGCGGTGTTCCAGCTGATAGCGATAGCAGCGATCGTAATAGGAAAGCACGGCGCGGGTGACGGCATGATAGTCTCCCGCGTCCAGACTTTCCAGACAGCGCTGCGTCAGTTCCAGTCCCAGACGTTTTTTCAGGCGCAGCAGAGCCGCGCGAATGCTGTCTTCCATGCCGCTGTCGGCATAGAGGCGCACCAGCCGTTCCACGCGCGCTTCTTCCGGCATATCCACGCGCACCAGCGGCGCGGGCGAGAGATGGGAGAAAAATTCGGCGCAGAGCGTGACGTTGCCGATGTGGATGCTTTCATCTTCCAGCCAGACCGGCTTTTGCGGATCAAGCCTCCGCCACTGCTCGAAAAGTTGATTTTCAAACCACTCGTTGCAGGGTTGCCGGCCCATATAGCCAAAGGCGGAACCGCGGTGCACGGCCAACCCTTCCAGATCGATGACCTGCGCGCCGCGCCGGGACAGGGCATGCAGAATTTCCGTTTTGCCTGATCCTGTCAGACCGCCGAGAACAACGACGCGGCGCGGCTGCGCCAATCCCTGACGCACATGGCGGCGATAGGCCTTGTAGCCGCCGGACAGCAGCTGCACGCGAAATCCGGCGGCTTCCAGCAGCCAGCCCATCGCGCCGCTGCGCATGCCGCCGCGCCAGCAGTGCAGCAGAATCTCGCGGCTGCCGGGCGTCATTTCCTCCGCCAGCGCACGCGCACGCGCGAGCTTGCCCTCCAATTCTCCGCCGATGAGCGTCAGCGCCGTTGCCACGGCATCGGCGCGACCCTTGCGGGCATAGACTGTGCCGACGCGGGCGCGCTGCGCGTCGTCGAACAGCGGCAGATTAACGGCTCCGGGAATGCGGGCGCGTTCAAATTCGGCAGGGGAGCGGACATCCAGCAGGAGAACGCCCTGATCCCGGCGTTGAAGAAAAGCGGCAGCGTCTATGGCGGCAGGCATGGCGGGGTCCTCACGGCAGAAATCCGAAGTTGCGGACGGCGCATGTCCGCTTCGGGATAAGAAAAGAAAAAGGGTTTGTGGAATATCCACAAACCCGTGCTTTCTTCTGGTGGGCCATCAGGGACTCGAACCCCGAACCAACTGATTAAGAGTCAGCTGCTCTACCAATTGAGCTAATGACCCAAATGCATCTCGCAAGAAGGGAAACTACGCAGATCGACGGCTTCTGTCAAGAAAAAATTTGTAAAGGGGAAAATTTTTGTCACAACAAACACGATACTGCCAGAAATGCAAAAAGAGCTTGCGTTTTGTTCCGCAAGCTCTTTAGCTTTCTTCTGGTGGGCCATCAGGGACTCGAACCCCGAACCAACTGATTAAGAGTCAGCTGCTCTACCAATTGAGCTAATGACCCAAGTGCATCTCGCAAGAAGGGAAACTACGCAGATCGACGGTTCTTGTCAATATTTTTTTGCTGGTCTGCAAAATTTTTTTACGGCATAAAAATTTTGCTTCTTTCGGAGGAAAAGGCGTTATATTTGCTTTGGACTTTCGGCAGACAGAGATGCCGTGCCGACAGACCGAGGGCGCGCCGGAGGCGGAGCGCCCTGTCCATTTCCGTAACCAAGGAGATCTCATGACGCGCACAGCGCGAAGTCTTGCCATCTGCGTTGCAAGCATTTGCCTGTTGCTGCTTGCCGTGTCCGCCCGTGCCGGCAGCGTATGGGCAGATATACAGTTTGCCAGAGAGGCAGAGGGTATTGTGGCGGCCGTTATTCTGCGTATGCCGGACGATGCTCACGCCTATGCCAGAGAATCCGGCGATGCCGGACGACCGACAAATCTTTCTTTCAGCCTCGCCGAAGGCGGGGCGTTGCCTGTCTGGTATCCTCGCGGAGATATGCAGCGGGATTACTATGATAAAAACGCAACTATCTACGCTTATGACAACGGAACTGCTCTGTTCGTGCGCCTGCCTGCCGACGCCTCCGGCTCGGCCTATTCGGCACAGCTGAGTCTGCTGGTCTGCACGCGGCGCAATTGTCTCCCTGTGGATCTGCCACTGAAGGGAACCGTTCCGGCCAATCTGCCGGAAGCTGCGCGGCAGGCATGGTATCAGGACTGGCTGAAACTGTCGTCCGCGCAGCCTGAAACGCCCAAGAGCGGCGCTCGGCGCTTTTCTCTCGCCGGGGGAGGGGACAATGTTCAGGGCGGCGGCATTACCTGGTCGACGGTGGCCCCTGAGCTGGCGGACTCCCTTCCGTCAGCGGATGCGCCGCTGCCGCCTCCGCCCGGAGAATTCGATTTTCAGCTTGAGCCCCGCTACAGCGCCGAAGCGCTGGAAATTACCCACCTGGGCAAGGCGCTGCTGCTGGGGCTTGTGGCCGGGCTGCTGCTGAATGCCATGCCCTGCGTTCTGCCTGTCCTGACGCTCAAAGTAACGGGCCTTCTCCTGCTTGGCGGCAAGAGCAATCCGCAGGGTCTGCGTCGTTTCCGGGAGCACAACATCTTTTTTTCCCTGGGCGTCATCACGCTGTTTACTCTGCTGGCGCTGATTCTTGGCGGCGCGGATCTTATGTGGGGGCAGCTTTATCAGCAGCAGAGCGTGCTGCTGGTGCTGCTGGTGCTGATTTTTCTGATGGGGCTGTCCATGATGGGCGTTTTTACGTTGCCCATTATTGATTTGAAGGCCGGTTCCCGCTGCACCAATCACCGTTTGCAGGCCTATCTGTCCGGTCTTGTCTCCACCTTTCTGGCGACTCCGTGCAGCGGGCCGCTGCTGGGCGGGGTGCTGGGCTGGGCCTTCACGCAGCCGCTCTTTTCCATCATGGTTGTTTTCTGGGCCGTGGGGCTGGGCATGGCGCTGCCCTATATCTGCTTCTGTATCTGGCCCCAGCTGGCCCAGCTGCTTCCCCGCCCCGGCGAGTGGATGAAGACCTTCGAGCGCATCGTGGGCTTCTGTCTGCTGGGCACGGCTCTTTATCTTTTATCCATCCTGCCCGTGCAGCTGCATTTACAGGTGCTCATGGTGCTGTTGCTGACCTCGTTCGGCGCCTGGCTGTGGGGCCGTTTCTGCGGGCTGAGCGCGCCCCCGCTGCGGCGTAAGCTGGGAGCGGCCATCGGGTTGATCCTGCTGGTGTTGTCGCTGAACTGGGTGCTTCAGCCTGCGCCTCCCTTGCCGCAGTGGAAGGAGTTTTCGCCGCATGAGTTTGCGCAGGATCTGGGCAAGAAGCCTATGCTTCTGGAATTCACCGCCGACTGGTGCCCGAATTGTAAATTCCTGGAAGCAACGGTGCTGACGGATGAACGGTTGCGCCGCTGGAAGGCCCGCTACGGCATGGAACTTGTGCGTGTGGACCTTACCGCGCCCAATGCTTTTGCCACGCGCCTCTGCGAGGCGCTCGGCAGCAAGAGTATTCCTGTGACGGCTCTTTTCCCCGCCGGAGACATGGCGCGGCAGCCCGTCGTCCTGCGCGATGTCTACAGCGTTGACGATCTGGATCACGCGCTGGAAGAGGCTTTTGCCGATTCCAAGAGGCCGTGACGCCCCTCTCCGGGGGGAGAGCGCTCGTGTATGTTACCTCTTAGGGCGTGTTAACACTCTTCGTAAGTTGTTTGGGGGGAAGAGCCAGGAATACGAGGCGACCCCGTCACGAAAGACAAGTGGCGTGTGTACAGTCTGTTTGTTCTACCTATTGAAAGTATTTGTAAATTTTGTGTTAACAGGCCCTGGTGGACCGTGTGCCTACCTCCCGGAAGAGCTGGCGCGCATCCTGAAAACAGAAAAAAGGCCCGCCGAGATGGCGGGCCTTTTGCGTGGCATCAGAAAGCGCTTTCTACAGGCGAAAGAGGGCAGACTTTCCTGTCTGCAACAACAGATTCCCCTGATTCGCGTTTGCTCCCTGTCTTTCTTCTCGCGCATCCGGGGGACGGTTGCCGCGGAATCGTTCCATTCTCCAGATACAAGCGCGCTGGGGAAGGGATGGGAGGCTTGGGGGAAGATTTACGGGAACGTCTTTCCCGCGGCAAGGTTGGGCCCCTCCCGCGCCAGAGCGACCGAAGGCGGCGCAGGCCGTGCTCGTTGCGACGAAGGAATGGGCATCGACAGCGAGATGAGAGGTTCCCCCTCCCTCTATGAATAGTGTTGGGCCTAGAGCGTTTCAACTTTGAAAAAGGTGAAACGCGAGGCGGCGGCACAGCGCCGCCCGGCCCAAAGTGAGCGGAAA
>CALVHG010000015.1 GCA_944327285.1 uncultured Desulfovibrio sp. | reverse complement strand
GAGGGGGTCCCCTTCCCCCCAGATAAAACAAATGCCAATCCATCCGGGCGCGACATTCTTCCGCCCCTTCACAGCATGGCAAAAGCCGCATAGTATAAGCGACTACGCTGCAAGGAGGAGTCATGCGAAAGTCGCAACAGAAGCATCTTGAGGAAGCCCTGCGGGCGTGCGCGTCCTCGCTGCCCGATGAAGGGTCCTGCGATAGCGTCGAGGAAAACGAGGCGGAATACCGGGAAGCCGCGCCGCTGTGGCCTGCTCAGGTGGAAGACTTCCGCGTGCCGGACGACGTCTGCGCGGCAGCGTATGAAGCGGCCCTGCCGCAATGCCGGGCTGCCATCAAGACGGGCCTTGCGCTGGGCATGGCGCATTACGAACAGGAGCGGCCCTCCGGGGGGCATTGCCGACGCGAACGCCGCGATGCGCGTCTCGGCTACTGGCAGTCGAGCGGGCGACATCCCGCGCCGTGGGCGATTCTGGCCTTTTCCCCGTCCTATGCGGCGGCGGCACGGCTGGCGGCCGTTGCCCTCTGCGCCCAGCTGGCGGAAATTCCGCTGCTGGGGGCCGTCTGTGTCGGCGGCATGCCGTCGGGGCCGGTTCTGACGGCGCTGGAACTCTGCGGCGTGGAAGATATTTTTTGCATGGATCCCGCCGATCTGTGCGCCCTGCTGGAAGAACTGCCCGCGCCCGGACGCCTTGCCCTGCTGCACGCGGGAGAGCTGGACGGCATCGCCGCAGCGGCCAGAGTTCTTGCTCTGCGGACATTTGAGGAACGCGGCGATCCCACGCTGGCGGTGCAGCGACCGGAACTTTTCGACGAAGCCGTGCTCCGCTTCTGTCATGGCGACGCCGCCGTGGAGCGGGCCCTGTTGCCAGGAGCGGGACGCCCCGAAGCTATTTTCACGGCGGATGCCTCGGCGCGCGTCCACAGCAAGGTGCGGGACGGCGGCCCCTTCCGCAGCGGCGCCGTCCCCCTGGGTCGCCTGAGCCTTTCCCCCGGCTGCGAGGGACTCTGGCTGCATGCCGATCTTTCTCCCGACTTTTTTTCCGTTTTCCGGCACGGCTTCGGACTGCTGCCGCGCAAGGCCTGAGATTCCATGAAAAAAACGCGCAATATCGGCATTATTGCCCACATCGACGCCGGCAAGACCACTCTTTCCGAACGCATGCTCTTCTACAGCCGCAAGATCCATCGTCTGGGCGAAGTGCATGACGGCACGGCGACCATGGACTATCTGCCGGAAGAACAGGAACGCGGCATCACCATCACCTCCGCCTGCACCTCCTGCCAGTGGAACGGCTGCGAACTGAATCTTATTGATACGCCCGGCCATGTGGACTTTACCATCGAGGTGGAACGCTCGCTGCGCGTGCTCGACGGCGCTGTCGGCGTCTTCTGCGCCGTAGCCGGCGTGGAGCCCCAGTCGGAAACCGTCTGGCGACAGTCCGAACGCTTCGCCGTTCCCAAGCTGGCCTTTATCAACAAGATGGATCGCCCCGGCGCGGACTTCGCGGCCGTGCTGGACGCTCTGCATACCCGCCTGTCGGCCAATCCTGTGGCGCTGACCATTCCCTGGGGACAGGGAGAAGCCTTCGAGGCCGTGCTGGACGTGCTGCGCGAGGAACGTCTGGACTTTGATCAGACCGATCAGGGCCGCACCGTCACACGACGCCCGTGGAATGAGGAGGAACGCGCCTTTGCCGCGCCGTGGCGCGAGCGGGCGCTGGAAAAAATTGCTGAAGCCGACGAAGACTTTCTGGATCGCTATCTGGGAGGCGAATACACGCCGGAGGATGTCGCGGCCGCAGTGCGGCGGGCAACGCTGGCCCGGAACCTCACGCCCACGTTCTGCGGTTCCGCCCTGCGCAATGCCGGCGTGCAGCCTGTGCTGGACGCTGTTTGCGACTATCTGCCCGCGCCCGAAGACATTCCCGCGCCGGTGGCCCGCAATGCCGACGGCAAGGAAATCGTCGTCACGCCGGACGGGCCCGTCGCGGCGCTGGTCTTCAAAGTTCTGATGGAAGAAGGCCGCAAGCTGGCCTTTCTGCGGCTGTATGCGGGCAGCATCAAGGAAGGCGACAGCCTGCGCAATACCACGACCGGCAAGGATGATCGCGTGGGCCGCCTGTATCGCATGCACGCCGACAGACGCGAGCAGCTTGCCGAGGCCGCAGCCGGGGATATTGTGGCCGTCATCGGCCTGCGCGGCGCTCGTACCGGCGACACCTATACGACGCACGGCGGCACCCTGCGTCTGGAGGCCATTGACAGTTATCCCCCGGTCATCACGCTGGCGCTGGAACCCCGCAACGCCGACGAAGGCAAGGTGCTGGACGAGGCTCTTTCCCGCTATATGGAGGAAGACCCGACCTTTCATGCCGTCATGGACGAGGAATCCGCAACGCGCACTATTTCCGGCATGGGAGAACTGCATCTGGAAGTTTTGCTGGAGCGGCTTACGCGGGAATGCGGCATCAGCCCCCGCGTGGGGCATCCGCAGGTGACGCTCCGGGAAACCATCCGCAAACCGGCTTCCGCCTCGCAGGTCTTCGATCGGGAACTTGGCAAGGAACGCCATCACGGCGACGTGACATTGCAGGTAGCTCCCCGCCCCAGAGGTTCGGGAAACGACGTGCGGCTGGGCGACTTTTTGCCCGCAGATCCCAAAGAAGCCGCAAAGCTCCTGCCTCCGGCCCTCGTGGATGCGGCCCTGTCCGGCGTGCGCGACGCTTTGCAATGC
This sequence comes from uncultured Desulfovibrio sp., assembly GCA_944327285.1. Lineage (GTDB taxonomy): Bacteria > Desulfobacterota > Desulfovibrionia > Desulfovibrionales > Desulfovibrionaceae > Desulfovibrio. Next base: position 42,973 of record CALVHG010000015.1, on the reverse strand, counting down.
GGGGATCTGACCGGCTATCCCGTGGAGGATGTGGAGGTTGTCATTACCAACATTGCCCGGCAGGAAGGTCTGACCACAGCTCCGGGATGCCACATGGCCGCGGGCGCGGCTCTGCGCGAGGCGCTGGCCGCCGCGTCTCCCGTTGCTCTGGAACCGGTCATGCATGTGGAAATCAGCGTGCCGGACGACTTTCTGGGCGCGGCCATCGGCCTTTTCGGCGGCTGCGGCGGCAAGGTGGACGATTTGCAGGATCGCAACGGCCTCAAGCAGGTCAGCGGCAGCGCGCCCATGCGCAAGCTGTTCGGCTTTTCCACCTCGCTGCGATCCGTCACGCAGGGTCGCGCGGGGCTGATGCTCAGCTTTGATCGTTTCGACTGCTAGAGTATCAGGTAAATAGATCCTCCGGGGGGAAGGAAACCCCCTTGGCTAGCGCGCAAGGGGCGTTTCCTTCCCCCCGTGCCCCCCATCCTTCCCCCAACGCGCTTTTTCAAGGGAGGCGCAGGAGCATGCAGCAAATCTCCTCGCCGGTATGCTCTGCTTGTTCAAAATAAATTGTAAAATTGTGTAACACGCCCGAAGCGTTTTGCTTTGAAAAAACAGAACGCGAAGCGGCGGACAGCGCCTCCCGGCCCAAAGTGAAAGGAATACCGCATGCCCCCCTATGCCAAGAAAAGCCTTGGGCAGCACTTTCTGAAACATGATCACATCTGTGATCGCATTGCCGCGCTGGTGCAAGCCTCAGCCGACGACTGGATCATTGAAATCGGACCAGGACCGGGAGCGCTGACCCGCGCCGTGGAACGTCTGCCCCATGCCCGCCTGTTTTTGCTGGAAAAGGACGACCGTTTCGCGCGGGAGCGGCAGCAGGAAGCCGCCGGCAACACGCAGGCCATACTGACGGATGCCCTGCGTTTTCCCTGGGCGCGACTTTCGCCCGCACGCTCGTGGAAGATTATCGGCAATCTGCCTTATAACGTGGCTTCGCCCATGATCTGGGACATGGCGGCCCAGTGCCGGGCGCTGCGCCGGGCGGCCTTCATGGTGCAAAAGGAAGTTGGGCAACGTCTGGCAGCCGCTCCGGGCAACGGGCATTACGGCGCGCTTTCCGTCTGGGTGCAGAGCTACTGGAAGCCGCGCATGGAGTTCGTTGTGGGGCCGGGCGCGTTTTCGCCGCCGCCCAAGGTGGATTCCGCCGTTCTTTCCTTCGCCCCTTTGCCGCAGGAAAACCTGCCGCGCCATCCCGAAGCACTGGCGCGACTCATCAAGCTGTTCTTTCAGCAGCGGCGCAAGCAGCTGGGGAGTATCGCCAGACGCGCCCCCTGGCCCGGCGTCCCTGAGGCGCTGGAGGTGGCGGGCATCGACGCCCGCCTGCGCCCGGAACAACTGACTGTGGCGGATTTTCAACGGATCTGCGACGGCTGGAGCTGGGGCATAGCGCAATACAACGGCCCGTCCGGCAACATGGAGATGGACGAAGAAAAGGACTGCACGGCGAAATCCTGATCCCGGAATCATCCGGGAAGATTCGCCCCCAGCAATGGAAATAAAAGCAGAAAGCCCTTTTTGCTCTCGGCAAAAAGGGCTTTCTGCTTGATAATGCGTCATGAATTCAGACGTTCTTAACGACCTGTGGCGCCGCGAGGCGCGGGACGCGAGGCTTCTTTGCTGTCCGGGATTGTCTGCGAATCGCGCAGTTCCGCGGCCATACCCGTCTGCAATTCGCCGTTGCGCACAAGCTCGCTCAACAGAGGCAGGGCGGCGGACAGAACAGACACAGACTTTTCCGACAGCAGCCCCTCGCGGATAAGCTCATTGCCCTTGTGCTGATTAACAGCCAGAAAAGCCGGGAAGAAATAGAGAATATTGCCGTTTTGCAGCATGGTTTCCAATTCTTCCCTGGAAATATTCGTAAAGGTATCGTAAATGGTGCCGCTGTAATCAATCTTCTTGTTGGCAAAGGCCGTATTGCAGTGGCGCACCACTTCCACGATGGTCATGCGCCGGGATGCGTAAAGAATCAGGGCATCCCCGGCCACAGCGGTAAAGTGCGTATGAAAGGAACGCGTATGGAGTTCCATGGCCTTTTCATCCGCCGGATCCGCCAGATTGAAGGTCGGCCACCGTTCCTCGGCCGCTTCGGCCGCCGCGCCCCCCGCCAGAACAACCAGCATTGTCAGCAGCAATGCTCTCATGACCTGCATACGAAACGCCTCCTCGACAGCATAGCCTGCGAAAAAGAAGCTGTCGGTTCTTCTTTTCGATCGTCGGCAGACATGGTAAGGATCTCGAAGGCGCAAGGCAAGCAGAAAGCCCTGCGTTTTCTCCGCTTTTCTGCAAAGGAACGCCATGCTCGCACGCCTCGTCCTGCTGTTAGCTCTGATTTTGATCGTCTTTCTGCTGTTCACCCGACGCGGCCGTCGCTGGACGCAGGAATATTCGGCTCTGCTACGCCCCGCCCTGCTGCTTTCCCTGATCTTCTTTCCTCTCTTCTTTCCGGCATGCATCTTTTTTTCTTCGGTGCGTCTGTCGCTCAAACTCTTTGTGGACGCCGCGGCAGCGGCCCTGATTACCCGTTCTCTTGCGCCGCTGATCCATCGCTTTTTGCCGCACCTGCGCCCCGGCCCTCTGGCCATGCTGCCGGTAGCGGTCTTTCTGATGGTGCCGACCCTGCACTACGTTTTTTTCTGCATTCTTTCATGGATGTTTCCGACCATGGACGTCTGGAATCAGTAATTTACGAAGGGCAGAGAAAATTGCTTGCATTTTTTTTCGACGGCGCTAGAAGAATCTCTCGCTTCGGAATGTCAACGTCACCGGCGACATTCTGCGACAGGCTTCGGCCTGCCAGCCCGATCCAGAGGATCGGAGCCCAGCCCAGAGGGGGTGATGTCAATGCCCGGCGTTTTCCTGAACGAAGACGACTATAACTTCGATATCGCGCTCCGCCGCTTCAAGAAGCAGGTGGAAAAGGCCGGCGTTCTCTCCGAAATGAAGAAGCGCCAGCACTACGAAAAGCCCAGCGTGATGCGCAAAAAGAAGAAGGCTGCTGCCCGCAAGCGCCTGATGAAGAAAATGCGCAAGATGAACGTTGCGTAACGCAGACGGCGCGTTGTCGGCCCTATGGGCATGGCATCGCGCCTTTTTTGCATAAAACGCGTCTCTTCGCGGGAGCCCTGCCACAGGTCTCCCGCATTTTCTGCTTGGTTTCCGTCACTCCTGCGGCCCCGGCAACGCAACGCCCGCGGGCCCGTCCTTTGCGGAATTTCTGCGGCCTCCGCCGTCCCGACCGCCAGTAGAACGTTTTTCCTTTGCAAGAGGCAGAACGCAAGGTGGCGGCACAGCGCCCCCGGCCCGAAGTGAAATGCTCTGGAGCGTTTTAGCTTTGAAAAGGTAAAACGCGAGGCGACGACATAACGCCGCCCGGCCCAAAGTGAGCGGAAAAACCGCGTTTTTTCCGCGAAACGACAGGCCGTATGGTTTGAAACGCGCGGCGCTTCAAACTGAAAATGCTCTAAAGGAGAGGAAAGCATGAGCCTGTTCGAACAGATCGAAAAGGACTACATTCAGGCCTACAAAGCCAAGGACAGCGTGCGCCTGACGGTGCTGCGCCTGCTCAAGACGGCCGTCAAAAACAAACTTGTAGACCTCTGCCGTCCCGGAGGCACGCTGGACGACGGCGAGATGATGGATCTGATCATCAAGGAAGGCAAGCAGCGTCAGGACTCCATCGAGCAGTACACCGCCGCCGGCAGAAGCGATCTGGCCGACAAGGAAGCCGCCGAACTGGTGGTGCTCCAGAGCTACCTGCCCAAGCCCCTGAGCGAAGAGGAGCTGACCGCCGTCATCGACGCGGCCATTGCCGAGACCGGCGCCGCCTCGCCGCGCGACATGGGCAAGGTCATTTCCGCCGTCATGGCCGCCCACAAGGGCCGCGTGGACGGCAAGGTCCTTTCCGCCGCCGTGAAGGCGCGCCTCGCCAAGTAATTCTCACATCGCCTGCCGCATGATACACGCCCGCACTCTCCATGCGCTGGAATTCGGCGAAATTACGGCCTGGCTGGCCGAATTATGCCGCACTGCCGCCGGACGCGAACGCGCCCGGCATCTCGCCCCCCTGCCCGATGCCGACACAGCTTCCGAAGCCGCCCGCCTCTATGAGGAGGCGGCTGTCTGGCTGGAACGCCCCCTTGCCGAAGGCGGTTTCCGCCTTGCCGCCTTCCCCGATGTCAGCGGTCTGCTGCGCGTCATGGAAGAGCGGCGCGGCGCGAGCGCGCAGCCCGATGCCGAGGCCTTCTGGGCGCTGCGGGAAATGCTGCGCCAGGCGCAGGCCGCCCGCCAGTCCATCGCCATTCCCGAAGCGGAACGGCAATGGCCGCGTCTGCTGGCGCTGGCAAACGCCGAACCTCTGCCCGTGCAGCTGACGGCGGCTCTGAATCGCTGCATCTCCGACGACGCCCTGCTCAAGGACGAAAGCTCCCCGGAGCTCTATCAGGTGCGCGTGGAACTGCGCCGCCTGCATCAGAGCTGCATGCGCAAGGTCAAAGATTATGCCGTGCAGTATAACATGCTGCACTACCTGCAGGACGAGTTCATGACCTTGTCCTCAGACCGTTATGTGCTGCCCCTTAAATCCAATTTCAAGGGCCGCATGCAGGGCATCATCCATGACTGGTCGCAGACGGGCGAAACCTGCTATTTCGAGCCCATGTTCCTGGTGGATATCAACAACCGCCTCCAGGAACTCAAGCATGAAGAGCGCGAGGAAGAGCGCAAGGTGCTGGCCTATCTGGCCGATCTGCTGCGGGCCGAGCTGCCCGGCGCGCACGCGGCCCTGCGCCTGCTGGCGGAGCTGGATCTTCTTCAGGCCAAACGGGCCCTTGCCGAAAGCATGGACGGCCGCTGCGTGCCCATCACGACCGCGGCGGAAGGCATTCAGCTGCTGGGCGCGCGTCATCCCCTGCTCATGCTGGCCCCGCTGCTGCGCGGCGAAACCGCCGAAAGCGAACAGAAGAACCGGGCCCGCGTCCGTCCTCTGGACATTGTGCTGCGGCCCGGCGAACGGGCGCTGATCATCACCGGCGGCAACGCGGGCGGCAAGACCGTCTGCCTCAAGACGCTGGGACTGATTGCCGCCATGACCATGAGCGCCCTTCCGGTGCCCGCTGCCGGCGGTTCGCATTTGCCGTGGTTCTCGCGTCTGGATGCCTTCATCGGCGACGAACAGAGTCTGACCGACAACGTTTCGACGTTTACGGCGCAAATCCGGCATCTTGCCAAGGCATGGAAACATCTTGGCGAAAGCGGTCTTGTGCTGCTCGACGAATTCGGCGCGGGGACGGATCCGGCGCAGGGGGCGGCGTTGGCGCAGGCCGTGCTGGACGAACTCATCGACAACCGTACCTTTGTGCTGGCCGCCACGCATTTTCCCTCGCTGAAAAGCTACGCGCTGACCAGGGAAAGCGCGCGGGCTGCTTCCGTGCTCTTTGATCCCGCCAGCAAGAAGCCTCTGTACAAGCTGGCCTATGATCAGGTGGGCGCAAGCCAGGCGCTTGACGTGGCGCGGGAATACGGCCTGCCGGAAAGCATCCTGCGCCGGGCCGAACATTATCTCCTGCAGGACGGCGGCGACACGTCCGCCCTGCTGGCGCGACTGAACGCCCTTGCCGCCCAGCGGGAAGAAGAAGTGCAGGAATTGCGCGCCCAGCAGACCCGCGCCAAACAGCAGCTGGAGCATGAAAAGGACAAGCTGCGCCGCGAACGGCAACGCCTCCATGACGAGGTGCGCGCTCAGGCCGCCGAACTGATGAAGGCCGTGCGCGAGGGCAAAGTCGGACACAAACAGGCGCTCAAGGAACTTTCCCGCCTGCGCGGCTCGCTGGCCGAGGAACTGCGCCCCGAAGAAGTCTCCGTGCTGCCGCAGGTTGAGCATTTTGCTCCCGGACAGCAGGTGCTGCACCTGACTTTCAACAAACGCGGCGTCGTGACCGATGTGGATGAACGCCGCTCCCGCGTGCGCGTGGATCTGAACGGCGTGTCTCTCTGGGCAGCCATGAAGGACGTGCGGCTTGCGGGCGCTTCGGCGACTCCCGTCGCGCCGCGCGCCGACGGTCCGGTGTCGCCCGTGCTTGCCGCCGTGCGCGCCGGCAGCGAAGCCGCCCGCCCGGCGGCGAACGCCGCACCCGGAGAAGGTTCGCTGTTGCGCCTTGATCTGCGCGGGCAACGCGCCGAACAGGCCGAAGCCGAGGTGGAACGCTTCCTCGACAAGGCCCTGCTGGCCGGCATCGGCGAGGTGGAAATCGTGCACGGACGCGGCACAGGAGCGCTGCGACGCAAGATTCACGAATTCCTGCGCACGTTTCCCGCGGCCGCATCCTTTGCCGTTGCGCCGGAAGATCGCGGCGGCGACGGCATGACTATTGTCGTATTACGGTAGGGACAGAAAAAACGCTGCTGTGCCGACGCTGTGTCCGGCGTCGCACAGCGGCGTTCCCCGACAGGGGCCAGCGGACAGACGGAAGGCCCTGTCCCGCGCATGAAAAAACGTGTCCCTTTCCATCCGGAGCATTTCCAGTTTGAAACGCTATGCGTTTCAAACCATACGGCCTGTCGTTTCGCGGAAAAAACGCGGTTTTTCCGCTCACTTTGAGCCGGGCGGCGCTGTGCCGCCGCCTCGCGTTTTACCTTTTTCAAAGCTAAAACGCTCTAGCAGCATCCACGCCCTATGCAGAGCAGAGACGCCATACGAGCCATCAAGGAGCGCCTCAATATTGTGGACATTGCGCGCCGTTATGTCGATTTAAAACGCAATGGCCCGCGCTGGGTCGCTCCCTGCCCTTTCCATCAGGAAACCAAGCCTTCCTTTTCCGTCAATGAGGAACAGGGGCTGTTCTATTGTTTCGGCTGCCATGCTTCGGGCGATATCTTCGATTTTTACGGCCGTATCAACGGGCTGGATTTCCGGGATACGCTGGAACAGCTTGCAGCTGAGGCGGGCGTCTCTCTGGATCGCGGACCCGCGGACCCGAAACGGCGCGAGCAGGAGCAGCGCGAACGCTCCGGACGCCGCCAGATGATCAAGATGTACGAGCTGGCCGCCGCCCATTTTGCCGCGGCGCTCGACAGCCCGGAAGGCGAGGAATGCCGCGCCTATATCCAGAAACGCGGCCTGAGCGACGAAATTGTGCAGCGCTTCGGCCTCGGCTGGGCCCGCCGCGACTGGCAATCGCTGGCCACAGCTCTGCATCGGGCCGGTTTTGACGCGCGCATGGCGGCGGAAGCCGGTCTGCTCGGCATCTCCGAACGCAGCCGACGCGCCTACGATCGTTTTCGCGGCCGTCTGATCTTCCCCATCAAGAGCCTGTCCAATCAAATTATCGCCTTTGGCGGGCGCATTATCGCCGACGAGGAAGAGGCCAAGTATATCAACAGTGCGGACACGCCCCTCTACAAGAAGGGCGAACATCTTTATGGTCTTGCGCAATCCCGCAGAGGTATTACCACTAAAGGACAGGCGCTTTTGACCGAAGGATATATGGACGTGCTTACGCTGCATCAGTACGGCTACGACAATGCCGTAGGCGTGCTGGGCACGGCGCTCACGCCGGATCAAATCAAGCGTCTGTCTGGTTTCACCTCCCGCGTGACGCTGCTCTTTGACGGTGACCGCGCCGGGCGCAAGGCGGCGCTTCGCTCCTGCGAAATGCTGCTGACACGCGGACTCGCCTGCACCGTGGTGCTCATGCCCGACGGCGAAGATATCGACAGCCTGCTGCGCACGCAGGGGCCGGAGGCTTTCGAGACGCTGCTGGCCCACGCGCCGGACGGGCTGCGCTTCTGCGTGGATGTGCTGCGCGCGCTGGCGCCGCGCGAAACCGTGGAATGGGCGCGCAATTTCCTCAGCCAGGTGGAAGTGCCCGAACTGGTCAGCCCCTATGCCTCCCGGCTGGCAACGCAGCTGCAGCTTTCGGAAAGCGATTTGAGGCAGGGCGCGGCCCAGCGGCGCGACACGGGCGCACCCCGCAACGGCGGGACGCCGCAGCGGCCAAGCGGCAGAGCCCGGCAAAACATGCGGGACCGGCAGATCATGATGTATGCCGTGCGCTACCCCGAACGTCTGGACGACTTGCGCGATATGGGCGCGGATCTGGCCCTTCAGTCCGAAATTGCCCGCCGCCTCTGGGACAAACTGGAGGAATGGGGGCCGGAAACAGCCGCCTACCATCTGGACGAACGGGAAAAGAATTTCTGGTCTTTCTGTCGGGGAGCGGAAGCCGCCCCCCGCGATGACGGCAACAAAGAACTGGAAGCGCTGCGCGACGATCTCGACGCCTATTACGCTTCTGCACAGAAGTTATCTCTTGCGGCAGCCCTGCGCCAGAACGCGGGCGATCCCGACGCGGATGTGGAATACCTCCGCGCCCTGCAGGAAACCTTGGAGAAAGTCCATGAGCAACATTAAAGATGTCCAGCAAATCCAATCCCTCATCGCCAAGGGCAAGGGAACGGGCTTTTTGACCTTTGACGAGGTCAACAAGGCCCTGCCCGTGGAAATGAGCACGCCGGAGCAGTTCGAGGAAATCATCGGCATTTTCGAGCAGCTGGAAATCGTCATCGTTGATTCCGAAAAGGACGGCAAGAAAATTTCCACAGCGCCCGCCGAACCGGACGATGACGCCGTGGACAGTTCCCTGGATCTTGCCGAAGACGAGGAATCCGCCGACTACTCCTCCCGCAGCACCGATCCCGTGCGCATGTATCTGCGGGAAATGGGGGCCGTGCCGCTGCTGGATCGCGACGGCGAAGTGGTCATTGCCAAAAAGATCGAAATGGGCGAACAGGACGTGCTTTATGCTCTTGTGGAAGTGCCCGTGGCCGTCGAGGAGCTCATCAACGTCGGCGAGGATCTGCGGCTGAACCGCATCAAGCTCAAGGACGTCGTCAAGACCATAGAAGAAGACGATCCCAGCGAAGACGAGCTCAATCAGCGCAGCCGCGTTATCATGCTGCTGGACGAGATCAAGCAGATCTACAAGAAGAAGCGCAAGATTTACAAGAAGCTCGACGACTGCAACACGCTCGAACGCCGCGTGACGCCCATCCAGAAGGAAATCATCAGCTACAAGGAAGAGATCGTCACCCGCCTGCGCGACATCAAGCTGGAAAAAACCCTCATCGACCGCATCATCGAAACGGTCGAGGACTATGTGCGTCAGATGCACAACTGCCAGCGGGATCTCTCGGCCTACATCCTTTCCACAGGCCGCAGCCAGGCGGAAATTCAGGCCATGTTTGACGGTCTGGAAAAGCGGGAAATCAATCCCCACGATGCCGCCCGCGATCTCAAGCTCAGCGTGGACGAGCTCTTTTCCTTCAAGGAAATGATCATCGGCAAGATCGAAATCCTCAAGCGCCTGCAGGAAAAGTGCTGCCACAACGTCAACGACCTTGAAGAGGTCCTCTGGCGCATCAAGCGCGGCAACAACGCCGCCATGCGCGCCAAGCAGGAACTGATCCGCTCCAACCTGCGCCTCGTGGTGTCCATCGCCAAGAAGTACACCAACCGCGGGCTCCAGTTCCTCGATCTCATTCAGGAAGGCAACATCGGCCTCATGAAGGCCGTGGACAAGTTTGAATATCAGCGCGGCTACAAGTTCTCCACCTACGCCACCTGGTGGATTCGTCAGGCCATTACCCGCGCCATCGCGGATCAGGCCCGCACCATCCGTATTCCGGTGCATATGATCGAAACCATCAACAAGCTGATCCGCACCTCCCGCTACCTCGTTCAGGAACTGGGACGCGACCCCACGCCCGAAGAAATCGCGGACCGTATGGAATACCCCGTGGAAAAGGTCAAGAAGGTGCTCAAAATCGCCAAGGAACCTATTTCTCTTGAAACGCCCATCGGCGACGAGGAAGACTCCAGCCTCGGCGATTTCATTGAGGACAAGAAGGCCGTGGCTCCCGCGGAAGAGGTCATTAATACCAAGCTGTCCGAACAGCTCGCCGCCGTGCTGGCCGATCTCACCCCCCGCGAAGAGCAGGTGCTGCGCAAGCGTTTCGGCATTGCGGAAAAGAGCGACCACACGCTCGAAGAGGTGGGCAAGCTCTTCAACGTCACGCGCGAGCGCATCCGTCAGATCGAGGCCAAGGCTCTGCGCAAGCTTCGTCATCCCGTGCGCAGTCAGTCGCTGCGTTCCTATTACGAGAACTAAGCCATGTCAGCCCGTCGCTCGTTCCTTCTCTGTACTCTTCTCCTGCTGCTGGCGCTTTTTATAGCGCCGGCGCAGGCCGACGAGGCTCTGCCCGGTAATCCGGAAGGTACGGTTGCCTCCTGTTTTGACGGCGATACCTTCAAGCTGAGCGACCGCCGTGTCGTGCGGCTGGCGGGCATTGATACGCCGGAGCTCAACAAGCGGAATCATAAACCTCAGTACTATGCCAGGGAAGCCGCGGCGATTCTGGGGGCCATGACGCGCGGACAGAAAGTGCGTCTGCGGGCCGCGGGCAAGGAAGCCAAGGATCGCTACGGACGCCTTGTTGCCGAAGTCTTCCTGCCCAGCGGAGAATCGGTCAACGAAGCCATGCTGGCCCAGGGCGCGGCCTTTTTCTACTATCACGCCGGGCTCGACACAGCGCTCATGCAGCGCCTTCAGAACATCCAGAGTCAGGCCATCACCGAACGCCGCGGTATGTGGGCCCATATCCTTTCGCTGCCGCAGGCGCAGGAAACCTACGTCGGCAACCGGAATTCGCGTCGCTTCTTCCCTTCGGACAGCGCCGAAAGCCAGAAAATCAAGCCCCGTAACCGCGTCTTCTTCGGCAATCTCATGGATGCCTTCATGGCCGGGTATTCCCCTGCGCGCACGCAGAAGGGCAGCTCCCTCTGGCCGGATGCCTAGGGGCTTTTGAGAGCATTTTCAGCCTGAAGCGCATTGCACTTCAAACTGAACTTTTTTGAGGGGGAGGAAAGGCGTTTCCCCGTAGTTTCCCCCTCAAACTCCCTCTCCTTCCCCAAAACCCGCGCATTATTTACAGATAAGTAAGGCCCTTTCATGCCTATTTCCGCCCGGACCGGGAATCCGCAACAGGTTCCCATTCCGGGCAAAATTGTATCTGACGCCGGTTGACCGAAAACGGATATTGGGGGAAAAGGAAGCGGACGGCAAAGCCGTCATCCTTCAATTTCCCCGGAGGTTTTCATGAGCTCCTGTGTCCATCAGCCGGAAGCGCCCCTGAGCGAACAGTCGGCTCTGGTCATTTTTTCGGGAGGGCAGGATTCGGCCACCTGTCTTGCCTGGGCCCTGTCCCGCTTTGCCTCAGTGCAAACCATCGGCTTTGACTACGGACAACGTCATGCCGTGGAACTGCAATGCCGCGCCAATGTCCGGCAGGCTGTCGCCGCCCTGCGCCCAGACTGGAAACAGCGCCTCGGCGCGGACACCCTGCTCGGCATCGATCTTTTTCATCAGCTGGCCGACAACGCGCTGACCTCGGACATGCCCATAGACAACGGCACTGCCGAAGGGCTCCCCAATACCTTTGTGCCCGGACGCAACCTCATCTTCATTCTGCACGCCGCCACATGGGCCTATCAGCGCGCCATCCGCAATCTTGTTCTCGGCGTCTGCCAGACGGATTCCTCCGGCTATCCCGATTGCCGGGACGACAGCATCAAGGCCCTGCAAATCGCCATGAATCTCGGCATGGACAGCCGCTATACCCTGCACACGCCGCTGATGTTTCTCGATAAGGCCGCAACGTGGCGGCTGGCCGAAGAGCTTGGCGGACAGCCGCTCGTGGACATTATTCTGGAAGAAAGCCATACCTGCTACGAAGGCGAACGCGGCCGGCGCTTTGCCTGGGGCTACGGCTGCGGCGTCTGCCCGGCCTGCCTCCTGCGCCGCCGCGGCTATGAAGCCTATATGGCAGAAAAAAAGAAAAATCCTGAAGGCGGCACGCTTCAGGAAGACGCATAACCAACAGTAAAGGAACCCTACTCATGGAAAAGCAGGAAAAAAAGCCCTTGAGCGCCGCGCAGGGATTACAGGCGGCGCATATACTCTTTGAGCTGAATACGGGGGCTGAGGAAATATTGCGCATGGCGCAGCGCTCCGGCCTGCCGGAAGTCTTCTGGGGCGGCCCTCTGGCCCCGAATCTCTGCGAAGAATGGCGCGCCTTTGTTCACGCCGTCGTCACGGCGGGCCTTATGCAGCACGCTCCCAACAGCGTTCTGGTGGCCTACCTGCGGGATACCGGTTCGCTTCTGGAACAGGCCGAAGGCCATTCCGATGCGGCCCCGCATGCGGATCGCCTGGAAGACTTTGTGGACGGCCCGTTCTCCGCCTACATGCCTCTGCTGGCGCATGAGCGACAGAAAGAATGCCCGCTGCTCTTCTTCCGCCGTCTGGGGCTCACAGAGGACGGAGACCTCTTTGATCTGATGACCGCCGACGCGCTGGCCAAGGCCGAGGCCCGGATTGCCGCCGTCATGGCCATGCTGATCAGCGCCGTGCAGGACAAGCTCGAAGGCTACGACATCGCCGCCGAATAACCCTCGGAAAAAACGCCCGACAGGCATCGGGCGACACATTCCCTACAGAAAAAACCATGCGGACAAACGCAGCGTTTGTCCGCATGGTTTTTATTATTGAGAAAGCCGTTAAAGCAGGAAATACGCTGCCACTCCCGCCGCTCTCCCCCGCATCATGGACCGGAAAAGCCCGCTTCAATGTCTGTGCCGGATAGAGCGTTTAGCCTTGAAAAAAGTAAAACGCGAGGCGGCAGCCAGTATTTCAGACTGAAAATGCTCTAGAGCATTTTCAGTTTGAAACGCGTTGCGTTTCAAACCATACGGCCTGTCGTTTCGCGGAAAAAACGCGGTTTTTCCGCTCACTTTGGGCCGGGCGGCGCTGTGCCGCCGCCTTCGCGTTTCACCTTTTTCAAAGTTGAAACGCTCTAGAGAAGCCGGAAAGTTTGAGGGGGGAAGAAAACCCTTTTGCTCGCGGCAAAAAGGTTTTCTTCCCCCCTCGGAAAGCGTAAGAGTCCTGCGTTACGCAGAGGGAGCGGCAGCCGCATGGCGCGCCGCCAGAAGGGCGCGCTGCTCGCGATCAAGCAGACGCTGATTGCTGCTGCCGCGGAACTTCAGCTCAAGATCGCGCAAGGCCTCAATATAGGGACCATCCACCAGCGTATCCACAAGCTCAAGCAAACGGGCAACATCCGGCTCGCTCTGCGCCTTGTCCAGCAATTCCTCGAAAGTAAACCCCGTATAGGCCATAACATTCTTACCCGCGTCATGCACGGCCTCGGCAAGAGCGCAAAGGGCTTTTGCCTGAAGGAACGGCTCGCCGCCGGAAAAGGTCATGCCCGCCAGAAGGGGATTTTCACGAAATTGCCGGAAGATGGACTCGGTGTCCATCACGGTTCCCCCGTCAAGGGGGTGCGTCTGGGGATTATGACACCCCGGACAGGCGCGCGCACAGCCCTGCGTAAAAATCACATAGCGCAGGCCGGGGCCATCCACTATGGACTCTTCCACAATGCCGCTGACGCGCAAATCAGGCATGCTTCACCCTGTCGTGCTCTTCGGCACGCTTGGCATTGTTGAAGCGGTCGAGCGTACCCACAAGATAGCCGGTGATGCGGCGCACGCGTTCAAACGCCACGCCCTCGCCCACCATCTTTTCTTCGGGCTTGCACTCGCTTTTAAGACGGGATTCCATCAGCATGTCGATTTTCCTCCTCATTTGAACGGATACACCCACAGCGACGTTATGGAAAAAGCGTCACTCTGCCCTCTGTGGGGACCCCCGCGCAACCCGTTCTCGTCGCGCGGGAAAAGCTTTAGAGCATTTTCAGTTTGAAATGCTTCGCATTGCAAACCATACGGCCTGTCGTTTTGCGGAAAAAGCACGGTTTTTCCGCTCACTTTTGGCCGGGCGGCGCTGTGCCGCCGCCTCGCGTTTCACTTTTTTCAAAGTTGAAACGCTCTAACGACAATGGCATGTCGGCATATGCGGGTATTTGCGACGCAACTCCCGCAGCTTTTCCTCGCTTACCGCCTCTCCTTCACGACGACCGCAGCGGGGGCAGACGTCATTGAGAACGCCCACATAGCCGCAGACCGGGTCCCGATCCAGGGGATGGTTGATGGAGCCGTAGCCCACGCCTCTGTCGTGCATATAGCGAATAATGGCCTCGAACGCTTCGAGGTTTTTGCAGGTGTCGCCATCAAGCTCCACATAGGTGATATGCCCGGCATTGGTCATGGCATGATACGGCGCTTCGATGTCGATCTTGCGAAAAGCCCGGATGGGGAAATAGACGGGAACATGGAAGGAGTTGGTATAATACTCCCTGTCCGTCACGCCGGGAATGGAGCCGTAGCGAGCGCGATCCAGCTTGACGAAGCGCCCGGAAAGCCCCTCCGCGGGCGTGGCGATGAGCGAGAAATTAAGCCCCGTCAGACGGGCTTCCTCATCGGCGCGCCGACGCATGTGCCCGATAATCTCCAGCCCCAGTTTCTGAGATTCCTCGCTTTCGCCGTGATGCTTGCCCGTCAGCGCCACAAGAGTTTCGGCAAGGCCGATGAAGCCGACAGTCAGCGTCCCGTGCTTGAGCACTTCCTCCACGGTATCGTCCCAGTCCAGCTTGTCGGAATCAAGCCAGATGCCGTTGCCCATGAGGAAGGGGTAGTTGCGCACCTTCTTCGCGCATTGAATCTTGAAGCGGTGCAGCAGCTGGCGGAAGACCAGATCAATCTGCGCGTCCAGCAGCGTAAAGAAGCGAGGAATATCGCCGTGCGCCTCGATGCCGAGCCGGGGAAGATTGATGGACGTAAAGCTCAGGTTGCCGCGTCCGCAGGTTACTTCCCGCGAGGAGTCGTGCACGTTGCCCAGCACGCGGGTACGGCATCCCATATAAGCGACTTCGCTGTTATAGCTGCCGTCGTAATATTGCAGATTGAACGGCGCATCAATGAAGCTGAAATTCGGGAAAAGCCGCATGGCCGACGTTTCCATGGCCAGACGGAAGAGATCATAGTTGGGATCGCCTTCGCTGTAGTTGACCCCTTCCTTGACCTTGAAAATCTGCACCGGGAAAATGGAGGTTTCGCCGTTGCCAAGCCCGGCCTGAGTGGCCAGAAGCAGATTGCGAATGACCATCCGGCCTTCGAGGGACGTGTCCGTGCCGTAATTGACGGAGCTGAACGGCACCTGCGCGCCTGCGCGGCTGTTCATGGTGTTCAGGTTATGGATAAAGGCTTCCATAGCCTGATAGGTACGGCGCTCCGTCGCTTTGAGCGCTTCCTCCGCCGCATAGGCATGGGCATCGGCCACCAGTTCGCGATCCTCCGCCGCCACAATATCCAGCATGCGACGGCCGTAGTCGTCTACGGACCCCATGCGCACGCCTTCGCCCAGCGCTACGCGGATGCCGCGGAAAAAGCGATCGGCCTGCTCCGCATCCATGCCGCCCTTAATACGCGCAAAGGCGACAAAGGCCCGCTCATATTCCTTGCGATACGTCTTAATGATGCCGCCGGCCATGGCATAATCGAAATGCGGCACGCTCTGACCGCCGTGCATCTCGTTCTGATTGGCCTGGATGGCGATGCAGGCCAGCGCGGAATAGCTTTCTATGGAGTTAGGCTCGCGCAGAAAACCATGCCCCGTGGAGAAACCGTTTCTGAACAGAGGAATCAAATCGATCTGACAGCACGTCTCCGTGAGCATGTAGAAATCTTTGTCGTGAATATGGATGTCGCCGTTGGCATGCGCCGCCGAAGCGTCCTTGGGCAAGATGTAGTTGTCGGTAAAATACTTGGCGCCCTCGGAGCCGTATTTCAGCATGGTGCCCATGGCCGTGTCGCCGTCGATATTGGCATTTTCGCGCTTGATGTCCTCCTCGATGGCCGGGGAGTAGGTCAGCTTCTTGTAAATATCCATCAGATACGATTCGGCATTCCGTATCTTGGTATGTTCAGCGCGATAAAGGATATAGGCCTTGGCCGTCCGGGCATAGTCGTACTGGATGAGCGTATCCTCGACGACGTCCTGGATTTCCTCCACATGCTTGAGCCCCTTCTCATCCAGCTTGCGGCAGACCTTTTCCGTCACGAAGAGGAGATCTGTCGGCGACATATCCTCCCCTCCCACGGCCTTATTGGCCTTGGAAATGGCGTTGAGAATTTTGACGGAATCAAACGGCACGCTCGTTCCATCACGCTTGACGATGCAGGCAGGCATGGGATCTCCTTCTTTGTCTTAAAAAAGTGCGGACTTCCGTCCGCGCTGCCAAAATGGCAAAGGCCCTCTCTTTTGTCAATCGGCCGCCACGATAAACATTTGTTTTTATTAATCTTCCCTCAAAACCCTTGGCAGCCGCCGCAATTCGGCCTTTCTCTGAACGATCTTGAAAAAGAACGCTGGGTTAGCGACGAAAAAAACTTTTTTTCACTGCTGCAAAACGCTCTAACCCCCTCAATATCTAAAGTTTTTCTTGAAATATTCCAGACTTTGTCAGGCAAAAATCGCTCCCTTACGGCCGCCACGTGACAATGCTTTCCGACGGCAGATTCCGCCGCCAGCGACAAAAGTCTTCATAGGTTCGTATACCGTCCCGCAACACGGCAAGATAATAGAAAATCCCCGCTGTCTGCTCCTGTTTGGGCGTCTGCGCCTTGAGATACAGAATTGCTGCGCGCGTTTCTTCCGTCAGCGCCGCCTGCAGACGCTCCGCAAAGTCTTCGGCAAAGCCGTCATACTGCGATCCTTTGCGGATATGGATAATGTCCAGCTGCCAGAGCTCTCCTGCCGCATCCCGGTACCAGACATGCCACTCCAGACAGGCTTCTTCGGTATGCAGCAGGTTGCGGCACTCCATTTTTTCCACGCCGTCACGGGATAGGATCGGCGTCATGGCCGCAAGACTTTCCGCCATATCCGGCCTGTCTGTATACACATGTATGTCAATATCCCGTTTATTGAGGATCAGTCCCGTCCGCACGGAACCCACAAGGCGCACCTCGGCCCCGACGCTCTGCCACGCGCCCTTTACATCCAGGACTTCCAGCACATGCCGGGCTTCTTCGGCCCGCTGCGCCGACAAGGCAAACACATCCATATATTCCTCCTGATAATGAACCTCAAAAAAACAAGGGCGCAGCCCACGCTGTGAGCTGCGCTCCTCGATTCCCCGGAACAGGACTTTGCATCCATCCCGGAACATCCTTTGAAAAAACAATAGGTGTCAGATTCCGCTTTACAGAAATAGAGTATTTTCAGTTTGAAACGCGTTGCATTTCAAACCATACGGTCTGTCCTTTCGCGGAAAAAACACTATTTTTCCGCTCACTTTGGGCCGGGCGGCACTGTGTTGCCGCCTCGCGTTTCACCTTTTTCAAAGCTAAAAAGCTCTAAAAGACATTTTCCTCACTTTTACCATACGCATTCCCAAGGGACGACTGCCACAGGGAAAGCGGCGGCATCCCCGAAGCATTGTATCCTCCAGATAAAAGCGCGCTGGGGAAGGGATGGGGGGGCCTGGGGGGAAGGGAAACACCTCTCGCGCGAGCAGAGGGGTTTCCCTTCCCCCCAGAAAAAACGTCCTAGCGGGGCAGACGCGGCAGGGTTGTCGCGCCGTGCGGCATAAGAATGGTCTTCATGGAGAGCGAGCCGCCGTTACGCTGCCGGGCCACGGCAAGCGCCTCATCCAACGTTTTGACGGCGATGATGCCGGTCCGGGCAAAACAGGCGGCGTCCATGTCCGTCACCAGAATAAAAGTCTGCTTTTCCGCCGCCTCGGCAAAGAGAAAGCCCACATAGGAACCGATGCTGAAGGTGGAGCGCAGGGCCTTTTCCCGCTCTTCCATAGACGCATAGGCGGTAAGCTGCCGTTCCACGTCCTCGCTGCCGAAGCCCTCGCCGCACCGGGACAACAGGATCATGGTGCCGCCGGGCTCCACCGCCGCCAGCGCGTTGCTCAGCAGTTTAATGGTCTGATACAGGTTGATGTCCTTGGGATAGCCGCCCGCGCTGGCAATAACCAGCGGCGCACGGCTGGGAATATCCACGGCGTTGAGGGCATCAATCATGCGGCAGGCCTCAAGATGGGCTTTCTGCCAGTCTCCGGCAAAGGCGGCTATGATGCCGTGATCCCCGGTAACCACATTAAGCGAGAAGCAGGGAGCCAGCATGGAGGCCGCTTCCACGATGTCGGCATGGAAAATATTGCTGTCCTCAAGGTTGGCGCTGCGCACGTCCGGATTGGTCCCGCTGCCGAAACCTTCATTCAGCGCAAAGTTGTGATGATGCTGCACGGTTTCGTAGGCGGCTATGCCGGGCAGCAGCATCTTGCCGCCGCCGCCAAAACCGGCAAGGAAATGATGCACGACGCCGCAGCAGGAAACGATCTTGTCGGCCTCCACGGCGCAGCGGTTGAAAAGCACCGGCGTGCCGCGCGAGGTAGTCCCGACCCGCACCATGTTGGGCGTATCGCGGCAGTCGTGATCCACAATCTTCACTCTGCGAACAAGGTCTTCGCCAAGAAGACGCACATGCTCTTCCCGCGTCTGGGAACGGTGCGTCCCGGTCGCGCTCAGGATGGTAATATCGTCATCGGGAATGCCGGCCTCATTGAGCGCCCGCACCACTTCGGGAGCGTAGACGGCAGGCGACTGCCACAAACGGGTTACGTCCGGCACCAGCACGCAAACCTTGTCGCCCCGCCGCACCAGTTCATGCAGGGGAGCGCTGCCAACGGGGGAAGCCAGCGCCTGCCGTACAATTTCCGCTTCCGACAGGGCGGAACGCTCCGCCGTGCGGGATTCCAGTTCCGCCACGAGGTTTTCGTCCGCAACCTCCAGCGACCAGGTTTTATCCCCGTATTGCATGACATGTTGGGCCATTGCCGCAAACCTCCCTTCAAGAGCATATTCTATTTGAAACGCTTCGCATTTCACTTCGGACCGGGCGGCGCCGGAAATCCGCTGCCGCTCGTGACGGGCGCAGCATGGCACGTTCCGCTGCCGGGGGCAAGTCTGCCCGCGACGGCATCGCTGCCGGAAAGCGCCGCCATTTCTTACTGAACGCGCTCTTGATTACAGGGATAATTCATGAAATGGGGCCGCGGCTCTGCCGCTTCTGCCCTCTTCTCCGGGCATGACAATGCCGGACGAAGACTCCGCGTCCCTGTACTCCTCAAGAACGCCGGGAGGCAAGGCAACAGCCACGGGAGGCAGATAGGAAAGCGTGATGGGACGCTGCACGGCCTCGCCCTCAAGGGGCAGCAGCGGCGTCTGCACGCGGGCATAAAAATCTCGCAATGAGAAGGGGTCCGAGTACAGCCCGTGTTCCAGGAGGATAGAACGACAGTTCAGGCAGAGCTCGATGCGGATGTCATAGGGCCGCCAGCTCATGGGATTCTGCGCGTTGTCCCGCTCAAGGATGGACACCTCGAAACGCCCGTCCGCCCGCGATGTGGCGGAATAGAGAGCACTGCGCGACGTGCCGAGCATATCAAGCATGCTCTTGCAGGCGCACAGATGGTAGGTGTAGCGGGTTTCCCGCCGCTTGAGGTTTACCAGTTCCCGATGCTGGCGCGGAATGTACAGGCAGCATTTGCGGCCGTTAAATTCCAGCGTCTCGTCCGACGCTATGTGCAGCGCCTCCTGCTCCAGCGGCAGGGCCCTCCGGGAGAGCTGGGCGTCAAATTCCCGCAACGCCACATCAAAATTATGTTTGGCAATGGCGTTGCCCTGCGCCGCGGCCTTGCCGTACCACGAAAGGGCCGCGCTGTAGTTGCGCGGCACGCCGAAACCCGTCCCGTAGCACCAGCCCAGATTGCACTGGGCATCGGCAAAACCCTGCTCCGCCGCCAGCGTATACAGCCGGACGCTGCCGACCGCATCCCGTATTGTCCCCCGCCCTTCGCGCAGGCAGTTGCCCAGCGAGATCTGGGCCAGCATATGACCAAGATCAGCGGCCTTGCGGTACCACTCCACGGCCTTTTCCCAGTTCTGCGAAACGCCGCTGCCACAGGCGTAGGCCCAGCCGGTGGCATAAAAGACATCGGCAGGATTAGCCGTTTCTTCAACCGTTGCCCGCGACCCCGGCTTTTCGGCCGGCGGCGCGTCTTCGACCGGCGGTTCCGGCGGCGCAACCTCTTCTTCAGGAGGCACAAATTCCGGCAGCGCCTCCGGCAGTTCGGGCGCTGGCGGAGCCGGTTCGGGAGCGGGATCCGCCGCCTCCGGGCTTGCTGGCGGCACCGGGGCACCCGAAAGCAGCACAAGCCCAGGACGCTGCTCAGCCTGCCCTGATATGATACGCAACGAACTCCCTTCCGAGAGGCGATCCCCGCCGACATGCAGCAGCCTTCCGCCCCACAGGCGTTCCAGCACAAAGGCGGCCCGGCGATGCCCCAGGGAAGCGGCCCGCTCAAACAGGGCCCGCGCCGCGGCCTCGTTGCGCTCCACGCCATGCCCCTTGTGATAGCGTACAGCCAGCGCAAAACAGGCGGCGGGATTTCGGGCGAGCGCCGCCCGCGCCAGTCGTGCCACCTTGGCTTCCGCTTCAATATCTTTCGTCATGGCTCCGCTCCTGCTCTCCTCCTGCCTGACTGTAGTCTTTTTGGGCCGAAGACGAAAGTCCCCGTTCGTTTTTCCTGCCAGCCGACACACGAAAGGATACGCCGCCTTCAGAAAACAGAAAGCCGGGTGCCTTTTTCCGCGTAAGGAAAAAAGCCTCTCGGAAATATGGCGCAGAAAAAAAGGGGGAAGCGGCAGCCTCCCCCCTTGCTTACAAACTATAGCGCATTTTCAGTTTGAAACGCTTCGCATTTCAAACCATACGGCCTGTTGTTTCGCGAAAAAGCGCTGGTTTTCCGCTCACTTCGGGCCGGGCCGCGCTGTCCCGCCGCCTCGCGTTTCTCCTTTTTCAAAGGTGAAACGCTCTAGGGTCAGGACTCATTACCAGATGTTGATTTTCCGGGATATTCATCCATGTGATGATATAAAAAAATAAAATATCATCATATGTTACAAAAATGTTTATCTTTACCCGTCAGACTCCGCGTGCGGGTTTTGGGGAGGATGGGGGAGTTTGAGGGGGAAGAAACCCCTTTTTGCCGCGAGCAGCGACCCGACGGGCGGCCGCAGGCCGTGCCCGTTAGGCGACGCAGGAGCCTTACGGGCATCGACAGCAGAGCAAAGGGGTTCCTTCCCCCTCAAGACAAAAACATAATGAGTTCTAAGCCCAGCGCCCGCGACTACGGCCGCAGCAGCGCGTCATACTCTCCTTCCGGCACAAGGTAGCGGCGGGCCACCTCCCGCACATCAGCGGGCGTCAGCTTCGCGGCCTTGTCCAGCAGCACCTTCTGGAAGTCGCGAGGATTGCCGAGCACGGCATCCGTCGCGGCATCGTCGGCGCGAGAGCCGAGGCTCTGGCGCTCCCTGTAATAGCTGCCCTGCATGCGGTTCAGCGCCGCCTGCAGCTGCTCCGACGAAACTTCTTTATCCCGCAGCGACGCGATGACGCGGGCAAAACCGGCGCGGGCCTGCTCCACCTTTTCCGGCGTCGTGCCAATATAGAACAGCATGGATCCCGCTTCGGGCATGCTGCGGTACAGCGCCGTTACGGTATAACCAAGGCCCTGCTCGTCGCGCAAATCATTGAAAAGCAGGCCGCTCTGCCCGGACAGCACCGACTGCAACAGCATCAGCGCGGGGGCATCCGCATGATCCCGCGGCACGGCCTTGTAATTCAGCACAAGATAGGCCTGATTACGACCGGGAAGGCGCAAATCCAGCTCCCGATCCTCGCCCCAGCGGGGGGCACCCACCCGCGCGCCGGAGGCCGACGGCTTGGGCAGAGTACGCGCAAACGCCAGCATGGCATCGCGATCAAAGGTTCCGGCTACGGACAGAACCCACGGCTGCGCGCTCTGCTCTTCCCAGAAGGCCCGCACATCGGCGCGGGCGTAACCGGCCAGCTTGTCCGCCGTACCCAGCGGATCATAGCCGTAGACATGTCCGGGATAAAGAAAACCGTTGAGCTTGCTGAACAGATAGCCCACAGGATTGTCCTGACGCTGACGCAATGCCGACATCATCAGACGGGCCTCGCGCCGCACTTCCTTATCCTCGAAGCGGGGCTTTTCCAGCATTTCCTTCAGAGCCGCGCAGTAGTCGGCATTGAAGCGGGAGGGGCCGGTCAAGGAAATGCTAAAGGTCTGCAAACCTGCGGAAGCCGACAAGGACGCCGCGCGCTCGGCAAAGAAGCGCTCCATGGACTGCGCGTTTCTATTGCCGCTGCCGTCCTTCAGAGCCGCCGCCGTCAGATTGGCAAGCCCCTGCCGATCTGGCGGCAGCAGCGCGTTGCCGCCGGTCATCATGAGGGTCATGGCCACATACGGCACAGCCGGGTCCGGTTGCAGAATCAGAGTGCGGCCGTTGCCAAGATCGAGATATTCCACAGCGGTAGTAACCGCCGTTTGCTTTGCGCTGTCCGCCGCGGGCGGCACCGGCCACGCCTTGTCCACCAGAGCGGCGATATCGGGCAGGGCCGCGTTCTGCGGCGCCAGAATGCGAATGCGCAGACGTTCGGGCCGCAGCCACAGATCGCGGGCCTGCTCAAGCTGCGCCGTATCCACATTGGTCAGCGTCAGGCGCAGATTGCGTTCCGCCTCGCGCCCTCCCAGCTCAAACTGCACCGTACCGCGCCAGGACGCCAGCCCGTTCAGGGTCTCTCCGGCGCGATCCATGGAATCAGCCAGATTGAAACGGGCCCGTGTCAGAGCATCGTCGCCGAACTTGCGCACATCCAGACGGGCAAGGTCCTGCATCAACTCTTCCATGAACGAGCCCAGCTTTTCCGCGTCAAGTTGGGCCGACACAAGAAACAACCCGGCTCGCGCCAGACTCATGTTGCCGGCAACGATATTTTCCACCAGCTGCTTTTCGTAGCGATACTTCTTCTGCAACAACGAAGTGCCGTCGCCGCCCAGCAGATAGCTCAGCACGTCCAGTTGCACGGAACGCGCGTCAGACAGGGCGGGCGCAGGGAAGCCCACGCCCACATAAACTTTGTTCCACGGACCGCGCACCACTTCCACCCGCGGGCCGCCGGGAGCCGTCGCCAGCTCCACGGGCGCGGGATTATCCAGATCGCTGCGATTATGCAGATCGCCGAAAAGGCTCTGGGCATGCGCCAGCACTTCGCGGGGATCAATGTCCCCCGCTACCAGCAGCAGCATGTTCTGCGGCTGATACCAGCGGTCGATATACGCGCGCAGGTCCTGCACGGTAATGGCATTGATAGTTTCCTTGTAGCCGATAATAGGCCGGCCGTAAGGCGTATTTTTCAGCGTCGCGGTCTGCAGCGACTCAAAAAGCTTGTTGCGGGGCGTATCGTCATCCCCTTCCAGCTCCGAGATGATGACTTTCTTTTCCGATTCCAGCTCCTGCGGATCCAGAAGCGCATGGAAGGCCATGTCCTTGACCACGTCCATCCCCATGCGCCACTGCGCCGCGGGCATATCCGTCAGATAATAGGTCTGATCAAAGCTGGTCGCCGCATTGAGATAACCGCCGCACGCCTCCACATCCTTTGCCACCTGCCCCTTGGGGCGCTGTTCCGTGCCCTTGAACACCATATGTTCCAGCACGTGGCTGATGCCCGCCTGCCGGGCATCCTCATTAGCCGACCCCGTACGCACATACAGGCGCGTGCAGACCAGCGGGAAACGCTTGTCTCTGATGATGTACACAGAAAGCCCGTTGGGCAGACGGGTCAGAATTTCGTCTCCCGTCGCCGCAGGCCGGATCGCCTGCGACGGTTCCTGCGCGGCATAGCCCGCGCAGGGCAAGCACAGACTGAGCAGCAGGACAGCGCCCGCCGCCAGTGCAGACAATTTCAGCATAGACACTCCTTGCATGCCGTGCCGCTGCGGCACAGGCATTGAAGCGGCAGACACCCCGGACAATTCCGGCCTACTGCCGACTGCATTCCACTCTAGGGAAAGAGACGCCGGAGATCAATGCGCCGACGCACAGCCGCCCCGGTCAGAGCGCAATTTCAGTTTGAAACGCTATAGCCTGTCAGAGCTTATTTGGGGGGAAGGGAACCCCCTCTGCTCGCGCGAGAGGGGGTTCCCTTCCCCCCAAGCCCCCCATCCCTCCCCCAGCGCGCTTTTTCAGAGGGGGACAAAAACATCGTCTCCTTCAAAGGCCATGCGTAGGTGATACGCTCTAGAGCGTTTCCACTTTGAAAAAGGGGAAACGCGAAGGCGGCGGCACGGCGCCGCCCGGCCCAAAGTGAGCGAAAAAACTGCGTTTTTTCCGCGAAACGACAGGCCGTATGGTTTGAAACGCACAGCGTTGCAAACTAAAAATGCTCTAACCCGGATAAAGGCAGGGAAAAACTGCTCCCCAGAACGCCAACAGGCCGGGAATCTTCCCGGCCTGTTGCTTTCGCCCGCTCATGCGGACGCTTTTTTCATAACATTACGCCGCGACAAAACGCATGCGGCACGGCGAAAAAACTACCCGCCCAGATAGGCTTCCTTAACGCCGGGATTTTCCAGCAGTTCCTTACCGGGGCCTTCCAGCACAACGCGGCCCACTTCGAGAATGTAGGCATAATGCGCCACCGACAAGGCCGCATAAGCATTCTGCTCGACGAGCAGCACCGTCTTACCCTCTTCGCTGTTGATGCGTTCGATGACGCGGAAGATCTCCCGCACCAGCAGGGGGGCAAGGCCCAGCGAAGGCTCGTCCAGCATGACGAGATCGGGGCTGGCCATCAGAGCTCGCCCCACGGCCAGCATCTGCTGTTCGCCGCCGGACAGGGTGCCGCCCTTTTGCCAGGAACGCTCCCGGAGACGGGGGAAGAGAGTGTACACCTTCTCAAGGTCGGCGGCGATGCCGTCCTCGTCCGAGCGGGCATACGCTCCCAAACGGAGATTTTCAGCCACGGTCAGATGCGGCAGAATACGCCGCCCCTCCGGCGACAGGGAGATGCCGTTGCGCACCATATCTTCGGGCTTGAGGCCCACCAGCGAGCGCGGCTCTTCGCCCTCGCGCCGCGTCAGCAGGATCTCGCCGCTGATATTCTTGTTGAGGCCCGCGATAGAGCGGATGATGCTGCTCTTGCCGGCGCCGTTGGCGCCCACCAGCGTCACAATGCTCCCGCGGGGAATGGACAGGCTGACGCCCTGCACGGCCTGCACGCCGCCGTAACGCACATACAGATCCCGAATCTCAAGCATGAACCATATCCTCCCCAAGGTAGGCGCGAATAACGGCGGGATTGCTGCGAATTTCGTCAGGCGTACCCTCGGCGATGAGCGCGCCGTACTCCATGACCCAGATATATTCGCAGACGCCCATGACCACCTTCATATCGTGCTCAATCAACAGAATGGTCAGATTGAATTCCTTGCGGATGCGCTCAATTAAATGCATGAGCTCCAGACTTTCCTGCGGATTCATGCCCGCGGCAGGCTCGTCGAGCAACAGCAGCTGCGGTTCCGTGGCCAGAGCGCGGGCGATCTCCAGGCGGCGCTGCGCCCCGTAGGGCAGCCCTCCCGCCTGTTCGTCACAGACGTCGTCCAGCCCCAGACGCGCGGCCAGCGCGTGCGCCTTGTCGGCAATGGCGCGTTCTTCCTTATAATACATGGGCAGACCCAGCGGCGCGGCCCACCACGACTGCCGCCGCCGGACATGACAGCCGACCATGATATTTTCCAGCACGGACATCTGATGCGACAGGCGGATGTTCTGGAACGTCCGCGCCATGCCGAGACGGCAGATATCATGCGGCTTGCGGCCTTTTATGCTGTGCCCGTCAAAGGTGATGGTTCCTTCCTGCGGCGTATAGAAGCCGCTCAGCACGTTGAAAGCCGTTGTCTTGCCCGCGCCGTTGGGGCCGATAATCCCCGTTACCGCGCCGCGCGGCACAGCCAGCGACAGACCGCTGACGGCCGTCACGCCGCCGAAGCGCATGGTGACTTCCGAAGCGGAAAGCAGAATGTTTTTTTGCTCCTTGACGCTCTCGCTCATGCCCTGCCTCCTTCGGGATGCCTGCGGAAGCGCGCGGCGAGCTTGCCCCAGGTCAGTTCGCGCGTGCCCATGATACCTTCGCGCCGGAAAAGAATGATGCCCAGCAGCGCCAGGGAGAAAACCACCATGCGCATGCCCGGTATGCCGGGAATTTCCAGACTGCCGATGGTCATGGGTTCTTCCAGAATACGCAGCCATTCCAGCAGCACGGTAATAATGCCGGCGCCAAGCAGGCTGCCCGTCAGCGAACCGAGCCCGCCCGCCACGACGAACATCAGCACGTTAAAGGTCAGCAGGAAGTTGAACATCTTGGGGTCGATGGTGGACAAATGGCTACCCAGCAGCGCGCCGCCCACGCCGGCAAAGAACGCCCCCAGACAGAAGGACAGCACCTTGTAGCGGAAGACGTTGATGCCCATGACATCGGCCGCGATCTCATTGTCGCGGATGCAGCGCAGCACGTTGCCGAAATTGCCGAACAACAGCCGCGCCAGCACAATCAGCGTTATCAGCATCCAGATATAACAGGTGACGGGCGTCGCGTGTTCGGGAATACCCTTGATGCCCAGCGCCCCGTTGGTGATGGGCGTCATGTTGGTCAGGAGCACGCGAATGATTTCCGCAAAGCCCAGCGTGGCAATACCCAGATAGTCGTCGCCCAGACGCAGTACCGGAAGGGCAATGAACAGCGCCACCACGGCGGACACGAGCCCACCGGCCAGCACGGCGATCCAGAAGGGCGTGAAGAGCTGATCGAAGGGGGGCATGATGGGTTCAAGAATCCACATCATTTCCTTCTGTTCCGGCGTCAGGACGCAAAGAGCGGCCACATAGGCGCCAATGGCCATAAAACCCGCATGGCCGAGGGAGAACATGCCCGTGAAGCCGTAAATGAGATTCAGCGACAGTGCCAGAATCGCATTGATGAAAATCAGCTTGATGATGTAAATCTGATAGTCGCCCAGAAAAGCGTCGGCATGCCAGAGAAGCAGGCCGCCCAGCAGCATGACAAGGATGCTGAGGAGTGTGGAGGTATTGAATCGCATCAGATTTTCTCCTCCATGCGTTCGCCCAGCAATCCCGTGGGCTTGAACACCAGAACGAGCACCAGCAAAATAAAGGCGAAGGCGTCCCGGTAGCCCGAAAGCTCAGGCAGGAAGGCCACCGTCATGATTTCCACGAAGCCCAGAGCCAGACCGCCGATGACCGCGCCCTGCACGGAGCCGATGCCGCCGAACACGGCCGCGATAAAGGCCTTGAGGCCGGGCATGATGCCCATATAAGGATGCACCTGCGGATAGCGCAGAGCCCACATAATGCCGGAGGCGGCCGCCAGCGCCGAACCGATGCAGAAGGTAAAGGCAATGATATTGTCCACCTTCACGCCGAGCAGACGGGTGGTTTCAATATCCTTGGAAATAGCGCGCATGGCCAGACCGGGCTTGGTTCTATAGAGCACATAGAGCAACACAGCCACGAGAACGGCCGTTATGAGAGGCACAAAGGCCGTCAGCTTGAGAATGCGCACATTGCCCAGCGTCCATTCGGACAGCAGCCATTCCGGCTGCACCACAGGCTTGGGCTGGCCGGTGAAGACCACGACGGCAAGACTCTCAATGAAAAGGGAAACGGCAATGGCGCTGATCAGGGCCGAAATACGCGGCGCTTCCCGCAGGGGACGATACGCGATGCGTTCCACGGCCACGCCCACCACGCTGGCGCCGGCAATGGCGATGACGGCGGCAACGCCCCAGGGCCAGCCGTAGGCAAAGGTGCCGAAAAAGATGAAGTACGCACCCAGCATGAGGATATCGCCGTGGGCGAAGTTGATCAGGCGCAGGATGCCGTACACCATAGTATAGCCTATGGCGATGAGGGCATAAAGCGACCCCAGCGTCAGGGCGTTGAAACAGTGCTGAAAGAACATTTCGAGCGTCATGGAGCCACCAGAAACGGGCCTTGCCCGTAGTCTCGCCCGCGCAGGGACGCGGAAGGTGAACACGCGGCGGCGCGTCCGTGCGCGCCGCCCGAACAAAGGCGGCGAAGGCCAGATTGCCCTCGCCGCCGAAACCTGAGGCGTTACATCTTGGGCGTCACTTCGCCCACGTATTCACGCTTGCCGTTCTTGTACTCGATAATGCCCACGGGCATTTCCGCATCGTGCGTCTTGTTGATGGTCAGAACGCCCAGCGGGGTGGAAAGGTCCTTGATGGAGGCCAGAGCCTTGGTGATGTCGGCCGGATCGGCGGACTTGGCGTTGTTGATGGCCGTCCAGATCAGGAAGTAGCTGTTGTACCCCAGAGCGCCGTTGACGTTGGTTTCCTTTTCAGGATAGGCCGCGCGCCAGGCTTCGGTAAACTTGGCGGCTTCGGGGCTCATTTCCTTCATCTTGGGATCATAGGGGAAGGTGGTGTGCAGGAAGCCTTCGGCCGCCTTGCCCGCCAGCTTGACCGTATCGGGGTTGTCCATGGCGTCGGCGCCCATGAGACGGAAGGTCGCGCCCAGTTCGCGCGCCTGCTTCATGATAATGGCGCCCTCGGCAAAGTAGGCGGGCATGAACACGATATCGGGCTTCTTGGAAATCAGCTCGGTAAGCTGCGCGGTAAAGTCCTGATCGCCGGCGCTGTACTTGAGGTTAGCGACGATTTCGCCGCCCTGCTTCTTAAAGGCGCGGCTGAAGAAGTTGGCAAGGCCCACGGCGTAGTCATTGGTCATTTCCATGAGTACGGCGGCCTTCTTGAAACCGAGCTTTTCCACGGCATAGGTGGCCGCGGCAGCGCCCTGATAGGGATCGATGAAGCAGGCGCGGAAGTAATACTTCTTGCCCATGGTCACCAGCGGATTGGTGCAAGAGGTGCCCACGCCGGGCACCTTGGCCTTTTCGGTGATTTCCGCGCCGGCCATGGCCAGCGAGGAACCGTAGGAACCGATCAGAGCGGCAACCTTGTCACGTTCGATCAGACGTTTCACCGCGTTGGCGGCTTCCACCTTGTCGGACTTGTTATCGACGATAACAAGTTCAACGGGACGACCGTCAAGCACGGTCGGCATCTGCTTGTTGGCGAGCTGCACGCCTTCCAGCTCAAGCTGACCGCCAAAGGCATTCTGTCCGGTCAGAGGCAGATACACGCCGATTTTGACAGGGTCGGCTGCCAGAGCCTGACCACCCACCAGACCGAAAGCCAGCGCCGCCAGCGCCATACCGGCAAGCTTTTTGCCCAACTTCATACGGACGCTCCTTCTTGGAGGTTGACGTTCCGGCGTTATGCCGGGACTCTTCCCCTCCTTATACCGAAAAGGATGACATAGCGCAAATTGCCGCCGCAAAAGACAAAGCCCCGTTTTTCATAACGCCCGTCAGGTCGAAAAAAGACTTCCCGCACAGGAGAGCAGCGTCCCGGAAAGAAATCGGAATCAAGAGGCTTGAGACGACATACAATTCCTAAAAATAGAAAAAATTATACTATGTTATTGAGTTTCGCAAACGTATCTGCGGAACGCTTGCTCCAACGCCATAATTCATGACAACGCACTACAACTGCAACACTGTACTAAAAATACACATTACATGTAAATAATTTAACAAAACATAACTAATACCATGCAAAATCTTACCTATAAATCTTATACCACACAAACAAAATATACATATTTGCTCTTTTAATTCAAAAATTGCAACACACAAATGAACATTTTTACAACATTATACAACATATCATGTGTTTATCAAACATTACATATATTAAAATTTACCAATCACATTCATACCATTAATGCTACATACACGACTGCATGCCAGAGACACACAGCTCATTCAGCGCGCTAAAGTATAAAGATGTCTAACCTTCAATTCTGAAACTGATATTCATCTACACGCTACTACGCACTATAAACACAGTTTTTCAAATCATTTATGCTATACACCAATAATATCAACAAAAACACAGGAAGGCTTCGTTTGTTTTTCCTAAAAATAAAAAGGCAACGCAGCAGCAGATGAGAATATAAATAACACCTTTACTTCCTAAAAACCCTTGCAATTTACCCTCATTTACACTAGGAACTATTTCCTAGAAATAAAAACAACGACAGGACATTCCTTATGTTCTCATCCAAACTTACCGTAAAGGCGCGGATTATTGCGGGCATCACGCTTGCCATTCTGGTTATGGGCGGGGGCGCCACCGCTCTTTCTCTCTACAGTATGCGTACGACCGCCGAAGCCACGTTTCAGCAGGCTTCCTCCCAGGCGCTGCGCATTTTCTCCCAACACATATCTTCCATTCTGGAAGACGCCGATAATTGCCTTGAAAGTCTCTCTAAAGATCCAGACTTTCTGAATGGGCAGAACGTCTTTCCCAAACTGCCTGTCCAGACGGAATTCCGTCTGCGGCATGACGATCTGTCTCCGGAGGCCCGAAAAGCGCTCAAGCCCCTTCTGACGCAGCTTTCCTCCAGGCCCGCCGTATCGGAAATTTACGGAACCTTCAGCAATGGCGCCTATATAGCCACGCTGCCGGACGATACTCTGCCGGCCGGCATGGACATGCGCCAGCGCGACTGGTACGTCAGCCGCATCACCTCCCCCGATGTCGCCGGGCTGAGCGATTCCTACGTATCTCTCACCAACAATCAGATTGTCGTTTCCGCCACGCATCAGCTGCGCGACGCGAACAATACAGTGATCGGCGTTATCGGTCTGGATCTGCCGCTCAACAGACTGACCTCCCTTGTCGCCCAGATGAATTCGGGCAAAACCGGAGGCTTTGTCCTGTTTGACGGTTCGCATCGCATACTCAGCGCCCCTCGCTATCCGGACATGGAACAGAAAATTCTGGGCGAAGATATAAAAGATGACGACTGGGAAGCTCTTCATGACGTCCCGGACGGCAATGTGAAAACAGAGCTTGGCGGCGTTCCGGTACTGGCCACGGCGATAACCACGCCGCAAGGCTGGCGCATTTTCTACATCCAGTCCTCTGAGGAAATCTTTGCGCCCGCCACCAGGGCGGCCCAGATTCTCTGCGGTCTGACGGCGCTTATTGCCGTCATCATGCTGGGCGTCGGCCTGATGGTTTCCCGCTCCATCTGCCGCCCCCTCGACATGATTGTGGATGCGGCGGACGCCATTGCCGCCGGCAAACTGGATTACCGTGTGGATCAGAAGTTCTTCTACGGCGAGCTTCTGCATCTGCATACGGCGCTCCGCAACATGCTCGCCAAGCTGTCTGGGCTGATACGCGAAGCCGAAGCCAGCGCCGCCGAAGCGCAGCGGCAGACGGCTGCCGCCACAGAGGCGACGGACAAGGCCAACGCCGCCCTGAACGAAGCCGAAAGCAAACGCCTGCATATGCTGGAAGTGGCGGAAACGCTTGCTCAGTCCACCAGCGTTATCGCAACGGCCACGTCCCAGCTGACCACACAGGTGGATCAGGCCGATCAGGCGGCGCGCCAGACGGCCGCACACCTTGACGAAGCCGCCACGGCTATGTCGGAAAGCAACGCCTCCGCCCAGGAAGTGGCTCATAACGTGGCCGCTACCGCGGATATTGTCATGGGCACGTCCCAAAAGGCCAAAGAGGGGGCCCACATCGTGCGGCAGGCCGTGGAGCATATCTCGCAGCTCTCCGTCACCGCCAAGCAGCTTCAGACGGACATGAACCATCTTAACGAACAAACCGACGCCATCAGCCGCATCATGGACGTCATCTCCGACATCGCCGACCAGACAAACCTCCTGGCCCTCAATGCCGCCATCGAAGCCGCGCGCGCCGGCGAGGCCGGACGCGGTTTTGCCGTAGTGGCCGACGAAGTGCGCAAGCTGGCAGAAAAGACAATGGCATCCACCGACGACGTGGGCAAGGCCATTGCCAGCAT
Source organism: uncultured Desulfovibrio sp. (assembly GCA_944327285.1). Classification (GTDB taxonomy): domain Bacteria; phylum Desulfobacterota; class Desulfovibrionia; order Desulfovibrionales; family Desulfovibrionaceae; genus Desulfovibrio. The sequence goes on along the minus strand of CALVHG010000015.1, from coordinate 11,037 downwards.
ACAGAACAGCGTTCGCAACAGCAGCGACAGCATGGGCCGGGCCATCACGGAAATCGAAGCCGCCGCCGGTCTTGCCGAACAGTCCGGCTCCTCGCTCGACGCCATTGTGCTTGATGCCGAAAGCTCGGCCGAACAGACGCACAGCATTGCGACCGCCAGCGAAGAAGCCTCCGTTGCCAATAACGAAGTCGCCAAGATCATCAGCCAGGTGTCGGAAATGTCGCACCAGACATCGCAGCGCATGACCGATGCCAACGCCGCTATCAACGAACTCGGACAGCAGGTCGCCCAGCTCAAGGAGCTTATGGAGACCCTGCGGACGTCTTAGGTTCAGGGTTTATTACGTTTTGTATTGAGGGGGAAGAAACCCCTTTGCTCTGCTGTCGATGCCCGTAAGGCTGTCGCCTAACGGGCACGGCCTGCGGCCGCCCGTCGGGTCGCTGCTTGCGGCAAAAAGGGCCCAGCCTTTCCGCAGCAAAGCGAGGAAAGGCGTTCCCGTAGTTTCCCCCTCAAACTCCCCCATCTTCCCCAAAACCCGCATACTCGTTACGGGGAAATGAGAACAAAAACTCTTTCTTAATGCTCTAGAGCATTTTCAGTTTGAAACGCTATGCGTTTCAAACCATACGGCCTGTCGTTTCGCGGAAAAAGCGCGGTTTTTCCGCTCACTTTTGGCCGGGCGGCGCTGCGCCGCCGCCTCGCGTTTCAACTTTGAAATGAGAGAAGACTCTCGATTCATATACCGCAATCGTTGCTGTTCGTATTTCCCAGCGCGCTATTTTGCGGTAGATAAGGATATTCTTTTACACCTCAAAGTCGAATTGCTCTAAAACCCTCCAGACCTCCCACGCGAGAACGTAAAAAGCCATAAGCATAGAACAGGCCGGACAGAATCTGTCCGGCCTGTTGCTTTTTCATCACTCCTAGAGCATTTTCAGTTTAAAACGCTGCGCGTTTTAAACCATACGGCCTGTCGTTTCGCGGAAAAAATGCTGTTTTTCCGCTCACTTTGGGCCGGGCGGCGCTGTGCCGCCGCCTCACGTTTCACCTTTTTCAAAGTTGAAACGCTCTATGCCCTCCGCTCCCCTGCCGCGAGCCTTTTCAGCGAACCGGGGGACGGGCACTCAGGGCACGCCTCCCGTGCCACCGCTCTGTCCAATCCTCCAGACAAGCGCGTTTTGGGAAAGGGAGGGGGAGCGCGAGGGGGAGGGGAAACCCTTTTGCGCGCGAGCGAAAAGGGTTTCCCCTCCCCCTCGCAAAACATCTTCTCTCAGCTACAAACGGGCCATGAGACGCAACGACGTCCGGGAGAAGCGATCCCAGTCGGCGTTCAGTTCCAGACCGGGAACAAGAGCGCGCACAACGGGAATATTGAAATCGCTCCGCGTGAGATTCACATAAACAGGCGTTTTGCCGTGGACGCGCAGGACGGTTTCCAGCAGGCGCAGATTGTCGTGCGGGGACGACAGACTGTAGTCCGGCAAATCTTCCAGCATGCGCACCGGCAGATTGCTCAGGGCCAGCCCCGTGGGGCCGCCGTAAGGATAGGGCCAGGGGGTTTCCGTCAGAGCCGCCAGCGCGGCCCGCGCGCCGCAGAGGTTAGCTCCGGTAGCCCGCGCCACCTGCCCGCGCGGCCCCATGACAAAACACTGATAAACGGGCACGCCCAGCTCTGTTGTTATATCCTGAAACTGTACCTGCATGCCGCGCGCGGCATAATCGTCCAGCAGGGACTGAAGGCGGGGATCGCGCGAGGCCAACCGGAAACAGCGATCCTTGCGGAAAGGCGTCGTGGCTTCCGCATCGCGCTCGATGATTTCCGTCAGGGCGGCAACGCGGGCTTCTTCCATTATATTACCCGACGCCAGCCCCGTGGAGCCTCCGGCCATGAACAGCGCCGGTTCATCGGCATTAAAGAAGAGAAACACGGCCTGCGCCGGAACCAGCATTTCGTTGCCCGCGGGATCTGTGCCCGCAAGCCAGTACAGAGGAGCGTCCGGCGCGGGAGCCTCCAGCGGCAAATCGTCGGGATTGAGCACGGCCCGGCCTTCAGCCTTCAGAGACGCAAAGGAGGCATGCAGCAGCGGCAAAGGCTCGGCGCGCTGCAAAATTTCCTCCTCGGCATGCTCCCCCTTGCCGACGCTGACGTAAGCGCTCGCGCGTTCCACAATTTCCATAGCATAGGACGCGCGCGCCCCGGCCAAAGACAGTCCGCGACCGTAGGCCGTCGCCTGTCCCCGTACATGCCAGCGATGCCGACCGGCCTCGCAGCGCATGTCCACCCGCCAGCTCCGCAGCAGGGCTATGGGAGAAAGCGACGCTTCATGCCGCATTTCCGGCCCGGCGGGAATATCGGCCTCCATGAGCGCGTCCATAGCGCGCAGATAGGTCTCCTGCGCCGGGGGACGTTCCCAGGCCGGAGCCGCCGTCAGCCCCTCCGGCAATACGTCCCTGCGCCAGTCCGCGCTTATCTGCGCCAGCGTGGAGGACGCCGCGGCCATGCGCTCCCGTTCCGCCGCCACGGCATCCGCCGTAAACAAAGGCGGCGGCAGGACGTCCGCATCATCGGGATGCGGCAGCGCATGATGCTCCAGAATATTTCCGGCCCAGAACTCGCTCCAGGCCTGCGCCGCAGCCGCATCCGCACAGGCGGCCGCCCGCAGATACAGGGCAGGCGTCGCTCCGGCCAGCCGCTGCGCGGCATCGGCGGGGAAAGCAGCGCAGGCCGCCCTCTTTTCCTCCTCCAGCACGCCGCATTCCAGCAGCAGGGCTGCCAGAGCGGGACGGACAAAGCGCGTCCCGTCCCAGGCCTGTTCGGCCAGCGCGCGCAGTTCCGTCAGATTTTTTGCATAGAGCAGGCGCAGGCAATGGATATGCAGGAAATCGTCCCACGGAGAGCTTTCCAGCCGCCGCAGTGCCTGTTCCTCGTCCAGCCCCTGCGGTTCGCAGGAGAAATAGCCGGTTGTGGCTTCGGTCTGTGCGTGCGTGTAGGCATATTCCAGCAGGGGCAGACTTTCGGTCATGGCGTGATCCTCATGGTAACAGAAAAGCCCGTATCTCTCGATACGGGCTTGAAATTTCTGGGGCGAAAGATGGGACTTGAACCCACGGCCACCTGGGCCACAACCAGGTGCTCTACCAACTGAGCTACTTCCGCCGTCCGTGTGAAAATGCTTTTACGCAACTTTCTTTCGCTTGGCAAGCATTTTTTTCAAAAAAAACTATTCTGGATTTTTTTTTTTAAAAAACGTATGCCTTTCACCGCATTCCCGTGCCGTTTTTTCCACGGCTGCCGGGCATTTCTCTAATCCCCAGTCGGGGCACGCCTGCCCCTCAGAGGACGTATGGACAAACTTCTTATCGAAGGCGGTACGCGCCTGGAAGGCGCCATTGACGTCGGCGGTTCCAAGAACGCCGCCCTGCCTATTCTTTTCGGGACCATTCTGCTGGACGGCCCCATGACGTTTACCAATGTCCCTAACCTGCGCGACATCCATACCACGCTTACCCTGCTGGGCATTCTCGGCTGCCCCTGCGCCTACGACAGCCGCGTAGTCCGGGCGACTCCCGGCCAGCTCAAGGCCGAGGCCCCGTATGATCTGGTCCGGACCATGCGCGCGTCGGTTCTCTGCCTCGGTCCGCTGCTGGCGCGCATCGGCGAAGCGCGGGTTGCGCTGCCCGGCGGCTGCGCCATTGGCGCGCGTCCCGTGGACCAGCACCTCAAGGGGCTGGAAAAAATGGGCGCGCACTTTGATCTGGAAAACGGCTACATTCAGGGACGCTGCGACGGACTCAAGGGGGCCCACATAACCTTTGACATGCCGACCGTGGGCGGAACGGAAAATCTGCTCATGGCCGCCACGCTTGCCGAAGGGGAAACCGTGCTGGAAAATTGCGCGCGCGAACCCGAAGTTGTGGACCTTGCCAATTTTTTGCGCCACTGCGGCGCGCGAATCGAAGGGCACGGCAGCAGCACCATCACGGTGCAGGGCGTCTCCAGCCTGCGCGGCAGCAGCTATGCCATCATGCCCGACCGCATCGAAGCGGGGACCTTCCTCGCGGCTGCCGGCATCACCGGCGGCGATTTGCTGGTGCGCGGCTGCCCCTATGAGGAACTGGAAGCCGTCATTCTCAAGTTGCAGGGCATGGGCATGAAGATCGAACGCACCTCCGAAGGCGTGCGCGCCGTCTGCGACGGCCGGCTGAACGGAACGGACGTCAAAACGCAGCCCTACCCCGGCTTTCCCACGGACATGCAGGCTCAGATCATGGCCGTCATGGCGCTGGCCAATGGGGCCAGCATGGTGGAAGAACGGATTTTTGAAAACCGCTTCATGCATGTGCTCGAACTGGTGCGTCTGGGCGCGGACATTCGTGTTTCCGGCAGAACGGCCATGATTCGCGGCGTTGAGCGCCTGACCGGCGCGCCCGTCATGGCGTCGGACCTGCGCGCCAGCGCCTCGCTCGTGCTGGCCGGTCTTGCCGCTCATGGCGTCACGGAAGTGCAGCGCATCTACCATCTGGATCGCGGCTACGAACGTATCGAAGAAAAGCTGAATGCCGTGGGCGCGCGTATCCGCCGCGTCAAGGAATAATCGGGAGGTTCTCATGCCCCGCTTTCTGATCCTGCTGCTTCTGCTCTGCTGCTTCGCCCTGAACGGCTGCAATGTCGCTTACGGCGTCTACGACGACAAGCGCCTGAGCGGCACCATTGCCGAGGACAAGGGCATTGCCACCGGCATCAAAACGGACCTGCTCAACCACAAATTCGGCGACGGCTGGAATATTTCCGTTTACTGCTATTACGGGCATGTCTTCCTTGTGGGCGAAGTGCCTCCCCAGGCCCGGAACGAAGCCATTACCATTGCCCGCCGGGATGCGCGGGTCCGCTCGGTGCGCGCTCACTGGTTTGATGCCGCCGCCAGCGAAACATCCGATCTCATGCTGGCGACCAAACTCCGCACCGAGCTTATCAGCACCAGCAACCTCAGCTCCACGCGCATTGATACCGAGGTCAACAGCGGCCGCGTCGTGCTGCTCGGCGTCGTTGCCAACGAACAGGAACGTTCGCTGGCAATCCAGACCGCGCAGCGCGTCAACGGCGTTGTTCGCGTCTACAGCTATCTGATGCTGCCCGAAGAGGCGACGCCCGTTCTGAAATAGGCCGGGGAACGTCCGGCGGACAACCTATCATTTGATCACGAAAAGGCCCTCATCACAACAGCGATGAGGGCCTTTTCGCATTCTCTCCGGCGCGCCGCCGCAAGGACGGCCGCGCTCTTAGAGCGTTTCACCTTTGAAAAAGGTGAAACGCGAGGCGGCTGCGCAGCGCCGCCCGGCCCCTAAAAATCCACGCCGGGAACCGCAGGGAGCCCCTTTTGCCAGGGGTGTCTGATCTCTTCCATGCTGGTGACGAGGTCGGCCGTCTCCAGCAGCCAGTCAGGAGCGCCCCGCCCCGAAAGGACCACGTGGCAGGATTTTTCCTGCGCTTCCAGCAGCAGCGATTCCAGCTCTTCCCGCAGCAGCAGACCCGCCCGCAGAGCATACAGCGATTCGTCCAGAATCAGCATATCATGATCCGCAAGCTGCCGCCGCGCCCACAACAACGTTTGCTCGGCTGCGCTTCTGTGTCGCGGCCGCTCGTCTTCCCGTCGGAAAAAACCGCAGCCGCCGGCCAGAAAATCCGCGCCCAGCAGGCGCTCCAGCACCTGCTGCTCTCCGGCGCAGCCGGATTCCTTCATGAACTGGGCAAAGGCCACGCGCAGACCGCTGCCCAACGCCCGCACAACCTGCCCAAGACAGGCGCTCGTCTTGCCTTTGCCGTTACCGGTATAGACTAGAATCACTCCCACACTCCCGGCAGCAGCTCGCCACACTTGGGACAGATGCCGCGCGTCGTCATCTTGCTGGACACGCGCCCGTTACGCCGTTCGATGCACAGCATGCCGCACTTGGGACAGGACGTGCTGGCGCCCATAGGACTGCTGACATTGCCCAGGTACACAAAATTTAAACCTTCGCCGCGCGCCAGATTCCAGCAGTGTTCCAACTGTCCCTGCGCTGTCGCCTGTCTGTCGCTCATCAGGTAGGCGGGACGGAAGGCCGTAAGATGCCACGGCGTATCCGGCCCCAGTTCATCCCGGATGAAACGGGCGATATCCCGAATTTCGTCATCGCTGTCATTCAATCCGGGAATAACCAGCGTCGTCACTTCCAGCCACCAGCCAATCTTGCGGATGGTTTTCAGATTATCCAGCACCGGCGCGAGACGTCCGCCGCACTGTTCGCGGTAAAAACTTTCCCGGAACGACTTCAGATCGACATTGGCCGCGCTGATGCGCCGCCGCAACGACAGAAGACAGTCCTCAGACATGAAGCCGTTAGTTACCATGATGCAGCGCTTTTCCGTTGTCTGGAGCAGCCCCGCCACCGCGAACATCAGTTCAAAGGAAACTGTCGGCTCATTATAGGTGAAGGCCACCAGCGAAGACCGCTGCTGCTCCGCCAGACGGAACACTTCGACAGGCTCCACGCGCTGCCCCGTTACGGAGCCGCTTTTTGAGGGCAGGCAGGAAATCGCAAAATTCTGGCAGAACTTGCAGGAGAAATTACATCCGACGCTGCCAAAGGAAAAAACCTTGCTGCCCGGCAGGAAATGATACAGAGGCTTTTTTTCAACCGGATCAAGATGCGGCGAGGTCATAATGTTCTCTGCCAGCGACACGAGCTTGCCGCGCAGATTTACGCGCATGCCGCAAATGCCCTTCCCATTGCGCGGAATGCGGCACGCATGCGCGCAAAGGCCGCAACGCACGGCATCGTCAGGAAGCGCTTCCCAGAATTGAGCGGTCATAAACCCTCCCTCGCCTGTCCGCGCTAGTGCCGCGGACCTCAGGCTTATTGCAAAAAAACGGCCGGCATCCGCCAGGAGGCCGACCGTCGAACTGTTTCTTTTGTCACACGACGCCTATCGACCGGAGCCGCGCCACCAGGACGGCGGAATGCCGCCTCCCTGCGGGGGACGCTGACCAGGATTCCAGGACGGCGGACGCGACGGGTAAGGCGGACGTCCCTGATCCCAGTGCGGCGGGCGCGGCGGACGCTGGCCCGGTTCCCAATACGGCGGACGCGGGGGACGCTGACCTTGATCCCAGTGTGGCGGACGCTGCCCCGGCTCCCAGTATGGGGGGCGCGGCGGACGATTATCCGGGTTCCAGTGCGGCGGACGCGGGGGACGATGACCCTGATCCCAGTGCGGGGGACGCGGCGGACGATTATCGGGATACCACTGCGGCGGATAATACCCGCCGCCGCCCTGCGACCAGTTCCCATATGCGTCGGGATACACCTGCGGCGCAATATACATGGGCGGCTGCTGCGTCATGGGCTGACGAGGAGCGATGATCGTTGTCACGGTTTCATCCCGTTCCGGATCATGCCAGGTGCCGCTGTAGCCTCCAAACGACTGGCCTGTGCCGCTCACAATATCTTCCCTCGGCACATTCTTGCGCGGAGGCTGGGCAGCGGGAGCCTGCTGCTGCCCCTCCGACGGCGACATCTGAGGAGCGCCCTGCCCCGCCGCCGACGGCACCTGCGACGGAGGCTGCCCCTCTCCGCCCACAAGAGGAGGAATTTCCAGTCCTCCCGGCGCGGCCCCGGCCTGCTCCCCGCTTTCCGCCGCCCAGGACGGAGAACAGGCAGCCAGAAGAGCAAGAGCCATCACAAGGGGGGACGTCCTCTTTCTTACGGCGGAAAACAAGGTATCTGCGTTGGTCGTCATGAATTTTCTCCAGGGGTTTTCCATCTCACAGCGCAACGGCGTCATGCGCGCTCCCGTTGCCGGTTGTTCGTCGCATGCGCCCATACCTTTTCACGTATCCTGCCATACCATTCCATTGCGCCTGCTCCCTGTCAAATCCTTTTTCCTGCCGGACAAGGGTGTTGCGTGAAAAGCTGATCGGAGCGGGATTTTTGCCCCAAAAGCCCCTTGGGATTCTCAACTTTTTCTGTTATCTTCCCCCGCAAGGAGGAAGTATCTATGTCCACAGACCGCGCCAAAGCCTACACTGAAGCCGGCGTCAACATTCAGGCGGGCAACGACCTTGTAAGCCGCATTAAACATCTTGTCGCCCGCACGCATACCAAGGGCGTTATCTCCGATATCGGCGGCTTCGGGGGCCTGTTCCGCCCGGAAATTGCCGACATGGCCGATCCGGTGCTGGTATCTTCCACCGACGGCGTGGGCACCAAGCTCAAGCTGGCCTTTCAGTGCAACAAGCATGACACGGTGGGCATAGATCTTGTCGCCATGAGCGTTAACGACATTCTGGTGCAGGGCGCCATGCCGTTATTCTTCCTCGACTACTTCGCCACCGGCAAGCTGGACGTGGAAACCGCGCACACTGTCATCAGCGGCGTTGCCGAAGGCTGCCGTCAGGCATCCTGCGCCCTGCTCGGCGGCGAAACCGCGGAAATGCCCGACATGTACGCCCCCGGCGAATATGACCTCGCGGGCTTCTGCGTCGGCATCGTCGACAACGCCAAGCTGGTTGACGGTTCCGGCATCCGCGTCGGCGACAGCATCGTCGGCATCGCCTCTTCCGGTCTGCATTCCAACGGCTACTCGCTGGCCCGGAAAATTCTGGCAAAAAGCGGCCTTTCCCCCGACGATCCCTTCCCCGGCGCCGACGGCGCCACCGTGCGCGACGTGCTCCTTGCGCCCACTATCATCTATGTGGAAACCGTGCGTCACCTCATGCGCGATCTCTCCATCGGCGGGATGGCCCACATCACCGGCGGCGGCTTCTACGACAATATCCCGCGCATCCTGCCCGCGCAGGTGGAGGCCCATATCCGCTTCGGCAGCTGGGACATGCCGCCCGTCTTCCCCTGGATCAAGGAAGTCGGCGAACTGGAATGGCCGGAAATCATGCAGATTTTCAATGCCGGCATCGGCTATATCCTCATCCTGCCCAAGGAAGAAACCGAAGGCGCCGTGAGCCGTATCCGCGCTTCCGGTTATGGCGCGTGGGAAATCGGCACCATCGCCAAACGCTCCGGCGACGGCGAGCAGGTTGTTGTCGAATTCTAGGGCTCAGGTTCCCCTGTACCCTCAACGAATCTCCGGCCCGCGTTCTTCTACGCGGGCTTTTTTTCACCTTTGCCCAGGAGGACGCCCCCCATGCAAGCCCTCGGCTGTCTCGGCAATGTGCTCTGGTTTATCTTTGGCGGTATCTTCATGGGGCTCGCCTGGTGGCTGGCGGGCGTCCTTTGCTTCATCAGCATCATCGGCATTCCCTGGGGACGCGCCTGCTTCGTCATGGGCAACTTTGCCTTTTTCCCCTTCGGCTCCATGCCCGTTTCCCGCGACGTGCTGACAGGCAAAGGCGACATCGGCACCAGCATCTTCGGCAGCATAGGGAATATCATCTGGCTGCTCGTCGCGGGACTCTGGATCGCCCTGGGGCACCTCTGCTGCGCCCTTGCCTGCGCCGTGACCATCATCGGCATTCCCTTTGCCTGGCAGCACGTCAAGCTCGCGGGCCTCGCCCTCTGCCCCATCGGCAAGACCATTGTTCCCGTCCAGATCGCCGAAGCCGCGGAACAGGAAGCCGCTCTGCGCGCCTATCGCCGCAATTCCCGTTAGTGCAGAATATTCCGGGGGGAAGGAAACCCCCTTATCTCTGCTGTCGATGCCCGTAAGGCTCCTGCGTCGCCTAACGGGCACGGCCTGCGGCCGCCATTCGGTCGCGGCTGGCGCGCAAGGGGCGTTTCCTTCCCCCCCCGGCCCCCCATCCTTCCCCCAACGCGCTTTTATCTGGAAGATGGACAGTGCGGGAATACTGCCGCTTTCCCCGTGGCAATCGTCCCCCGGTGCATATGACCGCGTTTTTCCCGCGAAACGACAGGCCGTAGGGTTTGAAACGCAACACGTTTCAAACTGAAAATGCTCTGGACCTCTCAAATCGCACAGACAAAAATTTTCTTCTGAACTCGGCAACATCCGGCTCTTCACATACCGAAAATGCCGGACAAATTCCCCGCACAGGGACAATGCAAAGGATGCAGACACATGCCAACACTCGTCATTGACAATGATTGTTGCATCGGTTGCGGCCAGTGCGCCGCGGACTGCCTGCCGCAAGCCCTGCAAATGCGCGACGGTCGGCCCGCAATGGTCAAGGAAGAGAGCTGTATGGACTGCCACCACTGTCTGGCCGTCTGTCCTGTCGGCGCGCTCACCATCAACGGGCACGGCCCCGCGGAAAGCGCCGCTCTCGAAAAACTGCCCGCCTTTTCGGATTTGTGCCGCCTGGTCAAGGGACGGCGCAGCGTGCGCCGGTACAAGCCCGACAACATTCCCGCCGCCGATCTGCGGGAACTGCTCGATGCCGCCGCCCATGCGCCCACGGGCGTCAATGCCCGGCAGCTCTGGGTGGGCGTCATTGACGATGCGTCCGTGATGCACGCCTTTCGCTCAGAGGTCTATGCCGCCATCAGCCGCCTTGCCGCACAGAACGCCGTGCCTCCGTCCCGCCGCTCGGCCTTCTTCATCCGTTCCGCCCAGCTCTGGCAGGAAAAGGGAGAGGACGCCATCTTCCGGGGCGCGCCTCACTGCCTGCTGGTCGGCAACCACAAGGATGCTCCCTGCCGGGATCAGGACCCCTTCATCTACCTTTCCTATCTGGAGCTGCTGGCGCAGTCCCGCGGTCTGGGAACCTGCTGGTGCGGTCTTGCCTACTGGTGCCTGACGCTCGTACTGCCCGATTTTCTGCCCCGTCTCGGCCTGCCGGAAACGCATGAGTTCAGCTACGCCATGCTGCTTGGCCAGCCCGCAATTCATTATGCCCGCACGGTAGAACGAGGCCCCGCGACAGTCCACACCATCCACTGGTAAACAGAAAGGCCCCTTCCTCAGGAAGGGGCCTTTTTTAGAGCATTTTCAGTTTGAAACGTTGCACGTTTCAAACCATACGGCCTGTCGTTTCGCGGAAAAAGCGCGGTTTTTCCGCTCACTTTGGGCCGGGCGGCGCTGTG